>DASUKL010000017.1:0-61962 GCA_036278755.1 Candidatus Limnocylindrales bacterium | reverse complement strand
GCGTCGCATCGTCGCCGCAGCAGTCGACTCCGTGCGCCGTCGCCATCTGCCACACCCGCGCCGGCCGATAGTCCGCGTCCATCTTCAGGGGCTGGCTGTCGATGACCTTGCCCGTCGCGTCGTCGACGAGCCAGACCGTCTCGGGACGCGCCGCCTGGCCTGGTGACGAAGCGGACGCTGCGACCGTCCGGACCAGCCACACGAGATCGTCGCCGGCGAGGTTCCAGCGCGGGTCGACCGTGGCGATGCCGCCTGCCTGGAAGGCTGCCCCGGCCACGACCATGTCGGCTGGCCCGATCCGGGCTGCGACCTGGCTGAGCGTCATCCGGGACTCGAGCAGCTTGCCCGTCAGCTGGTCACCCGTCCCCGGAGAGGTCAGCGGGACATCCTTACCGTTGGCCCAGGCCACCCGGTCGACCACGAAGGCAGCGGCGCACTCGGCCTGGGACTGGGGCGTGCACTGCCACTGACGCGGATCGCCGACATGGCCGATGAGCACAAGGGCAGGTGGCTGCTGGTCGGCGCCGGCCGGCCCACCAAAGGCGCTGCCGGTCAGCCAGGTATCGGCGTCACCGCTCGTCTCGCTCATGGTGTGGGGCGCGAGGTACGTCCCGCTGGGCTGATGACAGGAGGTGCCGTTGGAGCCCAACGGTTCGCACAACTTGGCTCCGGTCTGCGTGTCGGCGAGGACCTCGGTGTCGCACCAATGCTCGAGCGGCCCGATGTATCGACCCGGATACGGGCACGACGGGTGAAACGCCTCGTAGTAGCCGGCCACGGCGACGGCTTCGCCGGCCAGCTTGCCGCCCCGGAAGTCATCGACCGCCTGGGCGACCGAGAGCACGGGCAGGCCGTCCACCTCGGTCGGGAAGGCTCCGCTGAAGGGCGAACCGGTCGCCGTGCCGGAACCCGCGAACCATGGACTCGCGGGACTCGCCGGTCCGTTCGACCCTGGCAGCCGAACGATGACGGCGATCGCGACGAGGACGCCCAGGAGCCCGATGATGGCTAGGCGACCCACGGCAGCCGACGACCCGAGCCGCCCGATCCAGCCTCCCGAGCCCAGCCTCGAGCGTAAGCCCGGGTCCCACGCCCGCGTCGGCCCGAGGGCCGCCCGAGTCGGCAGCCGTAGGTCACCAGGGATCGGAACGTCAGCTCGGGCCCGAAGATAGGCTCGGATGCGCTCCTCGTCGTCCTTCATCCTTCGACGTCCTTCATGGTCGGTCGTCCGAGCTCAGAGCGGTCCGCAAGCGCTCGATGCCAGTGTGGATGCGCGACTTGACCGTGCCTTCGGGGACCGCCATAGCCGCCGCGACCTGAGGCACCGACAGGTCCAGCGCGTAGTGGAGCACGAGGGCGATGCGCTGGTCCGGCGGCAGGGAGTCGAACGCCGCATCCATCCGCTGACGTTCGGCGATCTCCGCCGTCCGGTCGTCCACGGCGCCGTCCGGCATGGTGTCGACGGCGATCAGACGCGGCCGGCTGCGACGAGCGCGGAGATGCTTCCGGCTGCGGTTGGCCACGATCGCATGCAGCCAGGGGCGGACACGTTCCGGATCCTTCAGCCGGCCGAAGCCGCGCCAGGCATCGAGCAAGGCGTCCTGGGTCACGTCGCGGGCCTCCGACTCACCGACGATGGCGGCCGCGGCACGGTACATCTCGTCGACCCAGGGGCCGACGAGTGTCTCGAAGCTGGTGGCCGACAGGGCGGCGTCAGCCTCGCGAGGTGCCACGGTCTTCTCCACTCCGCTCTTTAGGACCCTCATGGGCGCCGCTCCGTTCAGTCCGCTAGCAGGCCGCCTTCGGGATACCCGGTGTATAGTCAGTGGTGCTTAGCGATACAGATACCAGGAGGCACCATGCACATCCCACGCGCCATCGTGGCCACCGCCCTCAGCGGAGCCATGGTCTTTACTCTGAGCGCTTGCGGCAGCACCGCGACCACACCAGCAGGTTCCGCGGGCAGCTCGGCCTCGAGCCCGACCCCGATGGACTCCTCGATGGGAATGGACAGCGCTTCGACGAACATGTTCGGCGGTCCCGTCTACAGCGGTGACCCGGAGCTGGCGGCGACCGCGGCCCTCATCGCCGCGGGAGGTGGCGCCCAGGACTTCAGCTTCCAGGCCGCATTGGTCTCGATGCTCGGTCAGGACACGGTCGACAGCGAGGTCGCCAAGCTGACCACCCAGTACGGCGCCGACCAGGTCAAGAGCTTCGTCAGCGGCATGGACTTCGCCGTGGATGACGCGATCAAGATCGTGACCGCCGCCGGTGTGACCTTGCCGGCCGCCCCCGCGGACCTCACCGGAACGGCCCTCGCCAAGGGGTTGGTCCAGGCCGGCACCGCCCCTGATGGGACCTTCTGGGCAGGCTACCTGCTGGATCATGCCCTCTCGCACCAGGTCCACGACCAGGTGATGGATGACATCAACAAGGCGGTCGGTGTCCAGGCGGACGAGACCACCCACAAGATCCTCAACCAGGCGATGTTCGACGTCGCCCAGGCGTTCGGCATGACCGACGTGAAGCTCCCCTCGCTCCACTGACGTCGCCCCAGCCACTGGCTGCCCGGACGGCCTGGTCCCCAGGCCTTCCGGGCCTCGGCCCGCCCCGACCATCCCACTGAACGAGCCGGCACACGGTCCGTGTGATACTTGAGCCATGGCTCAAGTATTCGCCTCGGCGATCGACGCGGACCGGTGCGAGACGGACTGTCTGCATCCCGACGTCGTGCGGCCCATCCTCGGGCTGAGCCTGGGAGCCGAGGGGTCGCGAGCCGTCGCGGACCTGTTCGCCGTCCTGGCCGATCCGTCGCGGGCCCGGATCCTCCACCTGCTCGCCATCAGCGAGGGCGAGCTGTGCGTCTGCGACATGGCGCTGGTGCTCGGGATGAGCGTCTCGGCCCTGTCGCACCAGCTCCGGGCGCTGCGCGAACGCGGCGCGGTCAGCCGGCGCAAGGACGGCCGGATCGTCCACTATCGGCTGGTCGACGATCACCTCCGGCGGCTGGTGCTCGACGCGGCAGGGCACGTGGCAGAAGGGAACGTGGCGGGAGGGTTCGTCTGATGCCCCACGTCCACTCGGCCGCGGCCGCGCATCGGACGCGCCTGCTCGGCGTCTTCGGCCTGAGTCTTGCGGTCTTCGTCGTCGAGGTCGTCGGCAGCCTGCTGTCCAACAGCCTGGCCCTTCTGGCCGATGCGGGCCACGTCTTCACCGACGTGTTCGGCATGGGGCTGGCGCTGGCCGCGATCTGGATCGCCGGTCGGCCGGCCACGAGCGAGCGGACCTTCGGGTACCTGCGGCTCGAGATCCTGGCCGCCGTCGCCAACGCGATCCTGCTCTTCGGCGTCGCAGCCTACGTCCTGTTCGAGGCCTGGGGCCGCCTCTCGGAGCCGGCCGACATCACCTCTGACCTCATGCTGGCCGTGGCCCTGGTCGGCCTGCTGGCCAACGTCGTGTCGCTATCCGTCCTGCACGGCGCCCAGAGCCGGAGCCTCAACATGCGCGGCGCCTATCTCGAAGTCATCGGCGACCTGGCCGGGTCGGTGGCGGTCATCGTCGCCGCGATCGTGATCCGGATCACGGGCTGGACGGGAGCCGACATCGTCGCCTCGGTCGTCATCGGCCTGCTGATCCTGCCGCGGACCTGGCACCTCCTGCGCGAGGCGCTCGACGTGCTGCTGGAGGCCACGCCCAAGGGCATCGACCTCGACCACGTCCGCGCGCATATCGTCGAGGCCCCGGGGGTCGTCAACGTCCACGACCTGCATGCCTGGACGATCACGAGCGGCATGAACGTGGTCAGCGCCCATGTCGTCCTGGCCGAGGGGGCGAAGCCGGGCGACATCCTCGACCATCTCGGGAGGTGCCTGGCCGACGACTTCGATGTGCGGCACTCGACGTTCCAGCTCGAGACGCCCGAGCATGTGCAGTGGGAGGCCCGGGCCGAACAGGCGCAGCTCTGACCCGGCTCCGACGATCGCCGGGTGCTCAGCCGGCTCCGGCGCCAGGGGCAGCCCGAGCGCCGACGGGAGCGAAGCCGCGGCTCATTCGGACGATCAGGACGATGGCGGCCGTGAGGAGCGGCACGATCCCGAGTGCCAGCGGCAGTCCCACGGCGTCGGCCAGGTGCCCGATGAGCGGGGGTCCAGCGCATGGTCGCCGAGGCGATCGCCGGGTACCGGGTCGTGAGGTAGGGCAACGCAGGCGCCTTTCCGCCAGGCTCTCGACGCGCGGCTCGGTTCTCGCCCGGGAGGCCGGCCAGTCCGTCGTTCGGCTGCGGAAGGAGGTGGCCTCACCGGGAGGAACTGGGATCCGGCCGCTGGTCGTTGGTCCTAAGACCTACCTTCGACCCGGATCGGTCCCTCGGTAGCGCCAGCTCACCAGGAGCGCGAACGCGCCGATGAGCGCGGCCAGGACGTTCGGCACCACAAGGACGGGGCTGCCAAGGGCGATGCCGTAGGCGATCCACAGCACGAAGCCGATCTCGAGGACACTGAGGTAGCCGAGCGAGACGTCGGCCGAGGAACGTCGGGCGATGATGCGCCGCACCTGCAGCATGGGTGCCAGGGCCATCAGGGCGCCCCAGCTCGCCGCACCAAGCCCGAGCAGATCGAGCATCGGGACCAGACCTCGATGAGGGCGCTCGACCGAACGGGCCGCGTTCGCTGACGGGGTCAGGAGGAGCGCTGGCGCGGCCTGCTGATGGTACGGCCACGCGGACAAAAGGCCCTCCCAAGCGCCCCTTTGCCGAGAGACGCCCGCCTCCCTTGACACGACCGGCACAGAGCGGCTACCGTCGCGAATCCTTCCGCTTGATGGAAGAGGCTTCCGGATTTCGCGGGTGCGACGGCCGAGCGTCCCCAACGTGGCGTGCTACGAGATCGTCAGCCTCGTTAGCGAACGTCCTCTCGATGGTGCGGAGATTGGTCGTGACGAGACTTGACCCAGCTTTGAAGGAGCAGCTCGAATGCGGTTTGGCCTCAGTTACTACAGCCTATTGGACCTAGATCTCGCTGCAGTGGTGCGGTCGATCCAGGTAGGCGAGGATGCTGGTGTGGATTACGCCTTCATCGGCGAGTCCGCGGTCAGAGACTGCTTTGTGTCCCTTGCTGAAGTAGCACGTGCGACCTCAACGATCATGTTGGGGACGAATGTCGTACCCATCTACACTCGCACCCCAACGCTGTTGGCGATGTCCGTTGTTACGCTCAATGAAGCCACAGGTAATCGCTTCCGCCTGCTCGGTATTGGTGCAGGTGGGCGACTCAAGATCGAGCCCAACCACGGCGTGAAGGTCGAGAAGGTCGCTCTCAGGATGAAGGAATACGTCGAGATCATCCGAGAAATCCTGGCCGGCCGGAGACTCGATTATGATGGCAATCTGTTTAGCCTTCATAACGCGTGGATTCCGCAAACCTACGGAATAGGTACTGCCGCGAGCGATCTGCAACCGACGCTTGCCCCGGTCAGTGTCCCGATCTACGTTGGTGGAACCGGGCCGCTCGTGCTACGCGTCGCAGGTGCATATGCGGACGGGGTCATCTTGAACTCACTGTCCACGCCCGAGTACATCGAATGGGCCCGCGGCGAGATCGCCGCTGGGGCAGCGTCCGTCGGCCGAGACCCGTCAGAGGTCGAGATCGGTTGCAGCATGGTCATGGCAGCGAATCGAGATCCAGGCAAGGTATGGGAGGCGGCTCAGCGTGCGTGTCTCTACTACCTACGCGAGGATCATCATCAGTTCACCATGGCCAAGGCTGGGCTCGGCGAAAGACATCGTCAGATCCGTGAGACCTACCTATCCGGTGACGTCGATGGGGCCTTGCGGCTGATCGACGAAAGCGTCATCGACAAGATAGCATTCGTCGGCACGCCCGACGCTGTCCGAGCTAAGGTTCGAGCCTACGAGGACCTTGGAGTGACCTTGGGTATCATCCGTAATGTCCTGGATCGCAAGACCGGCGTTCAGCTAGTTCTCGACAACATCGAGGCAGTCGCTCCTCTCTTGGCCGAACGGACCACGTCGTCGCCGGTCGATTGATGCCGATCGAGCCTTCCCCCGATGAGGGTCAGCATCGGACCCCGGCCCTCGAGCCAGTCGTGGCGGCTGCCATCGACCTGCAGGAGCATCCCCGCCCGGGGCATCCGTTCCCGACGCGACCGATGCCGGGCCGGGCGGCGGGTCCGCGGCAGCGCCTGCCCGGCCTCGGCCATGATCCGCCGGGTCGTCCCGGGCGAGACGGCCAGCTCCGCTCGACCCTCCTCGGCGAGACGCTCCGCCAGACGGACCGGGTTGAAGCCCGTGAACTCGGTCGTGGCCAGCTCGACTAGCCGGGCGCGGACCGCCGACGCGGTCCGGTTGACGGGTGTCCGGCCGCGATTGCCATGGACGAGCGCCGCGGCCCCCGCCATGCGGTAGCGCTCGAGCAGCCGGCGGACCTGGCGCGCGAGGGCTGCAGGTAGGTCGCCGCCGCGCCCACATCGAGCTCGCCGGCGAGGACGTGGGTCAGCACCACCAGGCGCGCGTCGAGGGCCTTGACCGCAGTCTCCCGGCTGCCTATGATGCGAACCTTCCAAACGGAAGTGACTTCCATTTTTGAGGTTCACGATTCACGTGCGCAGCATCGACCGGCTTGTCCAGGTCCTTCAGATGCTCAGCGATGCGGAGTCCGGGCTGGGCGTCATGAAGCTCGCGGAACAGCTCGGGATCCCCGCCTCCACAGCTCATCGGCTGGTCACTGACCTCGGCCGGTACAACGTCGTGGTCCAGGATGTGGCCAGCAAGCGCTACCGCCTGGGGCCCGCGGTCTTGGAGTGGGGTGCCGCCTACCGTCAGCAGAACACGCTCCTCAGCGTCGCCCAACCGCACATGACGACGCTCTGCGCACGCACGACCGAGTCGGTCTTCCTCACCGAGTACGTGAATGGCGACGCGATCTGCGTCGCCACCGCCGAGAGTCCTCGGCCACTCCGCTTCTTCATGCATGTTGGCCAGCGGATGCCGTATCACGCGGCTGCGTCAGCGCGGGCCATCCTCGCCTTCAGGCCCGCGGCGGAAGCGGAGGAGGCCCTCAAGCGCGAAGAGCTCCTCAAGTTCACGGACACGACCCCGACGACCAAGGCTGCCGTCCTCACCGAGCTGGCACGGGTCCGGGCCGCGGGTTATGCCGTCTGCGACGAGGAGATGGAGGTCGGCGTCACGGCCCTCTCCGTGCCCGTCCGAGCGGCGGGCGCGGAAGTGATCGCCAGCCTATCGATCGTCGCCCCTGAACACCGCGTGAACGCCCAGCGCGACACGATGCTGGCCTCCCTCCTCGAGGAGGCCGAGGCGATCTCCGCAGCTCTCGGCCATGTCGAGGCTCGTTCCGGTGATGCCACCTCCCCCATCACGCGGCCGGCCCTCGCCGGTGCGGACGCGTAGGCGCGGACGCGTCGAGGTGGTATCCGGTGCGCCGAGCCTTCGCAGCTATCGGCTCACGACGCTCGAGGATGACGGCGCCGACTTCCGGGTGCGACCGATGCTGATCCGGGCGCCCGTCCTCCGCAATGAGCGCCTCATCTCCGACTACTGGCAACTCACCCTCGACGCACCCGCGGTGGCCGACGGTGCGCAGCCCGGGCAGTTCGCCATGCTCACCATCGCTCGCCAGGACGGCCTGACGCCGCTCCTGCCCCGGCCCATGGCCCTCTGTCGCTGGGATCGCGCGGCGGGGTCGATCGATGTCGTCTATCGGGTCGTGGGCGAAGGGACCGCGGCCCTGACCACCTGGCGATCAGGTGAGCAGATGACGACGGTGGGTCCGCTGGGGACTGGCTTCAAGTTGCGAGCGGGGGCGTCGACCATCCTCCTCCTCGGCCGGGGCATCGGCACATGCTCGCTCACCGCCTTGGCCCTCCGCGGGGTCTCCGAGGGCGTCCGAGTCGTGGCCGTCGCCAGCCGCCGGGACAAGCAGGCGGCAGCGGGCGCGGCGCTGTACGGAGGGGACGGATCGATCGAGATCATCGACGTGCTGGACACCGATGGCTCGAGCGACCCGGCCGCTGTACGGAGGGAACTGCTTCGGCGGTTCGACGTGACGGGCCCCGACCAGATCTTCGTCTGTGGATCCGAACGCCTGCTCCGTCTGGCGGCCGACCTCGGTGACTCCCACGGGGCCGAGGTCCAGGTCTCCATCGAGGCCCACATGGCCTGCGGCATCGGCTACTGCCACGGGTGCTCGAGCGGAGCGCCAGGGTTGGGCGAGGAGGCCCCCCTGGTCTGTACCAACGGACCGGCCTTCCGCGTGGCACGTGGGGCACTGGCGTGAGCGTCAGACCGGACCTGAGCCTCGACATCGGCTCGTTGCATCTGGCCAATCCGGTCATGCCGGCGTCGGGCTGCTTCGGACCTGAACTCGGCGACCTCATCGACCTCGACCGGCTCGGCGCACTGGTGACGAAGACGATCTTCTTCGACCGGCGTTCGGGCAACCCGGCCGACCGTCTGACCGAGACGGGCGGCGTGATGCTCAACTCCGTGGGCATACCGAGCCCCGGCATCGATGGCTTCCTGACGTCCGTCCTGCCGCGCTACGTGGCCTCGAGCCCACCGACCATCGTGAGCATCGGGGGGCTGACGATCGGCGAGTACGAACGGGTCGCGGCTCGCCTCGACGGGGTGTCTGGTATCGCCGCAATCGAGGTCAACATCTCCTGTCCTAACCTCGAGGCCGGTGGCCTCGAGATCGGCTCCGACCCGATGGCCGTGGAGGCTGTGGTGCGCTCCGTCGTGGCTCGCACGTCCGTGCCGATCATCGCGAAGCTGACCCCCAACGTGACCTCCATCGTCGAGATCGCCCAGGCTGCGGAGGCGGGCGGGGCGACGGCGGTCTCGGCGATCAACACACTGCTGGGCCTGGGCGTGAGCCTGGAGGCTCGACGCCCACTCCTCGGCAACGGCGCAGGCGGCGTGTCTGGCCCCGCGATCAAGCCGGTCGCTCTGCGCATGGTGTCCGAGGTCGCCCAGGCCGTGCGCATCCCGGTCATCGGTGTGGGTGGCATCGCCACCGCCCGTGATGCCCTCCAGTTCCTGGCCGTGGGGGCGGCGGCGGTGCAGGTGGGGACGGCGACCTTCACCCATCCCGACTCGATGTTGCGTGTGATCGACGGCATCGAGGCCTGGATGCGTGAGCGCGGGCTGCATTCGCTCGGTCAGATCACGGCCACCATCGGGAAACGGGCCCCGGAGCGAGCGGATGTGGCTGCGTCCGCCCTCCCGCGCATCCGCGCCACAGCGCTGGAGGCGCCTATGGGTCATCCCTGATCATCGACCCACGCGCGGGTGGAGCCGAAGGTGCCACGCCGGGTGAGGCGCGCATGAGGTACGAGCCACGGTTGCGGGCGCAGACCGCCGTCGCGACCGCCCGAGACCACTGGTCCCCAGCCATACGCAGCCTTCCATATCCAAATCGGAGAGGGAAAATGAACCTGAGATCTCGCTCCCTCGGGCTTCTGGCCGCGATCGTCGTCGCCGGATGCAGCACGGGGGCAACCTCGTCGCCTTCCACGAGCTCGCCAGCGAGCAGTTCCAGCGCGTCCAGTAGCGCCTCCGCCGCCGCTTCTATCGATACAGCGGAAATGAAGATCGCCTGGAACTCGACCCCCGACCTCTCGTACCTGCCCCTGCTGATGGCCATCGATGACCTCAAGAGCCAGGGGTACAACATCTCCGCCGCCCAGCTGACCTCGTCCGACCTTGTCTTCCAGTCACTGGCCGGCAATCAGGTGCAGTTCACGGCTGACACCCTGGCCATCGGTGCCTTGGCCGCTAGCAAGGGCGCGCCGATCAAGGTCATCGGGACACGGAATGCCGACCTCGTGACGTGGGTCACCCTGAAGGACAACACCGACTGCACCAAGCTCGATGGCAAGCCGGTCGGGATCTACTCCCAGACCAGCGGCTACACCCTCCTCATGAACCTCTACTTCAAGGCCAACTGCCCCGACATCAAGCCGACGCTGGTCACGATCCCGGACTCGCCACTGCGGGCCAAGGCCATCGTCTCCGGTGAGATCGAGGGCTCCACTCTCGGCCTGCCCGACGCCATCACCATCGACAAGGCCAGCCCTGGCAAGCTGGCGATCACCTACTTCGGGCAGGACATGCCCGGCCTGGCTGACGACTACGTCTTCACCAACGCGGACACGATCAAGGACCACGGTTCGATCGTCACCGCCTTCCTGGAGGCGCAGCTCAAAGCCATCCGAAGCCTGTATCAGGATCCAACCCAGATCGCCGGGCTCGTCGCGAAGTACCTGCCTGAGTCGGGCGACGTCTCGGATATCGCCACCCAGTTCATCGACAAGCAGCTGTGGTACGCCAATGGCGGCCTGGCCAGCGACGGGTTGCAGAAGACCCTCGAGGCCTTCGACATCCCGACCACACGTGATCAGGTCCTCGACGACAGCCCGATGAAGGCAGCGCTTGCCGCCATCGGTCAGTCTGACGCCACCAAGTACTAGGCCCGTCCCAGCGTGGAGTCGGAGTGATGCGCGAACAGACCGCTGGCCAGGACCGCCACGATGCAGCCCCGGCGGCTGCGTCCGCGCGTGCCTCGGCGCCGATCGTCCGTGCCTTGCTCCGGCTCCTGCTGCCACTGCTCGTGGCCGCGGTCGTGGCCATCGCCTGGCAGATCTACGCCGCCTTGCAGGGCAATTTCCTCATCCCGACCACATCCCAGATCCTTGCTGCGATCCCGGTATTGCTGAGCGATCCCAAGGTCTGGAATGGCCTCATCGAGAGCGGTGGGACGATGCTCGCGGGATTCCTGCTCGCCGCGGCGAGTGGCGTTCCCATCGGCTTCCTGATGGGCCGCGCCCCACACCTCGATCAAGCGCTGCGGCCCTACCTCGACGTTGCCCTGGTGATGCCGATGGTCGTGGTCATGCCGATCGTCCTGATCGCCATCGGGATCACGCGCCCAGCAGAAGTGCTCGTCGTCTGGCTCTTCGCGGCGCCGTACATCATCGCGACGACCAGGGCCGGTGTCCGTGACATCGATCCGGGGTTTCCGGAGATGGCCCACGCGTTCGGTGCTTCGGAAGGCCAGATCTGGCGCGAGGTCCTCGTGCCGGGTGCATCCCCGGCGATCTTCACCGCTCTCGTCTTCGGCTTCGGCATGGCCCTCACCGGGATCATCGTGACCGAGTTGTCGTTGATCGCGCTGGGCGTGGGTCAGCTGCTGCTCCTCTATCAGGGCCAGTTCGACTCCGCGAGCGTCTTCGGACTCGTCGCGATCATCGCCGTCGGGGCGACGGTCGTGATGACGGTATTGCGCAGCTTCGAACGGCGGGTCGTGGGGTCCCGAGGTCCAGCCGCGCGGAGTGAATCATGACTGCCATCACATCTACCGCCATCGCCACGGAACCGGGCGCCCGCGGCACCATCGAGGCGCAGGGCATATCCAAGTACTTCGCGCGGACCGCGAACCGCGCGGACGGCCAGCCGTTCGTGGCCCTCGGCAAGATGGACCTCAAGGTCGCGGCACACGAGTTCGTCTCCATCGTCGGGCCGAGTGGCTGCGGCAAGACGACGTTCCTGCGCATCGTGGCCGGCCTCACCAAGCCGGACGACGGCGTCATCCGAGTCGGCGGTGACGAGGTGCACGGTCCCGGTCGGGATCGCGCCGTGGTCTTCCAAGACGCCGCCCTCCTGCCCTGGCTCGATGTCATCGACAACATCGCCTTCGGCCTGAAGCTGGCGGGCGTCCGGCGCTCGGAGCGTGTCGAGCGGGCCGCCTCGCTGGCCCAGCTGGTGGGCCTCGGCGGCTTCGAGAAGGCCTTTCCGCGGCAACTCTCCGGTGGCATGCGCCAGCGGGCCGGCATCGCTCGTGCCCTGGCCGTGGACCCGGAGATCCTGCTGATGGACGAACCGTTCTCCAGCCTTGACGAGATCACGCGGCGGAACATGCAGGACGAACTGCTCCGCATCTGGTCGGCCAGCCGGAAGACGGCCATCTTCGTGACCCACAGTGTGGACGAGGCGATCATCCTCTCCGACCGCGTCATCGTCATGGCGACCGGACCGGGCCGGGTGGTGGACGAGATCACCGTCGACCTGCCCCGGCCGCGATCGGTAAGCGCTGAGTCATCCGGCCAGTTCATGGCGATCCGCAACCGCATCTGGGAGACGCTCGACAGCGTCCGGACGGGACCCTCGTGATGCCACAGACCATCAGGCGAGGCCTCCCCACGGTCGCGTCGATCCTCGTCGGCCTGGTGGTCTGGGAGATCGTCGGCCGCCTCGCGGATGCCGACTGGCTGCCTCCGGCCTCAGACGTCTTCGCGCGCGTCGGACTTCTCTGGCAGGACGGCCTGCTCCAACCGGCGGTCGGGGCCAGCCTGAGGACCCTCCTCATCGGCTACGCCATCTCGGTCGTCCTTGGTCTGGCCCTGGGGACCTGGATGGGCATGTCAGAGCGCGCCGTGTGGGCCTTCGGCCCCTACGTGGACGCGGGACTGCTGACCCCGGTCGTGATCGTGGTGCCGATCTTCCTGGTCATCCTGGGCATCAGCGAGGCGACCCTAATCGGGATCGTCGTGCTCTTCGCCACATTCGTCATCGCCTCCACCACACGGATCGCCATCGAGTCGACCGACGCGGCCCTCCGACAGATGGCCATCTCGCTGTGCGCCACACGGCGACAGATCCTCACCCAAGTCACCCTGCGCGACGCCGCGCCGATGATCTTCTCTGGCCTCCGGCTCGGCATGTCGCGGGCCGTCAAGGGGATGATCGTGGGCGAGGTCGTCGTGACCATCGGCGGTCTGGGGCAGCTCGAGACCGCCTTCGCCACGCGCTTCGATGCGACCGGGAGCTGGGCCGTGACCGGCGTCGTGCTGCTCATCGCCCTGATAGCAAGCCTGCTCGTCCAGGCCGTGGATGGCCTCGTCAATGCCTGGCCGCGGTGACCGTCCCTGGTCCGGCCGGCACATCCCTGACTTCGGACTGCCAGCGTAAGGAGGAAGTGTGAGCCAAGCCCTGACCGATGCCGTGATCTCCGGGCTCAAGGAAGCCAGGATCGACTTCATCTCGTACCTGCCGGAAAGCAAGCTCCACGACGTCTACGACGCCGTGCTCGCCGACGAGGACTTCGAGGTCGTGCTCGGCACGAATGAAGGCGAGTGCGCCAGCATCTGTGCCGGCGCGTGGGCGGGAGGCCGGCGCGCCGCCCTGATCATGGAGAACTCCGGGCTTCGGGTGGCTGCGGAGGCGCTTTCCCGGTTAGGCCTGGGCCACGGATTGCCGGTGCTGATGATCATGCCCTTCCGAGGCGACATCGGCGATGTCGACTGGTGGGCCCAGCCCCACGGGATCACGCTCATCCCGTTCCTCGATGGGATGCGCATCCCCTACCGCGTCGTCGACAAGGTCGAGGACGTGGCCCCTGCCATCACCGCCGCATACGAGACGCTGGGCGCCTCGAAGCACCACGTGGCGGTGATCCTGAGTCTGAGGGTCTTCGAATGAACCGAATCGATTGCCTGCGCGCCCTGGCGCCTTATGTCACTGACGAGGACTACGTCGTCATCTCCCTGGGCGGGACCGCCCTGGAGTGGAACGCCGTCCGGCCTGGCGACAACAATCTCTATCTGGTGGCCATGGGTAGCAACACCCCTGTCGCCCTGGGCCTGGCGCTCGCGGCCAAGCATCGCCGCGTGATCCTGCTCGAGACTGATGGCGCCCTTCTGCTCTCGCTTGGGGCCCTGGCGACCCTGGGGAACGTGGCACCGCCGAACCTGCGAGCGTTCGTGTTCGACAACGAAGGGTACGAACGCGTGCGGCACGATATCTCGGCCACGAAGGGCAAGACGGATCTGGCCCAGGTCGCCCAGGCCTGTGGCATCCCGCAGGCCACGACCGTCCGCACGATTGAGGCATTCGCCGACGCCGCGCGAACGACCATGGGGGGCTCGGACCTCTCCTTCACCGTGGTCAAGGTCGAGCCCGGGATCGCCGATGTGCCAGGCCGTAAGAGCGATGGCTTGGAGGACAAGTACCGATTCGTTCGCTACGTGGAGCGGCTCGAGGGCGTATCGATCCTGTCGACCTACCGAGCTCGTCTGGAGTAGATCATGGTCGACACGATCGTCGCCCGCCGGCCGGTGCCTGGTCGGGCTCAACTGCCACCCCGCCGGGAGGGCCCGGCCAAGCTGACGGGGGCCGCCACGTTCACTGATGACCTGGTCGTCCCGGGCGCTTGGTACGGACTCACGATCCGGTCCACCGAACCACGGGCTCGACTCGTGTCGGTCGGATTCGACCACCAGTTCGACGCACACGACGTGGTGCTCGTCACGGCCGACGACATCCCCGGCGAGAACGTCGTCAGCCTGATCTCGGATGACCAGCCGGTCCTCGTGCCGATCGGTGGCGAGATCCGACACTTCGCCGAGCCACTGGCCCTCGTCGCGGCGCCCGACCGAAGCGCCGTGCGCGCCGCCAGGGCGCACGTCATCGTCGCGACCGAGCCGCTTGATCCGGTCTTCGACCCACTGGAGTCACGCGAGGAATTCAGCCGCTACGAGCTCGAACGAGGCGATGTTGACGAGGCGATGGCCGCCGCGGACCTGATCGTCGATGAGATCTACCGCGTGGGGCATCAGGAGCAGCTGTACATCGAGAACCAGGCCATGATCGCGATCCCTCGCGAGGATGGCGGGGTCACCGTCCACGGTTCGCTGCAGTGCCCCTACTACATCCACCGGGCGATGAAGCGAGCTCTCCGTCTCGATGACGATCAGGCCGTCGTGATCCAGGAGGAGACCGGCGGCGGCTTCGGCGGAAAAGAGGAGTACCCGTCGATGATCGCCTTGCACGCAGCGCTGCTGGCGCGCAAATGCGGCAAACCCGTGCGCATGATCTATGGGCGCAACGAAGACATCAGCGCCACCACGAAGCGTCACCCAGCGATCATCCACTACCGCACGGGGGTCGCCGGTGACGGCCGCCTGCTGGCGCACGACATCGAGATCGTCGTCGATGGGGGTGCCTATCGCACGCTCACGCCGGTTGTCCTGAGCCGGGCTGTCCTGCAGGCAGGCGGCCCCTACCACTGCCGCAACATCCGGGTCCGGGGTCGGGCTATGGCCACGAACACGCCGCCCAACGGCGCCTTCCGGGGCTTCGGGGCGCCGCAGATCGGGTTCGCCGATGAGACCCAGGTGAACCGCGTCGCCGCCACGCTCGACATCTCGCCGCTCGTGTTGCGGCGCCAGTGGATCTATCGTCAGGGCGACACGACACCGACCGGTGGCCGACTCGACGACAGCCTAGGCCTCAGCGACGTGCTGGAGGCTGCCACCGGCACCACACAGTTCGAGGCAAACCGTGCCAGGGCGGCGTCACAAGGTCGAGTCGGACCTGTCACCTCGGGCATCGGGCTTGCCCTCGGATGGCACGGGGCGGGTCTCGGCGGCTCGGGCGAGGTGCGGACGGCCGCCGTGGCCTCGGTGGAGCTCACAGCTGACGGTCGCATCCGGATCCTCACTGGTTCGACGGAGATGGGCCAGGGCACGAAGACCATCCTGCCGCAGCTCGTGGCCGAGGAATTGGGCGTCCCCTACACGGACGTGGAGATCGCGCCGCAAGACACATCCGTGGTGCCGGACTCGGGCCCCACCGTCTCATCACGAACGGCCATGGTCGTTGGCGGCCTCCTCGTGGGCGCCGCTCGTCACCTGCGGCGCGAGGTCGAGGAGCGGACGGGAGCCCCATTCGCGGAGGCCTACAAGAAGGCCGGGCCATTGCGCATCGACGAGCGCTTCCGGCCCTACCCCAACGTGACGTTCGACGACGAGCAGCTGCGGGGTGATGCGTACCCGGCCTATGGCTGGGGGGCGGCGGTGGCCCGCGTCGAGGTCGACAGGGACACGGGCGAGGTCCACGTCATCGAATGCACGGCTGCCGACGACCTGGGTCGCGTCATCCACCCTGTCTTAGCCGAGGGTCAGGTGGAAGGTGGCACGCTCCAGGCCATCGGCTATGCGACGATCGAAGAGATCAAGCTCCAGGGCGGGCGCTACCTGAACGACCGGCTGGCCACGTACCTCATCCCGACATCGCTCGACGCGCCGAAGATCACCTCCATCCTCGTGGAGAAGCCCTTTACCGGTGCCCCGCATGGAGCAAAGGGGGTGGGCGAGCTGCCCATCAACGTCGCGGCGCCGGCCGTCGTGGCGGCCATCCACGACGCTATCGGGGTGTGGATCAATGAGCTCCCGGCAACCCCCGAGCGCGTCCTGCAAGCGCTGGGGAGCTTCCCAGAGCACGCATCATGAAGATGGCCCTGCAAGTGAACGGCGAACGCCACGTCGTCGGCGTCTCCGGGGCGCGGCGCCTCCTCGATGTCTTGCGTGAGGACCTCGGCCTGACCGGCACCAAGGAGGGCTGTGGCGAGGGCGAGTGCGGGGCCTGTTCGGTCCTCGTCGACGGGGCCGTGGTCGATTCGTGCCTGGTGCCGGTCGGCCAGGTGACCGACGCCTCGATCGTCACCGTCGAAGGCCTTGCCGCCGACGGGGTGCTCAACCCGCTCCAGCAGGCGTTCCTGGATACCGGCGGGGCCCAATGTGGGATGTGCACGCCAGGCATGCTCATCGCAGGACAGGCGTTCCTCGCCTCGGGCGAGGAAGCGACGGACGATCACATTCGCGAGGCGATCGCCGGCAACCTCTGCCGCTGTACGGGATACACCAAGATCATCGAGGCCATCGCACTGGCCGCCGAGCGGTCGGCCTGACGATGGCGAATGCCGTGTTCGAGTCCCCCCGGCAGCTTGAGGATGCCTACGCTCTCATGGCGGACGGCCTTGCCCGGCCGATCGCCGGGGCGACGGATGCGCTGGTCCAGGCCGACGGCGATCTGGATGCCGCCCACGCCCGGATCGTCGATCTCTGGCAGCTCGAGGAGTTGCGCGGCATCGCCCAGCAGGGCGACACCCTGGTCATCGGAGCCCTGACGACCTATACGGACATTCGCCGCTCGCCTCTGATCCAGGAAACGTTGCCGGCGCTGGCCGCGGCGGCGTCGACCATCGGTGCGGCCCAGATCCAGAACCGAGGCACACTGGGCGGCAACATCGCCAACGCATCGCCAGCCGGAGACACGCTCCCGATCCTCCTCGCAGCGAGGGCCTCCATCGACCTTGGCGGCACCCGAGGGGAGCGGTCCGTGTCAGCCGACGCATTCTGGACCGGATACCGGCAGACCGCGCGCCAGCGGGATGAACTCATCCTTCGCGTCCGCTTCCCGATCCTCGACGGACATCGCGTCTGGTTCCGGAAGGTCGGGACGCGGCGAGCCCAGGCGATCAGCAAGGTCGTGATGGCTGCTGCCTGGCACCCCTCGACGAATGGGGCCTGGCACGACGTACGGCTGGCCCTCGGCTCCGTCGCCGAGCGCCCCATACGCGCCATCGAGACGGAGCGCGCGATCGAGGGCCGTCGACCAAGCGCGGCCCTCGCCGATCAGGCGGCGAAGGTACTCATAGCCGAGATCAGACCCATCGACGACGTGCGCTCGACCGCCGCCTACCGCCGCGCGGTGGCCGGAGGGATCCTTCACCGGCTCCTCAGCACGACATGATCGCCGATCTCCTGATACGCAACGGCACCGTGGTCACCTCCACGGCGCGCCTAGCAGCCGACATCGTGGCCAACCAGGGCCACATCGTCGCCGTCGCCCGCCGGGGAGTGTTGGCTGTCCGCGCGAGCGAGGAGATCGACGCCACCGGGCTCTACGTGCTGCCCGGGGTCATCGATGACCATGTGCACTTCCGCGAGCCTGGTATGGCGTACAAGGAGGAATGGACGAGCGGCTCGATCGCCGCGGCGATGGGTGGCGTCACGATGGTCATCGACATGCCGAACACCAGACCGATGACGGCCAGCGCCCGCGACGTCGAAGCCAAACGGGCCCTGGCCGCCGGACGTTCCTGGGTCGACTTCGGGATCTTCGGGCTCCTCGGCCGCGGCAACAGTCATGAACTCGAGGCGATGACCAGCGCCGGCGTCATCGGCTTCAAGTGCTTCCTCGGCGAGACCACAGGCGGGGCCGTCCCTCCTGACGACGGCGAACTCCTGGCCACCCTGCGTGTCACGGCCGCATTGGGGCGGCGCGTCGGGTTCCATGCCGAGAACGATGAGATCCTGCAGCAGAGGCGCGCGGAGCTCCAGGCCGCCGGACGGACCGATGCCCGGGCCTTCCTCGAGTCCCGGCCGGCCATCGCGGAAGCGGAGGCCGTGGGTCGGCTGGGACGTTTCGCTTACGAGGCTGGCGCGCCGGTCCACGTCTTTCACCTCTCTTCACGGGAGGGCCTGGCTGCCGTTCGTGAGTGGCGGTCCCGAGGTGTGGACATCACCTGTGAGGTGACTCCCCATCATGCCTTCCTCGACGGCGATGAGATCGCCACGCTCGGCGCACGCCTGCGGGTGAATCCGCCTGTCCGGTCCGCCGCCGAGGGCCACCGTGACGCCCTCCTCGACGGCCTCAGAGATGGGACGGTGGACCTGATCGCCACGGACCACGCTCCTCATGCGCGGAAGGAGAAGGAGACCGAGGACATCTGGACCGCGGCGTCCGGGTTCCCTGGGGTCGAGACGAGCCTGCGCCTGTTCCTGACGATGGCTGTGGGGCCCGGCCTACTAAGCCTCGAGCAGTACGTACGGCTTTCGTCCGAAGGGCCGGCGAAGGCTTGGGGACTGTGGCCCCACAAGGGCGCCATCCACGTCGGATCCGACGCGGATCTGACCCTCGTGGATCTTGATCGCCGCGGCGTCATCCGCGACGCGGAGCTTCACAGCAAGAGCCCAGTAACCCCATATGATGGGCTGCCGACCCGGGGTGCGGCAGTGGCCACGATCCTCAGGGGCTGCGTGATCATGCGCGAAGGTCGGCTCGTGGGCGCGCCCGGGGGGCGATCCGTGGAGCCGGACCCGGATGGATGGGATCCACTCGATCGGGGTGGCGCAGGGCCTGGACGATCGGTCGATGCAGGAGGAGCGCGCTCATGATGTCAGGAGCCCTGGGCCCAGTCGAGGAGTGGTTGGCCATCCAGAACGGATCCGACGCCGTTCGAAGGGAGCTGGCTCGCGACATCCGCGACGCCTGCCTGCTCCACGGCGACTTCGTCCTGAGCTCCGGCGTGCGAAGCAACTACTACCTCGACAAGTACCTCTTCGAGACGAGGCCGAGCATCCTCCGGCGAGTCGCGCGCTACCTCGCTGCGTACATCCCCCCGGAGTGCGACAGGATCGCTGGCCCGGCCCTCGGGGCGGTCGCCATCGCCACCGCCGTCTCGCTCGAGACCGGCTTGCCCTTCGTCATCGTGAAGGGTGAAGCGAAGTCGTACGGCACGGCCCACCTCATCGAGGGCGAACTCCACCCGGGGGAAGCTGTCGTACTCCTCGAAGACGTCGTGACGAGCGGCACCCAGGCACTCCGTGCCGCCGGGAAGCTCCAGGCGCTCGGGGCTCGGGTCCTGTCGATCCTCGCGGTCGTCGACCGGGAGCAGGGCGGTGCCGAAGCGATGTCTGCGGCTGGCGTCCACTACGAGGCACTCTTCACGCGAGCTGATCTGGAAGGTTGACATGACGAACGATGGAGCACACACGCCGGTGACCGACCCCGTAACGATCCTGGCGGCGGCCGGCATGCTCGTCGACGGCCCGCAGGAGGTCCTCGACGAGGAGATCCCGAGCTTCGACACCTTCAGCGACCCACAGGCAACGACCACCGTGGCCCGGGCCCTGGCCACAGACGTGGCCCGGCTCGAGCCGCAGGTCATCCTCGTCTGGGACGACCCGGATGAGTGTGTCCTGGCCCACGTCGTGGCGCTCGAACTCGGTATCCGGTGGGCGCGTGCGTACGACGACAGCGGGATGGTCCATGTCGTCGGGGACCTGGAGGGATCACGGGCCGTGCTCCTGGCCGACGCCTTCAGGACCGGCTACCGACTTCGAGCCTTGGCTGAGGTCGTGCGCCAGCGAGGCGGGCACCTGGTCGGTGCCGCAGCGCTCGTGCCCAGCCAGGCGCTCGCGGAGGCCGCACAGGTTCTGGGCGTCCCATCGATCACGATCGAAGGCCGGTAGGCCAGCCCATGGCGAAGAGGCAGTTCGAGACCGATGCCGGCGGCCAGGACGTGGCGACCTCCGTGCTGGAAGAGCGGCCGCAGCAGGAAGAGGCGACGCCGGTCGAGGCCGATGCTGCTCGGATCAGTCGCATGATCAGTCAACTCGGGCGCATCGGCGGGGGGAACGACGGCTCCGTGTCGCGGCTCGCCTTCACCGAGGACGAACGCCGCGCTCATGCGCTGGTCGGTGACTGGCTGGGCGAGATCGGACTGACGGTTCGCGCCGACGCGGTGGGCAACTTGATCGCTGAGCTCCCAGGGTCGGCGCGATCCAGCGGCTGGATCGGTGTCGGATCCCACCTCGATAGCGTGCCGAACGGCGGCCGGTTCGATGGCATCGTCGGGGTCGTGGGAGCCGTCGAGCTGGCGCGCCTGCTCATCGCTCGCAAGGTCAGTCTGCGCCACGGTCTCCGTGTCATCGCCTTCGCAGGGGAAGAAGGCGCCCGGTTCGGCGAGCCATGCATCGGCAGCAAGGCGGCCGTAGGTTTGCTTGGGCCCCGTGATCTCGATCGCATCCATGACGGCAAGGGCACGACCCTGCGTGAGGCCTTCCTCGGCATCGGCCTGGACCCTGCCGCCATCCCCGCGGCCCGTTGGCGGCAAGAGGAGTGGTCGGCCTTCCTCGAGCTGCACATCGAACAGGGTTCGACCCTCTATCGCGAGGGCATCCCCATCGGTGTCGTGGACATGGTCTCGGGCAGCACCCGTCTGCTGATCGACCTGCAGGGCCGGGCGGATCACTCGGGGGCCACGCCGATGCATGAGAGGGCCGATGCTCTGGCCGCCGCGGCCGAGGCCATCGTCGCCATCGAGAACCTCGTCCGTGACCCCAGACACCACGGCACGCGTGTCACGGTCGGGTATCTGGAGGTCGAGCCAAACAGCATCACGACGATCCCCGGCCGAGTCCGCTTCTCGGTCGACGTCCGGGACATCGACCACGAGCGGCAGCGCGAGACGGCCCTTGCCTTGTTACGCGTCACGCAAGCCGTCAGCGAGAAGCGGCTGGTGACCATGCGCGTCGATCCGCTGGCAGACACGGCACCCAGCGTCCTGCCCACCTGGCTCCGCGGCCTGGCCGTGGAAGCCTGTCGGAACCTCGAGGTGCCGTATCGCGTGCTGTCCAGTGGCGCCAGCCACGACTCGCAGATCGTCAACACCCTGGTGCCCACGGCCATCCTCTTCGTGCCCAGCCGCGAGGGCCTCAGCCACGTGCCACAGGAGTGGACCAGCTCGGCCGACATCGCGAAGGGGGTCGAAGTCTTGTGCGAGACGCTCGTCCGCGTCGATCAGGTGGTCGATCCGTAGCAACACGCCAGGCGGACGATCGAGGTAGGCGGCAGTCGGCCACCGGGTCTCCGGAGCCAAGCAAGACCCAGCAGCCCTTGGCAGTCTCGATCCAGCCCTTGTGCCCGCAGGTATCCTGGGCCCGCGGAGGAGCGGGGCACATGGTCGAGGTGGCGGTAGGGGCACAGGGGGAAGACCGGGCGGCCGGGACGAGGGTCGAACTCCGACTCCTCGGGTCGTTCGAGTTGCGCGTCGACGGCCGGCGGGTCGAGGCCGTGGCCACGCCCAGGCTCGAGTCGCTGGTCGCGTATCTTGCCCTCCACCAGGCCGCGCCGCTGACCCGGAGCGAGATCGCCTACGCCCTGTGGCCCGAGTCCGGCGACGCTCAGGCCCTCACGAACCTCCGCCGCGAACTGCACGCCCTGCGCCGCGCCCTCCCCGATACGGTCGATCTCCTGGCCGTCGAGCATCGGCGCATCGGCTGGCGCGCCGGCCCCCAGGCGACCGTCGATGCCACCGCCTTCGAAGGTGCGGTCGAGCGCTGGCGAGCCGGCGACCCCGAGGCTGTCGCCACGGCCGTCCAGGCCTACACGGGCGACCTCCTCCCCTCCTGTTACGACGACTGGATCGGGCCGCATCGCGAGCGGCTGCGGGCCGACTTCCTCGAGGCCCTCGAGGCGCACATCGCCACCCTGGAGGCGCGGCGCGACTTCGAGGCCGCCCGCCGTGGGCTGCGCCGTCTCCTGCAGGCCGATCCGCTCCAGGAGCGGGCGTATCTGGGCCTCATGCGCATCGCCGCCGCCACGGGTGACCGGGCGGCCGGACTCCAGGCCTACCATGCCTGCGCGGCGATGCTCCGCCGCGAGCTCGATGTCGAGCCGGGCGCCGACCTCCAGGCGGCCCACCAGCGACTCCTGACGGCCGAGCCGACGCCGTTCCCGTCGACGAGCTCCGCTCCGAGCCCGAGCCCGAACCCGAGCCCGAACCCGAGCCCGAGCCCGGCGCCGAACGCCGACCCGACGCCCGCTCCCGCACCCGCACCCGCCCCAGCGGTCGGGCCTCCTCCGACGCCCTTGATCGGACGGCAGGCCGAATGGTCGACGTTCACGGCGGCCTGGCGAGAGGTCAGGACCTCAGGCCCGCGGCTGCTGGTCGTGGCCGGGCCGCCCGGCATCGGCAAGACGCGCCTCATCGAGGAGCAGGTCCGCTGGGCCGGGACGCAGGAAGCCACGGCAGCCTACGCCCGCTCCTACGAGGCCGAGGGCGACCTGGCCTACGGCCCGGTGGTCGACTGGCTGCGAGCGCCCCAGCTGCGGACGGTCATCGGCGGCCTGGATCCGGTCTGGCGAGCCGAGATCGCTCGCCTGGCGCCCGAGCTGGGCCCAGCCTCCAGCGTCGAGCACTGGCAGCGTCGGCGGCTCTTCGACGCCCTCGTCCAGGCCGTCCGCGCCTGCCGGGGACCGGTCCTCCTGGCCCTCGACGACGCGCAGTGGGCCGACCAGGACACCTTGGAGTGGCTCCACTACCTGGCCCGCGCCGAGCCGCCGGCCCCTGCCCTCCTCGTCCTTGGTGCCCGAAGCACGGAGCGGCGGGCAAATGCGCCCCTGGTCGGGCTGATCGCCGGCCTCCGGCGCACCGAGCGCCTGACCGAGATGGACCTGACCAACCTGGAGGCGGAGGAGACCGTCCGGTTGGCCGCCGCGATCACGGGCCGGCAGCTCGATCACGCCGCCGGCGACCGCCTCCATCGCGAGACCGAAGGCCATCCGCTGTTCATCGTGGAGGTCGCCCGGGCCGGTCTCGATCGCGAGGCGCCGGTCCAGACCTCCGACCAGGCCTCAGAGCAGGCCTCCGACCAGGCCGCCCTTCCGGCCGCGATGCAGGCCTTCATCGCCGCTCGGCTGGACCAGCTCTCACCGGCCGCCCGGCACCTCATCGAGGTCGCCGCGGCGGTGGGCCGCGACTTCAGCTTGGACCTCCTGGCCCGGGCCAGCGACCTCGAGGAGCCCGAGCTGGTCCAGGCCCTGGACGAGCTCTGGCAGCGCGGCCTCATCCGCGAGGATGAGCTGAGCGCCTACGACATCCGCCACGACCGCATCCGCGAGGTCGCCTACGGCGCCATCAGCCCCATCCGGCGGCGGCTCCTCCACCGTCGCATCGGCCAGGCCCTGGAACTGATCCACGCCGCGGATCTGGACGCCGTGGCGGCCCACCTGGCCGGCCAGTACGAGGCCGCCGGCCAGACTGACGAGGCCATCCGCTACGAGCAGCGCGCCGCGGCCGCTGCCTCGCGGCTGGGCGCCTACCGCGAGGCCATCCGCCGCCTGGACAAGGCCCTGGCCCTCCTCCGCGGCCTGCCGCCGACCCAGGAGCGCGATCGGCGCGAGCTGCGCCTCCTGCTGGACCTCGCCGAGCCGCTCAACGCGGCTTTCGGCTTCGCCTCTGTGGAACTCGATGCGACCTTCGCCCGGACCGGCGCGCTGGCCCGGGCCCTAGGCGACACGTCCGACGAGGTGGGCGCGCTCAGCGCCCGCAGCGCCGCGGCGTTCGTGGCCGGGGACTTCGCCCGCTCACTCGAGCTCGTCGACGCTGCCACTGCGCTCCTCGATCGGGCGCCCGAGCACGCCGCCAGCGTGGCCATGTCGGCCGGCTGGCCGCTCATGACCGTGGGCCGCGTCGAGGACGCGATCGCGGCCTTCGAACGGGCCCTGGCGACCCACGACCCGGACCGTTCACGGCGCTTCCTCTACGGCTTCGACGCGGCGACGTTCGCCATGGCCAGCGAGTCCCACCCCCTGTGGCTGGTGGGCCGCGAGGCCGAGGCTCTGGACCGGGCGAACGGCGGCGTGGAGCGCGCCGATGCCTCCGACGATCCGCACCTGCGGGCCATGGCCCATGCCTATGCCGCCGTCCTTCACCAGTTCCGGGGCGATGTCGACGGGCTGCGGCACCACGCCGAGATCGCGATGGAGCTGTGCAGCCGCTACGCGTTCGCCTACTACGGGGAGTGGGCGGAGATGATGGTCGCCTGGGCGGATCGATCCCTGAGGGCTGACAGCGTGGAGCGCATCGAGCGGGCCCTCGCCCATCTGCAGGCCGAACGGGCCGAGGCCCGGCGGCCCTACTGGCTCACCATCCTGGCCGAAGCGCACCTCGCTGCCGGCCGCCCGGAGGCCGCCGCGGCCGTGATCGACGCGGCCCTGGCCACGGCCCACGACAACGACGATCGCTGGTGGTTGCCGGAGATCCATCGCCTGGCCGGTGAGCTGCGTCGCGGCCCGGACGGGGAAGGGCATCTCCGGGCGGCGCTGGCCGTGGCCCGCGAGCAGGGCAGCACCATGCTCGCCGGCCGAGCCCGGGCCAGCCTGCGCGCCCGCCGCGCCCGAACCTCCGGCGCCGAACGGGGTTCGACGACCGTCCGACCGAGCTGAGGCCGGACGCAAGGCGAACGCCGGCCGAACGCTTCCCGAACGCCCGAGTCGCGAGGATCGGCCCGCCGTCACGCTGAAAGGAGCGGTCATGAGCACGGTATCCGCCGGGCCCGGGATCCATGAGTCGGCCCTCGCGAGCCTCCGCCCGCAGTTCCGAGGCGACCTCATCCAGCCTGGCGATGCCGCCTACGAGGCGGCCCGCCAAGTCCACAACGCGGCGACCGATCGCCACCCGGCCCTCATCGCCCAGGCGACCGACACGGCCGACGTCATGGCCGCGGTCCGCTTCGGGCGCGAGCAGGGCCTGACCATCGCCGTCCGCGGCGGCGGCCACCATGGGGCCGGGTTCGGGACCGTCGACGACGGCCTGGTCATCGACCTCGGCGCCATGCGGGGCGTCCGGGTGGATCCCGCGGCCAAGACCGCCCGCGTCGAGGGTGGGGCCCGGCTGAGCGACGTCGACCACGCTACCCACGCCTTCGGCCTGGCCCTCGCGGCCGGTGTCATCTCGACCACGGGCGTGGCCGGGCTGACCCTGGGCGCAGGGGTCGGCCACCTCACCCGCCACTTCGGCCTGACGATCGACAACCTCCTCGAGGCCGACATCGTCCTGGCCAGCGGCGAGCTCGTCAGGGCCAGCGCCGAGGAGAACGCCGACCTCTTCTGGGCCCTCCGTGGCGGCGGCGGCAACTTCGGGGTCGTGACCTCGTTCCTCTTCCGCCTCCACCCCGTGTCGACGGTGATGTTCGGACCCACCCTCTACGAGCTGGACAAGGCACCCGAGGTCCTGCGCTGGTACCGCGAGTTCATGGCCCAGGCGCCGGACGATCTGAGCGGCTTCTTCGCCTTCCTCGTGGTGCCGCCCGTGCCACCCTTCCCCGAGGCACTCCACCTGCGGAAGATGTGCGGGATCGTGTGGTGCTACTCAGGCCCCCAGGAGAAGGCCGAGGCCGTCCTGGCCCCGGTCCGCTCGTTCGGCCCGCCCGCCCTCGACGGCATCGGGCCGGCTCCCTTCCCCGCCGTCCAGACGGCCTTCGACGGCCTCTACCCGGCCGGCCAGTACATGTCCTGGCGCAGCGACATGCTGGACGACATCCCCGACGCGGCCATCGAACAGCACCTGCGGTTCGCCCCGGACCTCCCGAGCGTGCCCTCGACGGTCCACTTCTACCCCATCGACGGGGCCGCTCACCGGGTGGGCACCCCGGACACGGCCTTCAGCTACCGCGACGCGCGCTGGGCCATGACGATCGTGGGCGTGGGCCGGGAGCGCAGCGACCTGCCGGCCCTCCGAGCATGGACCAAGACGTACTGGGAGGCCGTCCACCCCTACGGCATGGGCGGCGGCTACGTGAACTTCTTCGGCGACGAAGGCCAGGACCGGGTCCGCCAGACCTATCGCGACAACTACGATCGATTGACCCGCATCAAGGCCCACTACGACCCCGACAACCTCTTCCACCTGAACCAGAACATCCGCCCCGCCTAGCGGGGTCCGGCGTTCGCCGGTCGCCGTTCGCGGTCCAGCGTCCGGCGTTCGGTATCCGGCGTTCAGGCCTCCGCCGTCGCCTCCAGTCGGCGGCGGAGGTACTCCCCGGTCAGCGAGGCCGGTGCGGCGATCAGCTCTGACGGCGGGCCTTCGAAGACGATGCGCCCGCCGTCATGGCCGCCGCCCGGACCCAGGTCGATGACCCAGTCGGCGCGGCAGATCACGTCGAGGTCGTGCTCGATGATGACCACGGTCCGACCGCCGTCGACCAGGCGGTCGAGCAGGGCGATGAGATGCTCGACATCCTGCATGTGGAGCCCGATGGTCGGCTCGTCAAGGACGTAGACCTGGGCCTCGCCAGCCATCTCGATGGCCAGCTTGAGACGCTGCCGCTCACCGCCGGAGAGCGTGTCGAGCCCCTGACCGAGGGTCAGGTAGCCCAGGCCCACGTCCGTCAGGCGATCGAGGACGACCCGCACCGGCCGCTCGGTGAAGAACGTGCGGGCCTCATCGACGGGCATGGCCAGGACCTCGACGATGTCGCGGTCCCGCAGCCGGTAGCCCAGGACCTCATCGCTGAAGCGACGCCCCTCGCAGACCTCACAGAGCGTGGCCACCTCGGCCATGAAGCCGAGGCTCGTGTAGATCGTGCCCAACCCATTACAGGCCGGGCAGGCGCCCTCCGAGTTGGCGCTGAAGAGCGAGGCGCTGACCCCGTTGGCCGCGGCGAAGGCCTTGCGGATGGGGTCCAGGATGCCCGTGTACGTGGCCGGGTTGGAGCGGCGGGAGCCGCGGATGGCCGACTGGTCGACGACGGTCACGGGCGGGTCCGTGCGGGGCAGGCAGCCGTGGATCAACGACGTCTTGCCCGAGCCGGCCACGCCGGTCACGGCCACCAGCAGCCCCAGGGGCACGTCGACCGAGACGTCCTGGAGGTTGTGGAGCCGGGCGCCCCGGATGGGGATCGCGCCGCGCGACGTTCGGGGCTGGGTCTTCAGCGCCTGCCGGCCTCCCAGATGGCGGCCGGTCGCCGTGCCCGCCGCGACCAGCCCCTCGACCGTACCTTCGAAGACGATCGTGCCGCCGGCGGCTCCGGCGCCGGGTCCCATATCGACGACGTGGTCGGCGATGCGGATGACCTCGGGGTCGTGCTCCACGACGAGGACCGTGTTGCCCTTGTCGCGAAGGCGGCGCAGGAGCTCGTTCATACGGTGGACATCGTGGGCATGGAGGCCGATGGTCGGCTCGTCGAAGACGTAGGTCACATCGGTCAGGCTCGAGCTCAGATGGCGGACCATCCGCGTGCGCTGGGCTTCGCCGCCGGAGAGCGTGCCCGACGAGCGGTCGAGGCTCAGGTAGCCCAGGCCGATCTCGACGAACCCGTCGAGCGTCTGCTGGATGGTGGCCAGGAGCGGACCGACGGTCGGGGCGTCGAGCTCCCGCAGCCAGGCGGCCAGGTCGCTGAGCTGCATGGCGCAGGCGTCGGCGATGCTGAGACCGTTGATCTTCGATGAGCGGGCAACCTCATTGAGCCGAGTCCCGCCGCACTCGGGACAGGCCTGGAAGGTCACGGCCCGCTCCACGAAGGCCCGGATGTGGGGCTGGAGGCTCTCGACGTCCTTGGACAGGAACGACTTCTGGAGCCGTGGGACGAGGCCCTCATAGGTCATGTTGATGCCGCGGATCCTGACCTTGGTGGGCTCCTTGTAGAGGAAGTCGTGGCCCTCCCGCTCGGTGTACTCACGGATCGGCTTATGGGGGTCGAGGAAGCCCGATTCGGCGAAGAACCGCACGTTCCAGCCATCGGGCGTGTAGCCGGGGATGGTCAGGGCGCCCTGGGCCAGCGACTTCCGCTCGTCGTACAGCTGGCCGAGGTCCACGTCCGTGATGCTGCCCATGCCTTCGCAGCGGGAGCACATGCCGCCCTGGAGGGTGAAGGTCCGGCGCTCGGTCTTGCCCTTGCCGGGCCCGCGTTGCACGGTCAGCGACCCACGCCCGGTGACCGAGGGCACGTTGAACGAGAAGGCCTGGGCCGACCCGAGCCGTGGCTCGCCCAGGCGGCTGAAGAGGATGCGGAGGAGGGCATTGGCGTCGGTCACGGTGCCGACCGTGGAGCGGGCGTTGGCCCCGATGCGCTCCTGGTCGACGATGATGGCCGGGGTCAGGCCCTCGAGGAGGTCGACGTCGGGCCGGGCGAGGGTGGGCATGAAGCCCTGGACGAAGGCGCTGTAGGTCTCGTTGATGAGCCGCTGCGACTCGGCCGCGATGGTGTCGAAGACGAGCGAGCTCTTGCCCGAGCCCGAGACGCCGGTGAAGACCGACAGCCGGCGCTTGGGGATGTCGAGGCCGACGTCCTTGAGGTTGTTGGCCCGCGCGCCGCGGACCCGGATGGCGCCCCAGGCCGAAGACGGCTCAGGCGCCTCCGACGAGGGTAGGTCCGACCCTCGCTCCGCGGGCAGGTCCGCTTCCAGCGCTCAGCCCGCGGCCTTCTTGACCAGGGCGGCCAGCCGCTCCTCGTGGGCCGGGGTCAGTTCCAGGATGGCGAAGGAGGCCGGCCACATGGTGCCGTCGTCGATCCGGGCGTCAGGCTGGAAGCCGAAGGTCGCGTAGCGGACCTTGAACTTGGTCTTGGGCTGGAAGAAGCAGATGACCTTGCCGTCCTTGGCGTAGGCCGGCATGCCGTAGAACGTCCGCGGCATCAGCGATGGCGCCACTGACGTGACGAGAGCGTGGAGCCGGCGGGCCATGCTGTGGTCCGGCTCGGGCATCTCGGCGATCTTGGCCTGGATCTCCTGCTCGCCGGCGGCCCGCTCCTCCTCGGGCGTGAGGCGGGCAGCTTTCTTCCGCTCGCGGGCGCCCTCCTTCATGGCCGCCTTCTCGACGTCGCTCCAGACGCTGGACGACTTGGAGGTCGTGGCGGCCTTGGCGCCCTTGGCCGCGCCGGTGGCTCGGGCGGCGGGGCGCTTGGATGGCTTCATCTCGGGCATCGGCTGTCTCCTGGCTGTCGGTGGGTCAGGCCGAGGCGGACGCGCCGACCTTGCCCTGCTGGAGGATCCGGATGGCGTTGCCGAAGGGGTCGCGGAGGCCCATGTCGGTGCCATAGAAGTGGTCGGTAGGCTCCTGGGTGAAGTCGGTCACGCCGCGCTCCTTGAGCGTCTCATACAACCCGCGGATGTCGTCGGCCTTGAAGACGAGGCCGCTGAGGGCGCCCTTGGTGATGAGCTCGCGCAGCTGGGCCGCGGTGGCCTCGTCGTGGAGCGGGGCGCCGGGGACCTCGAGGGAGACCTCGGTGGCGTCGCCGGGCACGCGCACGGTGAGCCAGCGGTAGTCACCCTGACGCACGTCGCTGCCCTTCTCCAGGCCGAGCTTGGTGACGTAGAAGTCGAGCGCCTCGTCCTTGTCGAGGACGTAGATGGAGGCGACGTTGAGGGTCGTGATCATCGTGCTGGCTCCTTGTCCGGGGAGGTCGATGCGGGCGAGGTTAGGCCAGCGCCGCCGCTTGCGCTTCTCCGAAACTGCTGGATCGGCTCCGCGTGCCGGCGGCGATCCGGGGCCGGGTGGCCGCCATCTGGTAGCAGTGGGGCGCCTCGATGGGCTCGTGCCCCTCGCGGTACTCGGACGGGGCCTCGCCGACGATGGCCCGGAAGGTCCGGCTGAAGCTGCCCAGGCTGGTGAAGCCGACATCGAAGCAGATGTCGGTGATGCTCCGATCGGTCTCGCGGAGGAGGAACATCGCCCGCTCCACGCGCCGCCGCTGGAGGTACCGATGGGGCGTCTCGCCGAAGCAGGCCCCGAAGCTGCGGATGAAGTGGGCCGGCGAGAGGCAGGCGATGGCGGCCACGGCCGGCACGTCGAGCGGCTCCGCATAGGCCCGATCCATGGCGTCGCGGGCACGCAGCAAGCGTCGGTTCAGGTCCTCGACGTCCCGGCTCACGGCCCAACGCTACGCCATCGGCCGGGGCCGTGCTCCGCTACCACCGGGGCTCGATGGTCGCTCTCGGCCCTGACGGGGTGCGTCTCTGGCGTAATGAAGGCAGACCCTCGACGCTCATTCGAGGTCGTCGCCTCGCACGTGCCGCTGCCACGCTGGGAAGGCCGCCCGTCCCGACCCCTTTTCGCGATCACGTGCGGTGCCCGGCCCATCTTGGGGACATGGGGCTGGTCCGAAGCCTTCGGGGTGCGCGGTCGGCGAACAGGCGCAAGGTTCGGGCCTCCAGGCTCCCGGATTTCCACGATCGGCGAACGGCGGGGCGCATCCCCGGCGGCGAGGCGAACGTGATCGCGTACATGTGACGGCGAACGCGGTGCAGCAAGGTGGCGGACGCCGGGCTGGCCCCCGGTCGTTCCGTCGAGGGCGCGTCAGGCACGGCCCGGATCGTGCTGGCCCCCGGACGATCCGTCGAGGGCGCGTCAGGCACGGCCCGGATCGCGGTCCTCGATCTCCCAGGCGTGGTCCAGGGCGTGTTGCGCCGTGCGACGGATGAGGAAGGCGAGCGGCCAGCGGCGAGCCGGCTTGCTCGCGACGTGGTAGGCCCGGATCGCTTCGAGGTAGGCCTGCCGATCGGCCGCCAGGGTCGCCGGATCCCAGAGGCGCTCGACGGCGGTCCGGACCTCGACCTTGGGCCACCAGAGATGCTGCTCGGAGTAGGCCACGTGGCGGACGATCTCCATCAGACTGCGGCCGCCACCGCGCGAGCCCGGGCGCAGCTCCGCGGGCCCCTCCCCTGCGCTCGCCTCGAAGAAGGCCCAGGCGGCCTGCAGCAGCGTCAGCCGGCGCTCGAGCTGCTCGTCGGTGAGGACCTCCTCGGCCTCCGTCTGGGAGGGCACGTGGGCCACGCCCCAGAAGTCGGTCGAGCTCTGGCCCGGCGTCCGCTCCACGACCTCCAGCTCGTCAGCGGCCGCGGCGAACGTCTGGGCGAGGCCCGTCCGCTCGGCGACCGCCGCGTAGCGAGGCAGGTAGGCCGCCAGCCGGTCGAGGGCCTTCTCCTCGGTGCCCGCCGAACGATCGAGCCCGGGCCAGTCGATGGCCCCGGCGACGACCTTGCGGCCCTTCGGGCCGATCTCGAGCACGACTCGCATCTCGCGAGCCATGGTGCCACGGCCAACCTGCCCCAGGTTGTCAGGTAGGCCTGGATCAGCGGGGCGCGATCAGCGACTCGATCTCGCCCAGGACCCGATCCACCTCGGCCATCGTGTTGTAGTGGACCAGTCCCAGGCGAACCACCCCACCTGCCTCGAGCAGCCCGAGACGTTCGATGAGCGCTCGAGCATAGAAGTCCCCGTCCCACACGAAGATCCCGGCTCGGCCCAGGGCCGCTGCGAGCTCGCGAGGCGACCGGTCGGCGACCGTCAGGGCGACGGTCGGCGTGCGGGCGGTCGATGACGTCGAGTCCGTGACGCCCCAGATCCGCAGCCCCTCGATGGCCGCCAGGCCCGAGAGGAGCCGCGCCACCAGCCGCTCCTCGTGCGCAGTCACGACCCTGAAGGCGGCGGCCAGCTCCTGGCGTCGCGAGGACCCGGTGCCTGGACTCGCCGGGCCAAATCGCCGGCCGAGCTCCTGGAGGTAGTCCAGCGTGCCAAGCACGCCGGCCATGGCTTCGAAGTCCTGGGTCCCGGTCTCGAAGCGATCGTGGGCCGGGCGAACCTTGTAGGCCGGCAGGCGGTCCAGGATCGCTTCCTTCCCATAGAGGATCCCCAGGTGGGGGCCGTACCATTTGTAGGCCGAGGTCACGAGGAGATCCACATCGAGCGCCGCCACGTCGATCAGCCCATGCGGCGCGTAGTGCACGGCATCGACGTAGGCCAGCGCCCCCACGGCGTGGGCGCGTTGGACGATGGCCGGGATGGGGTTGACCGTGCCCACGGCGTTGGAGGCGTAGCCGACGGCCACGACCCGTGTCCGGGGACCGAGCTGCCGTTCGAGGTCGTCGAGGTCGAGGGTGCAGTCGTCAGGGTGGATGTCGACGGTCCTCACCACGAGGTCGCGGTCGGCAGCGACCGCCTGCCAGGGGGAGACGTTCGCCTCGTGATCGAGGACCGTCACCACGACCTCGTCGCCCGGCCGCAGACTCGCACCGATCGAGCGCGCCACATGGAACGTCAGGGAGGTCATGTTCTGACCGAACTTGACCTCCCTCGGAGAGGCAGCGCCGAGGAAGTCGGCCACCGCCGCACGGGCCTCGGCGACCATGGCGTCGCTCCGCTCGCTGGTCAGGAACGCCCCCCCATCGTTGGCGTTCGACTCACGGTAGTACCGGCCGATCGCGTCGATGGTGCGCTGTGGGACCTGCGTGCCACCCGGGCCATCGAGGAACACCGCGGGCCGGCCGTCCACCTCCAGGCTGAGAGCCGGGAACTCCGGCCGGATGAGGTCTGGCTCGAAGGCTCGGGGCCCTGAGGGGGGTCGAACGATCGCCCCGGGCATCAGGCCAGCCCTCCGCCGTCGACGACGAGGGTCGATCCGGTGACCCAACCCGCGGCATCCGACAGGAGGTACACGACGGCCTGGCCGATGTCGTCCGGCGTGCCCAGACGGGCCAGCGGACGCTCCGCCGAGGAGGCCAGGAAGGCCGACTCATCCTCTCCGAGCTGCCTGGCCTCCGAGCGCAGCATCGGCGTATCGGTATCGCCCGGGCAGACGCAGTTGACGCGGATCCCCTGCGGCCCATGATCGATGGCCATGGCCCGGGTCAGGTTCACCACCGCACCCTTCGACGCACAGTAGCTGGCGGCTCGCGGCCCGCCCTTCAGGCCCCAACCCGAACCGACGTTGACGATGGCCGCGCCGTCGGCACCGGCCATCTGCGGCACCGCGGCCTTGGCCATGAGGAAGATGGACTTGACGTTCACGGCCATCACCTGGTCCCACTCTGCCTCGGTCGTCTCGACCACATCCGCCCGGCGGATGATCCCGGCGCAGTTGACGAGGATCTCCAGGCCTCCGAACGAGGACACGCATCGACCCACCGCCGCACGGCAGTCCTCGGCCCGGGTCACGTCGACCTTCAGCGCCTCGGCCTGGCCGCCGGCGGCCTGGATGGCGGCTGCGACGGCGATCGCCCCGGCCGCGTCGAGATCGGCCACGACCACCGCCGCGCCGGCGGCACCGAGGAGCCGAGCGGTGGCCGCCCCGATCCCCGAGGCCGCACCGGTGACGATGGCGCGCCGCCCACGCAGGGAATGCATCGATACCTCCTTCATGCCGTGACCGCCCGGATAGGCCTACGCGGCCACGACGGGCATGACCGTTCGTTCGTGATAGCCGGTCACGACCTGCATGTGACCGGCCAGAGCCAGGTCGAGCTCGGTGTCGCCGGTGTCGACGAACAACGGCCGCCCGGCGAGGGCATCGAGCTTGGCCGGGGCAGCGACCACGATCAGTCCCTCGCGCCCGACACTGCGCAGGACCCCTGGCGAGAGCTGCTGGTTCCCGCGCCCGAGCAGGGATCCTTGACCGCCGATCGGGGTCAGGACGATGGAGCTCGGCTGTCGGCGCACGAGGGCCTCGAGCTGGTCAGCTCGAGCGTCGGCCAGGAGAAGCTGGCCACCGGCATCCGTCCACAGCAGGGCATCGACCCCGATCAGGGTCTTGGCGATCCCGGCCTCCCGGGCGATGGCCCGCGTCGTGGTCCCGGGCCCCAGGATGTATCCGCGACCGACCTCGAACCCGTCCACCACATCGGCTGCGATGCCGGCCACGGCCGTCGCCTCGGTCGGGGGTGACGGAGACTTCCGGCCCTGGACCTGGGGTGCGGCAGGGACGATCAGCGACCCCAGGAGGAGGGGGGCGATCGCGGCGTGCCGGTATGCCTCCTCGTCCAGGTCCAGGACATCGGCCTCCCGCGTCCCGCGGCTCCGGCCGGTCAGCACGGCCACGACGAGCTCGCCAGCGGCGGTGGGGCTGGCGGCGAAGACATCGGACTGCATCTTCACGCCGGCCGGGAGGCCGAGAACGGTCACGGTCTGGCCGACCCCCTGGTACACGTCCCGGGCTGTCCCGTCGCCACCGGCGAAGAGCAGGAGATCGACGCCGGCGGCGACGAGCGCGGCCGCGAGCCGTGTCGTGTCCGCGCCCGCCGACGGGTCCTCGGGAGCCTCGTCCAGCAACTGGGTCTCGAGCCCGGGCGGGACGGCGCTGGACCCCATCGCACCACGTACGGTCACGACCACCGGGGTTGCACTGTCGGCAGGCCACCGGTCGGCGACGGTCCGGAGTGCCAGGGCCACACGGTGCCCAGCCTGGGGCTGCGCCCCGAGCGCCAGGGCGCGGGCGGCGGCTGGTCCGTCGGTACCCTTGAGACCGACGGGTCCACCCAGGCCGGCGATCGGATTGACCAGGAGCCCGATCCGTGGCCGGTCTGCCGTCGGCTGATGAGCGGTCGAGTCAGCCATGCGTATCGGCTGGAGCGCCGGGCTGTCCTCCGTGCTTGCGCCGATACGCCCGCCAGGTGACCGCCCAGCGATCCGGGTCGTCGAACCAGTCTGGATCGATGCGATGGATGGTGCTGGCGTACGGCGCCTGGGCGACAAGCTGCGGATCGCGCCGGGCCTCCTCGGCCACGGACGCCAGAAGGCCAGCGTACTCGTCGAGATCAGCCCGCGAGTACGACTCCGTCGGCTCGAGGGTCATCGGCTCCGGCACCACGAAGGGATGGTGGCTGGTCCAGTAGTGGGTCCCATGGTCGGCCATCCGGATCCCCAGATCCTCACTGTGGACCCCGGTCTCGGCGTGGAGCTCCTCCCAGCTGTAGCGCACCTGTTCGATCCGTGGCTGGTCAGCGCCATAGGGCGCGGACACGCCAGGTATCTCGAGGACCCGACGCATGAGGTAGTTGTTGTTGAGGACCGCGGTCTCGGCCACCTCCCGCAGTCCCGGCCCGCCCAGACTGGCGATCCAGGCGTAGGCGCGGACGATGTTCGGCATCACGCCGTACCACGGCCGGATCTTGCCGATGCTCTGGGGCCGGTCGAAGTCCAGGTAGAAGCCATCGGCACCGCGCTCGACCGTCGGCCTGGGCAGGAACGGGGCCAGCGCCTCGGTCACGCCGCACGCGCCGGCCGCCGGACCGCCACTCGCGTGGGGCGTCGAGAACGTCTTGTGGAGGTTGAAGTGGCAGGCGTCGAAGCCCGCCTCCCGGGCCCGCGTCACGCCCAGGATCCCGTTGGCGTTCGCCTGGTCGTAGACGCACAGACCTCCCGCCTCATGGACCAGACGCACGAAGTCGTCGATCTGGGGGTTGAAGATCCCCGTGTCCTCGGGGTTCGTGATCAGCAGGGCTGCGGTGTGCTCGGAGACGGCCGCTTCGAGGGCCTCCAGCGATGGATGTCCGGTGCTGGGGTCCGGTCGGAGGGTGATGACCTTGTAGCCGGCCGTCTTGGCGCAGGCGGCGTTCGACGGGTGGCTGAAGATCGTGGTGATGATCTCGTCACGCTGGCCGGACTCGCCCCGCGCGGCGTGATAGGCCCGCACCATGGCCACGTTGGTGAAGATCGCCGCGGAGCCGGCACCCGGTTGGAACGTCACCCGGTCCATGCCCGAGATCTCCTTCAGCATCTGCTCCAGACGCCAGGCGATCTCGAGCGCTCCCTGGACGGTGGACGGATCCTGCAGCGGGTGGATGTCGGCGAACCTGGGCGACCGGATCAGCTGATCGTTGACCTTGGGCGAGTACTTCATCGTGCAGGTGCCCTGGCCGACGTCGATGTTCAGGTCCACTCCCAGGTTCTCCTGCGAGAGCCGCAGGTAGTGCCGCAGGACATGCAGCTGCGGGAGCTCGGGGAGTGCCGGAGGCGTTTCGCGTCTGATCTCGGGCGGCAGCGCAGCCAAGGGGTCACCGGCGACGGCCCGCATCTCATCGTCGACGGCCGGCGGAAGGACTCCCCGGGCCCCCGGCTGACTCAGTTCGAAGATGATCGGCTCGTCCCAGCGGGCCTGATGGAAGCGGCGCGGGAAGGGCTTGGGGGCGATGCCCTGGGACGGGCTGGTCTCCCGCGCGGGGTGCGCCGGCGAACCCGCGTCCGATCCGTCGAGTCGAGTCGCGGTCATGCCAGCACCTCCGTGAGCGCCTTCGCCAGGTCATCGATGTCTTGCTTCGTCCGCACCTCGGTGACGGCGTAGAGGGCGCTCTGGCCGAGGGCCGGGAACTCCGCCGAGAGGTCTGCGCCGCCGAAGATCCCGGCGCTCAGCAGCTGCCGGTTGATCTCGGCCACGGTGCGACCGGTGGCCGAGAAGTCGACCACGAACTCGTGGACGTGGTGGCTCGCCTGGAACGGGATCGAGACCCGAGGGATGGCCGCCAGCTGCGCCATGGCGTACCGCGTCCGGACCAGCATCGCTTCGCCGAGCTCGGCCATGCCCTGCGGGCCGAGCAGGGCCAGGTACACGCCCGCGGTGATGCCCCACAGGGCGGCGGCCGTGCCGACCCATTCCTTGCCCTCCTCGCGGATGGCGAACGAGGTGCGCTCGTAGGCCACGTCGCCGAAGCCGTACTCACCCTCCACCCGCGTCGGAGCGACGCCGAAGAGGCGAGAGGGGAATTCCATGACCAGCCGAGGATCGTCCGCGGTGGCGATGAATCCGGCCTGCCCGCCGCCGAAGTGCTGGTGCATGCCGAGGCCCTGGATGTCACCGCAGGCGATGTCGGCGCCGAGCGCCGACGGCGATGCCAGGACCCCCAGGGTCGTGGGGTCGACCGACATGACCGCCAGGGCCCCGACCTCGTGGGCCAACCGGGTGGCCTGGCCGGCCTGGGCCTCGACGACTCCGAGGTAGTTGGGGTTCTCGAGGTAGACCGCGGCCACGTCCGGCCCGAGCGTGCTGGCCAGCCGGGCGAGATCGCACTGGCCCGATCGTGGGTCGATCTCGACCTCGACGAGGTCCAGGTCCGGCGCCACGTAGCCTTGGATCTTGGAGCGCTTGTCAGCGCCGACGGCGCCGGCCAGGACCAGTCGGCGTCGGCCCGTCGCCCGGGCAGCCATCCGCAGCGCAGTCGCGGCTGCCTGGAAGCCATCGTAGGTGGGGACGTTGACGACGTCCATCTCCAGGAGCTCGCCCATCATCGAGGCGTACTCGAAGAGCGCCTGGAACCTGCCGTGATCCTCGTAGGGCTCGCCGGCGTAGGCCGTCAGGAACTCGCTCCGGCCGCCGACTTCGTCGCACACGGCGGGGACATGATGCTCGTAGCAGCCGGCCCCGAGGAAACTGATGACGTCCCGAGTGGAGGTGTTGCGCGCGGCGATCCGCTCGACGTGACGGACGAGGTCGGCCTCCGACGTCAGCGCGGGCGGCAGGTCGAGTGGACGCCGGAGCCGAAGGCGCTCGGGGATCGCGGCGTAGAGATCGTCTGTGCTCTCGATGCCGAGGGCGGCCAGCATCCCGGCCCTGGCTTCGGGGACCGCATTGGGGATGTAGGGGTGCGGGCGGGGCGGCGGCGTGGTTCGGTTCATGCAGGCTCTCCTGGGGCGTCTGATCCGGTGGGTCGGTCCCAATCACGGCTGGCGAGACCGCCCGCGAGCTCTCCGCCGTCGATCGGTACCGCGGCCCCGGTGAGATAGGCGCCCTCGTCGGAGGCCAGGAAGGCGAAGAGGGAGGCCACCTCGTCCGGCCGTGCATGCCGCCCGAGAGGGATCTTGGCGTTGGTCGCGTCGAGCATGGCCGGCGTGTATTCCGCCTGCTGCATCGGGGTGAGGACATACCCCGGGCAGACGGCATTGACGCGGACGAGCGGGGCGAGCTCGAGGGCCATCGAGCGCATGAGCAGGAGGACGCCTGCCTTGGATGCGTTGTAGTCCGCATAGAAGGGATGGCCGACCACGCCGTTCGTCGAGGCCGTCATGAGGATGACCCCGCTCCCGGCGGCGACCATGCGCCGCGCCGCCTGCTGGGCGCAGAAGAAGACGCCATCGAGATTGACGGCCAGCACGCGGTGCCAATCGGCGGGCGTGATGTCCAGGAAGGGGTGACGGATGCTGATGCCGGCATTGGCCACCAGGACATCGATCCCGCCCAACGCGGCGTCGACGGCCTCGAAGGCGGCGACGACGTCATCGGGGTCGCTGACGTCGCAGCGCACGGTGGCCGCCACGCCGACATCGCTCTCGCTCAGCTGGCCCAAGCCGGCCTCGTCGCGGTCGAGCACGGCCACGCGGGCCCCATCGGCGGCGAACCGAGCCGCCGTGGCCAGCCCGATGCCGCTCGCTCCACCGGTCACCACCACGCGCCGGCCTTTCGCCCTGGGCTCCTTCACCGTGTCCATCCTTCCTCTGTCCATGCCCGTCCTGGGTCAGTCGCCCGCCTGGTCAGCGGGGGTCGTCGGAGGTGCGGAGGGCGTGCTCCTCGGACGATGCCACCAGGCCAGGACCACCTCGTCGAGTTCGCGCAGACCGAACAACCCGTCTCGCAGGCGGTACATGACGACGAGGATGACGAGCCCCAGGGTCAGGGTCTGGAGGCCGAAGGCCTGGAGATGGATGGGCCCGATCACGACCCCGTAGAGGGCCGCTTCGATCCGTCGCGCCGCCTCCAGGAGGAGGGAGACCAGGAACGTGCCCCCGACCGCCCCCGAGACCGTCGACGTGCCGCCCACGACGAGCATGGCCAGCAGCGTGAATTGCAGGGTGAAGTAGAACTGCTTCGGCGAGAAGGCGGTCAGGTTCGCTCCGAGGAGCGCCCCGGCAAGGCCGGCGATCACCGCGCTGAGGACCCAGGACCAAAGACGGAGCCAGGGCACGTTCACGCCCATCGACCGCGAGGCCAGCTCGTCCTCGCGGCTGGCCCGCAGTCGGAGGCCAGGCGTGGACTCGCGGAAGAACCGGGCCACCAGGACGGCACCGATGGCGGCCACCACGACCACGGGCAGGGAGGCGTCGGGAGGGACGCCGTAGAAGGTCTGGCTGCCGCGGGTCACGTCGGCGCTGGCGACGAGGACGACGTAGACGATCAGGAGCACGGCGAACGAGGCCACCGACGTCGATTCGACCGACAGCCGGGCGAAGGGGATACCGAACAGGAGGGCGACGATGGCGACCACGATGGCCACGCCCACCAGGCCGAGGACGAACGGCAGCTCCAGCTGCTGGACCCACGGCGCGAGGTTCGGGAGGGCTGTGGCCTTGATGGCGGCCGGCATCGTCAGCAGAGCCGACACGTAGGCCCCGATGCCCATGAAGGCTACGTGGCCGAACGACATGATCCCGCTGTTCCCGCTGTAGACACCGAAGCCGACGACCGCGACGAGCGAGATGAAGAAGTTGACCGCCACCTGCTCTTCGGTGGCGCCCATGAAGAGTTCGACCAGCAGAGCGAGCACGATGAGCGGTACGGCGAGCATGGTGGAACCGACGACGGTCCGCCACCAGGGCGAGTCGAGATCGACGCGTCCGCCCATCAGGCTCGATCCGTGACGGTGCCGAGCAGCCCGTTCGGCCGCCAGAGCAGGATCAGGATGACGATCCCTACGGAGAGGGCGTCGGTATAGGGCAGAGCGGCCTGCGGGAGCCAGGCCTGCAGCATGATCTCGATGAAGCCGAGCACGAATCCGCCGAGCACGGCTCCCGGCAGGCTGCCGAATCCGCCGAAGACCGCCGCGATGAAGGCCTTGATCACCGGGGTCAGCCCGGTCGTGGGTTGGACCGAGCCGTGCTGGGCCACCCAGAGGAAGCCGGCGACCCCGGCAAGGATCCCCGAGATAGCGAAGGCGACGGCGATGACGGCGTCCGCCCGGATACCCATCAGGCGGGCCACGACGAAGTCCTCGGACGCCGCCCGCATGCTGATGCCGATGGTCGTTCGGCGCAGGAAGAGCGTCAGGAGGCCGAGCGAGAGGAGGACCAGGATGAAGGCGGTGACCTGGATGATCCCGATCCGCAGACCGAACACGGGGATGACCTGGCTCAGCGCAGCCGGGAGTTGCACGCCTCTCGGACGCGGCGAGATGAGGTCCTGGAAGATCACCTGGAGGGTGATCGAGAGGGCGAAGCTCGTGAACATCATCGTGACCTGGCTCGAGCCGCGCACCGGCCGGAAGGCGATGCGCTCCATGGCCAGGGCGGCCACGAGGCCGGTCCCCACGGCCACCAGGAAGGTGACGACGATCGGCGCGTGGAGCTGACTCGTCACCATCCACATGGCATAGCCGCTCAAGGTCATGATCTCGCCGTGGGCCCAGTTGACCATGCCCATGACGCTGAACACGATGGCCAGCCCGAGGGCCAGCAAGGCGTAGATGCCGCCGAGGCTCAGGGCGTTGATGAATTGCTGAGCGACGAGGTCCATCAGTCGGCCCCGATGCCAAGGTAGGCGCGCTCGACGCCCGTGGATCGCCGCAGGTCGTCGGCCGAGCCCGACAGTCGGAGCTCGCCGGATGCCAGCACGTAGCCTCGATCACCGATCGAGAGCGTGCGATCCACGTTCTGCTCGACGAGCAGGATCGTCACGCCGTCGCCGCGGAGGGCGACGAGCAGATCGAAGATCAGATCCACGAACCGGGGGGCAAGACCGAGCGACGGTTCATCGAGCATGAGCAGCCGCGGCTCGCACATCAGCGACCGGGCGATGGCAAGTTGCTGTTGCTCGCCGCCGGACAGCGTGCCTGCCGCCTGAGCTCGGCGCTGGCGAAGGATCGGGAACCGCTCGAACATCCCCGCCCGCAGGCCGGCGGCGTGGCTGCGGTCGCGCAGGGGGATCGCCCCGAGTGTCAGGTTCTCCTCGACGGTGAGCTTGGGGAAGATCCGACGACCTTCGGGCGTCAGGGTCATACCCCGTCGGACGATGCGTTCGGGGCCGAGGCCCTGGACCTCGTCACCGTCGAAGACCACCCGGCCACCCGTCTTGGGAGCGAGGCCCATGATCGCGTTGAGCGTGCTGGACTTGCCCGCCCCGTTGGCACCCAGGATCGCGACGATCTCGCCCGGCTCGACGCTGAGGCTCACGTCACGTACGGCGCGGATAGCGCCGTACGTGACGTCAAGGTGTTCGACGGATAGCAGGGGCATCGGTCGCCGGTTCGACCGCTAGGGCGTGGGGATGTCGGCCGAGTCGGGCGTCAGGGTCTTGAGGAGCTGGAACTTCCCGTCCACGACCTGGACCAGGTAGACGGTCTTGAGGGGGATCCGGTTCTGGCCCTTGTAGGTGATCGGCCCGGTCACTCCCTGGACGTCCTGCAAGTTGTCCAGGGCGTCACGGACCTTGGCCGGATCGGTCGTGCCCGCGGCTGTGACGGCAGCCTCGATGATGTGCATGAGGTCATAGCCGGTCGCCGCGAAGACGCTGTCAGGCGGGCTGCCGTACTTCTTCTGGTACGCGGTCCAGAAGTCGGCCATCGGCGTCCCCGGGGCGGGGAAGCCGTGGGTGGTGAAGACCAGCCCGTTCACGGCCGCACCGCCACCCGTGATGGTGTCCTGGGAGTCCATGCCGTCCATCGAGATGACCGGGGTCTGGACCCCAGCGGCGCGGAGCTGCTTGATGAATGTCGGACCATCAGCCGGGTAGGCCGGGGTCATGATCACGTCAGGGGCGGGCGAGAGGTTCTGGATCTTGGTGACCGTGGCACTGAAGTCGGAGGCACCCAGGGAGTAGGAGGCCCGACCGACGACCGTGCCGCCCTTCTTTTCGAAGACCTGCGTGAAGTAGTCGCATGACTTCGACGTATACGAGGAGTCAGGCGAGCACAGCAGATAGGCCGACTTGTATCCCTGGCCGATGGCGTAGTCCGCCAGGACGGTGTCCTGGGTGTTGTCGCCGAAGACACTCAGGAACATGTCGTCGCCCACGGAAGCGGGAAGGGTCGGCGACGTCGCTGCGGTCGACATGGTGGGGATGCCCTTCGCCTGGGCGATCTGCCCGGCGGCGGTGCAGGGGTCAGCGTCGGAAGTGCAGATGAGGAACTGGATCCCACTGGAGACCAGGTCCTTGGCCACGACGGCCGACTGGGCGGCGTCGCTCGTGTTGTCCTCGAGCTTCAGGTCGATCTTCCACTTGCCGTCGATCCCACCCTTGGCATTGATCTCATCGATCGCCATCTGGACACCCTTCGAGGCGGGGACGTCCGAATACGCCAGACCCCCGGTCTGCGAGGAGTCGTAGCCGATGAGATACGTCCCACCGCTACCGCTGCTGGACCCCCCCGGGCTGCTGCTGCTGCTCGATCCGGCACTGCCGCAGCCGACGACGGCAACGGTGGCGAGCAGCGTGATCGCAAGGCGCGTGGCTCTCATCTCTGGATCCTCCTCGACGTCGTCGGGTTCTCCGACGCTCCTGCGTGACGACTGCCTACGTGGCCGATGGGAAGGACATGTCACCGGCGCGTGCCGGTGGCGTGGGCGGGCGCCCTGGATGGCCGGCTTGCGCCTCCCCGGCCGAGCGCTGCCCCAGATAGGCTTCGAGAACGAGCGGCTCCCGGCTGACTTCCTCAGCCGAACCCTCGGCGATCCGGTGTCCTTCGTTGAGGACGATGATGCGGTCAGCCAGGCGCATGATCAGACGGAGGTCGTGCTCGACGACGAGGATGCCGACCTCGAACGTCTGGCGCAACGAGCCGATGAGCTGCCGCAGGGTGTCGGACTCGCGTTCGTTGGCCCCCGCAGCCGGTTCGTCGAGGAGCACGAATGTCGGCTTGGTCGCCAGGGCCCGCGCGATCTCGACGCGCCTGCGGATCCCGTAGGGCAGCGTGTTGGCCCGCCGCTCGGCGAACTCCAGGAGCTCCGTACGGTCGAGCATCTCCCGCGCGGCCCGTTTGAGCGCCGCCCCGGAGGGTCGGGCGGGATCGAGGGCCGCACCCACGGCCACGTTCTCCAGGACGGTCAATCGCCCGAAGAGGCGGATGTTCTGGAAGGTCCGCGCCACGCCTGCGCCCGCGATGCGATGGGCCGGCCAGCCGGTGACGTCGCGATGCCCGATGAAGACGGCCCCTTCGGTGGGCTTGATCACCCCCGACAACACGTTCAACAGCGTCGTCTTGCCGGAGCCGTTCGGGCCGATCAGACCACAGATCGCGCCGCGCGCGAGCGTGAGGTCCACATCCTGCAGGGCCTTCAGGCCGGAGAATGCGACCGACACGGACGCCGCCTTCAGGGCGATCTCAGCGGCCACTGTCTGCACCGGCTCGACCGGGCTCTTCCATCCGCTGTCCTCTGGCAACTGGCGAGGATGGCACGACCGCCGATCGACTCAGGCTTCCGTCGGCTTTCGGTCGCGAAAGGTACGGGAAGCCATGAGCTTACGCTATGCTGCGGAGCGATGCAAGTCTGACGGCGTCCCAGAGGGAAGGGGTTGAGATGGACCGCGACGGCGAAACCTCGGGCCTTCCGACGGCGGTGCGTCGGTCGCAAGTGCTGGAGACCGTGCGCCGACGACGGTTCGTATCAGTCGCTGACCTCAGTGCTGCCTTCGGCGTGTCGGAGGTGACCATCCGCAATGATCTCGACCTGCTCGCCCAGCAGGGGCACGTCGAACGCGTCCGCGGCGGCGCCATCCACCATGCCACCACGCCGCTCGAGGCGAGCTACGAACAAGCCCAGGTCGCCCAGACCGCGGCCAAGCAGGCCATCGGCGCAGCCGCGGCCGGGCTGGTCGAGAGCGGCCAGACGGTCCTCCTCGATGCCGGCACGACCGTCGCGGCGGTCGCCGCGGCCATGGCCGCGCGATCGGACCTCCATGACGTGACGGTCTTCACGAACAGCCTGCGCATCGCCCTCGAGCTCGAGGCGGCCATCCCTCAGTTCACCATCATGCTGACCGGCGGCGCCCTCCGCCGCCAGCAGCACTCGCTCGTCAATCCGTTCGGGACCCTCATCCTCGAACAGGTCCACGGCCACGTGGCCTTCCTCGAGTGCGAGGGCGTCGACGCTCAAGCCGGCGTGACCCACGTGAACCTGGCCGAGGCGGAGATCAAGCGGATGCTCCTCGCCGATGCGAGGCAGCGGATCCTCGTGGCCGATGGCTCGAAGGTCGGCGCCGTGAGCCTCGTGCATATCTACGGCATCGACGAAGTCGACCTCCTGATCACGGACTCGACAGCCGATGCTGAAGCGGTGGACGCCCTACGCGAGCACGGCGTCCACATCACCATCGCCGAGTGAGCCACGAGGAGATCGATGGGACCTGACTTCCTGCACCTCGGCGTGTCCGGCATCTCGTTCGGTTGGGATGCGACCCATCCGCCGAAGCTCATCGTCCGATCCGGCAGCACCGTCACGGTCGAGGCGCCTGACTGCTCGAGTGGGCAGATCACCCCCGCCTCGACCTCGGAAGCCATCGGGACGATCGACTTTGCACGGATCGACCCGATCTCGGGGCCGATCCTGGTCGAAGGTGCTCGACCGGGCGACGTGCTCCAGGTCGACATCCTCGACATCCGGCTCGGCGCCTACGGCTGGTCAGCCAACTATCCGGGATCGGGCCTGCTCCCCGAGGACTTCCCGGACCCGTGGCTCTACATCTGGGACCTGACCCGGGACCCGGCCCCCTATCTGGCGGGGATCTCGGTTCCCATCGAGCCGATGGTCGGCATCGTCGGCACGACGCCGGCTGCACCCGGGCCCCATCCGGCCATCCCGCCCACACGGACCGGCGGCAACCTCGACATCAAACACATCGGTGTGGGCACGACGGTCTACCTTCCCGTCGAGGTCGAAGGGGCCCTGGTCGGCCTCGGCGACCCCCACGCCGCCCAGGGCGACGGTGAGGTCGGTGCCTCTGGTATCGAAGCGCCGGCGACCATGGTCGTTCGCCTGACCGCACGGCGTGATCTCACGGTCGACCACCCCGAATTCGAGGTCCACCGACCGCTGGAACGGTCCGGCTCAGCAGCCGCGGGCTACTACGTGACGACAGGCGTCGGTCCTGATCTCTACGCCGCAGCGAAGTACGCCGTGCGACGGATGATCGACCGGCTGGTCCGCGTGACGGACCTCGAGCCTGTGGCCGCCTATGAGCTCTGCTCGGTGGCCCTCGACCTCAAGATCAGCGAGGCTGTCGACCATCCCAACTACGTCGTGTCGGCGTTCCTGCCGAACGATCTCTTTCGCTAGGATGAGCCCGGGCCCGGGAAGGTAGACGGCCGGAGAGGATCCCCTGCATGGCGAACGCTGAAGAGGTCGTGGAGCGGCTCGAGGTGCTCGGGGCGCGGTATCTCTGGATCGCCTATCACAACTATTCGGGCCTCACCCAGGCCAAGGCCGTGCCTCACTCTCGCTTTGCGGAGGTGGCCTCGAGCGGGGTGTCATTCGCTCGGGCCAACTGGGACTTCGCCATCACGGATGAGCAGGTCACGCACCCCGGATACGGGGCCGATTCAGGAGACTTCCGCCTGCTCCCCGATCCCGAAGCGATCGCTGCCGTCGGTTATCGCGAGGGCGTGGCTCAAGCCTACGGCTGGCTGGCGGACGAATCGGGTGCACCGTGGGCCGGCGATCCACGTGCCCGACTGCGCCATCAGGCCGCCTGTCTTGGCGAGCGCGGCTATGCGGCGCGTCTCGGCTTCGAAGCCGAGTTCATGCTCGTTCGACCCGGGGGGTCCGGCCCACCCGCCGCCGCGGAGGACGGCCGGATGTTCACCATCGACGGACTCGAGTCCAGGTGGTCCCTATGGGAGGGACTTCTCGCTGCCTGCGCGACCGGCGGCCTTGGGGTGCATCAGCTGGCCAAGGAATACGGACCCGGTCAGTACGAGCTCAGCCTCCTGCCCGCCGAACCGGTGGCGGCGGTCGATGCCTACCTCCTGGCTCGCCAGACGGTCAAGGCTATGGCGCGTGATGCGGGCCTGATCGCCACGTTCATGCCTCGGCCCTGGTCGACGCTGCCCGGCAACGGCCTCCACGTCCATCTCTCGCTCGTGGACGCAACCGGGCACGAGGTGCTGCCCGATGCGCATGCCGACGATGAGCTCACGCCGGTCGGGCAGGCGGCCGTGGCGGGCATCCTCGACCACGCCGATGGGCTCGCGGCGCTGGCTGCCCCGACCCCGAACTCGTACCGCCGCCTCGTACCTGGTTCATGGGCCCCAGCCCATGTCTGTTGGGCCTTCGGCAATCGGGCCGCACTCGTGCGCATCCCCGGCCGGGGAGCCGGGCGCCACATCGAGTACCGCATGGGTGACGCGTCGGCCAACCCGTACCTGCTGGCCACAGGTCTTCTCGCGGCCGTGGTCGATGGGCTGGCGCGGCCGCCCATCCTGCCCCCTCAGGCCAGCCTGGATATCGGTCACCTCAGCGACGACGACGCTGTGCGGCTCGGCCATCGCAGGCTCCCGACGAACCCGGCGGCCGCCCTCGATGCCCTGGCCGCCGATCCGACGCTGGGAGCGGCCCTGGGACCCATCATCGCCGATCACTACGAGCGAGTGAAGCGCTTCGAGTCGGGGCTCTTCGACGCATCCCAGGATGGTGTGACCTCCGATGAGGTGTCGGAATGGGAGCGCGCCGCCTACCTCGAGGCCATCTGAGATGGGCCCGAACCCGGGCCGTGCGGCGCCTGCGCCCCAGCCGTCCCCCACGCTCCAGGCCCGATTCTCGGCCTGGTTCCCAGGCCAGGAGTTGAGGCCGGTCGCCGAGGCCGAAGCCATGGCCGCTCTGTTCGACCGCCTCGACCATCAGCGTCCAGCCACGTGTGGGGCCTACGTGCTGGCCTACCTGTTCCCGGCCCTCGGCCTTCGCTCGCATGAAGGGCACGATCTGAGCGCCGAGGATTACCTGGCCCATCTGGCCGCCGTCGTGGTGGAGGCCGACGAGGTGGGGCCATCCGAGGCCGTCGGTCGGGAGGTGGCGGCCGGCCATCTCAGCGAGCAGGATGCGCTGCACGCGTACGGCAGGATCTGGTATCGCTATCCGGTGCGCTCCTCGGCCGATCCGGTGGAAGCGGGCACCAGCCCGAGCGGGGTGATGCGAGCGGTAGCGCTCGGCTCATCGGGTGACCTCACGACCCTTCCCATCGCCGCGCGCCTTGACGACGGGACGATCCAGTTGACCGAGGACCGATGGTCGGCCCTCCTGGCCGAGCTCGCGGCCAACACCGACACCTGGGCCTGGCATGCCGTCCTCAACTACGAGACCGATCGCCTCCTGAAGCCCGACGATCCCGCGTATTCGCCCGATGGGCTTCGCACCTGGGGACCGGACTCCGGGGTGCCCCTCGATGACTGGGGCGTCGGCCACTTCGTCGGACTGGCCGGACTCTGGCGACGGCAAGGCGATGGTGCCTGGTGGCTCCTGCTGTTCGACACCTACAAGGACCGAGGGTTCAGCGGCTACGAACCCCAGCCGGCGGCCCTTATGCGCGATGGGCTGATCCGCGCCGACGGCCGGGGCGGAGGGATCATCCTGATCGTGCCCCGTGACCAGCTGAGTGCCGTCTCGACGGCCGTGGTCCGGCTGGGACTGACCCCCGGCGTCTGGCGCAACGGGTCGCCGGAGCCGGACGATTGGACCTGGGAGCTCGGCCGCTGAGGGCGGCCGGGCGGTAGCCCCGATCAGTCCCGGCCGCCGTCGCCATGCCAGACGATGTCATGCCACGGCTTGTGCGCGCGGCCCTCGATGTCGATGGCCACATGCTTGACGATGGTGTACTCCTCGAGGCTGTACTGGCTCATGTCCTTGCCGGTGCCTGAGCGCTTGAACCCTCCATGCGGCATCTCCGAGGTGATCGGGATGTGCTCGTTGACCCACACGGTGCCGAAGTGGAGGTCCCCGGAGAGCCGCATGGCCCGTCCCACATCCGCCGTCCACACTGATCCGGCGAGGCCGAAGCCCACGTCGTTGGCCAGTCGGATGGCCTGGGCCTCACCATCGAAGGGCAGCAACACGAGCACCGGTCCGAAGACCTCGCATTGCGTGATCTCGGCATCCTGGGCCGCGCCCTCGATGACCGTTGGCAGGAAGTAGGCACCGGAGTCCAGTGCGGGGTCGCTGGGCCTGAGGCCACCGATCGCGATCCGCGCTCCGGCATCTCGGGCCCGCTCCACGAACCCTGCCACGCGGTCGCGGTGGGCGAGACTGATCAGGGGCCCCAGATCCGTCAACGGATCGAAGGGGTCACCGACACGGAGGAGGGCCACGCGCTCGAGGAGCAGGTCCCGGAAGCGGGCATAGACGTCCTGTTCGACGTAGATGCGAGTCGCTGCCGTGCAATCCTGGCCGACATTGATGAACCCTCCGGCGATGGCCCCATTGGCCGCCGCGTCGAGGTCGGCGTCGGCGAAGACGATGAACGGGGCCTTGCCCCCCAGTTCGAGATGCACGCGCTTCAGCCCCCCTGCTGCCCGACGCATCACCTCGACGCCGGTGGCGACATCGCCGGTCAGGGCCACCATATCGATATCGGGGTGTTCGGCGAGCGCCGGCCCGAGCACCGAGCCGGGGCCGGTCACGACGTTCACGACACCGTCCGGGACACCGGCTCGGCTCGCCAGTTCCCCGATGCGCAAGGCCGTCAGCGGTGTCGATGAGGCCGGCTTGAGGATGACGGAGTTCCCGGCCGCGATCGCCGGGAGGATCTTCCACACCGCCATCTGCAGCGGATAGTTCCAGGGTGCGATCGACCCGACGACGCCGATGGGCTCGCGGCGCGTGAAGCTGGTGATGCCGGCCATGTACTCGCCGGCCGCCTTGCCTTCGAGCGCTCGGGCCGCGCCGGCGAAGAAGCGGACGTTGTCCACGCTCCCTGCCACGTCGAACTCGCGAGCCATCCGCAGCGTCTTGCCCGTGTTGCGCGCCTCGGTTTCCGCCAGTTCGTCCGCACACTCCTCCATCAGGGTCGCCAGGCGGAGCAGGGCGGCTGCTCGATCGGCCGGTATGGCCCGCGACCAGACGCCACTCGCGAAGGCCCTCCGCCCGGCGGCGACGGCGCGGTCGAGGTCCTGGACGGAAGCGGCGGGCACCCGGGCCAGCTCCGTCGAGTCCGACGGATCGCGGACCACGACCCACTGGCCCGTCAAGCTAGTAGCGGGGCGGCCGTCGAGCCACATGGGGATATCGGCCACGCTCCGCGCGCTCGTCGTCATGTGCTACCTCGTAGGAGCGTCGTCTGCGGCCACCGATGGACCGCGCTCGTCACGCGCCCTCCCCTAACGATACGCGTCGCGGCCATCGTCACACCGGCGCCGATCGAGTCGGCAGCCACTCCCACCCCGACCCGGCCTCGCCGACCTATCGCCACGCCAGGCCGAAGATCAGGGCCCCTGACCCGTTTGCGCGCCCGGTCCGGTGCGAACTTCGTATACGCTCGCCTCCCATGGAACGCGAACGCCTGGTCCAGCGCGCCCTGCAGCTGTCCGTGCTGAGCATCGGCCTCAGCGGCCTGGTGGGCGGCGTGGCGGTCGTCGTCGGGCTGGCCAGCGGGACGCTCGTCCTGCTCGGGTTCGGCATCGACGCGGCCATCGACGCCGTCTCGTCGGCGGCCCTCGTATGGCGCTTCCGCATCGAGGCCCGCGAGCCCGAGCGGGCCGAACGGGTCGAAGCCCTGGCCGAGACGATCGTGGGCCTCGTCCTCCTCGTCCTGGGCGTCTATCTCGGCGTCAACGCGGTCCAGGCGCTAGCCGAGGGGGCGGCCACCGAGGGCACCCTGCTGGGCACGATCCTCCTGCTCGTCTCGCTGGTCACCCTGCCGCCCCTGGCCGTGGCCAAGTACCGCGTCGCCCGTCGGCTGGCCAGCGGCGCCCTGCGGGCCGACAGCATCCTGACCGGCATGGCCGCCCTGCTGGCCCTCATCAGCCTCGCCAGCCTGGTCCTGGGCGAGCTGGCCGGCCTGACCTGGGCCGACGCCGTCGGCGCCCTCATCGTCACGGTCGTCCTCCTGCGCGAGGGCTGGTCGTCGGTCGACCTGGGGTCCAAGCTCGCCGCTCGCCTGGGCCGCTGACCAGCAGGTTCAGCCCCGGTATCGGGGATGCCAATCGATATGGCCCCAGCCGCGGAATCGGATCGGGCGGATCCGGAAGAGTGTTCTCGGCCAGGCGAGGCTCTCGTCGATGTAGCGAGCGCCTGCATCGCCACGGTAGTGGACCGCCATCCGTGTGGCGACCTCCCGCAGCCGGTCGTCGGCAGTGAGGGGTGCCGGACCTGCCACGAGCTCAGCCAGACCAAGCACCAGGACCCGCGTTTGCGCCGCATCGCCCCGGGCCACCAGGATGCTGACCTTGGGTCGTGCCCTCATGTGATCGACGTATGCGGCCTTGGCGCGGCAGAGCAGCCAGATCGACTCGCCATCCCACTCGGTCCAGATGTTCACCACGTAGGGAAAGCCTTCGTCGTCGATGGTCCCTAGCGCCGCCACGATCGGCTCGCGCAGCAGGGCGTCCCGTTCCTGAGGACTCAAGGCCCCCTGGGTCGCGGAGATCGTGCCGAACGGGGCGTCTGCGGGTCTGCTGTTCATCATCTCGTCTCCCTGTTCTGCTGCGTGTCGTCGGCCATCGATGTCACCCGGGCCAGGGATGGGCTCGAACCCTCACGCCGGCCGTCCTGAGCGAAATGACAGGCAGCCCAGTGCTCCTGGCTCAAGGGGACGATCGGGGGCAACGTCTCGCAGATCGGCTGTGCGATCGGGCAACGCGTCCGGAAGACGCAGCCGGATGGTGGGTCCACCGGGCTCGGGAGCTCTCCTCGGACGGCGGGAGAGCGAGTGGCGACGGTGGGGTCGATCGACGGTACGGCGGCCAGGAGCCCGGTTGTGTATGGATGCCCTGGCGAGGCGAAGAGGTCTTCGGTCGGCGCCATCTCGACGAGACGGCCCAGATACATGACGCCGACACGTGCGCTCAGGAACTCGACGACGCTGAGATCGTGCGAGATGAACAACAGGGTCAGGTGCAGTTCGTCACGGAGGTCGGCGAGCAGATCGAGGATCTGCGCTCGGATGGACACATCGAGGCCGGACACGGGCTCGTCGGCGACGAGGAGCTGGGGGCGGACGGACAACGCACGCGCGATCCCCACCCGCTGACGCTGGCCGCCCGACAGCTCACGGGGATACCGGTCCGCCAGGCCGCGATGCAGGCCGACCTGATCCATCAGCCGTCCCACCTCACCGTCGATCGCCATGGACGGGACCACGTGGTGCACAGTCAGCGATTCGCTCAGCGCGGCCCGGATGCTCATCCTCGGATTCAGGGACGAGTACGGATCCTGGAACACCATCTGGATGCGAGGTCGAAGACCGCGCAGTTCGCTGCGACCGAGGGCGGCCAGGTCCTTCCCTTCGAACCACACCGAGCCGCTATCGGGGCGATGGAGTCGCACGATCAGGCGGGCCAGCGTCGACTTCCCGCAGCCCGACTCCCCGACGAGTCCGAACGTCTCGCCGGGCATCACCGTGAAGGAGACGTCAGTGACAGCGTGGACCGCCTGACGTGGGCCGTGCGGGCGCGAGATCAACCCGCGGCGGATGGGGAACGTCTTGGTGACGTGGTCCAGGCGGAGCAGCGGCTCAGTCATCGGTCTGCCCAAGCTCCTGGTGCCGCAGGCAGGCGGTAAGGTGATCCGTCCCGTGGTCCTCGAGCGGGGGGACGACTTCGGCGCAACGCTCGATGGCGATGGGGCAGCGCGTGCGAAAGGCGCAACCCGAGGGCAGCGATCCCAGGTCGGGAGGTGATCCAGGGATCGCCCGGAGCCGGGTGCGGCCGGTCGCCAGTCCCGGGAGCGATGCGAGCAGACCGCGCGTATAGGGGTGCGCCGGGGCGGAGAAGACGGTGGTCACGGGCCCGATCTCGACCAGGCGTCCCGCATACATCACGGCCACGCGCTGGCACGTTTGTGCCACGACACCCAGGTCATGGGTCACCAGCAGCACGCTCATGCCCAGCTGCTCTTTGAGGCTGAGCAGGAGCTTCAGGATCTGATCCTGGATGGTCACGTCCAAGGCCGTGGTCGGCTCGTCGGCCAGCAGGACCTGAGGGGAGGCTGCCAGAGCGATGGCGATGGCGACGCGCTGGCGGAGGCCTCCGCTCAACTCGAAGGGGTAGGCCCGTTGGCGGCGAGGAGCGTCAGGGATGCCGACGAGCGACATGACCTCCAGGACGCGTGCCTGCGCTGCGCGACCGGTGATCCCGTGATAGCGAAGCCCTTCCCGGATCTGATCCCCGATGGGCAACACCGGATCGAGCGAGGTCATCGGGTCCTGGAAGACCATGGCGACCCGTCCACCCCGGATCCGCCGCATCTCTCGCGGGTCAAGGGAGATGAGGTCAAGCCCATCGAGTCGGACCGTGCCTCGGGTGATGCGCGCCGCAGGCTTCGGCAGGAGGCCGATGATCGACCGGATGACCGTGCTCTTCCCGCTTCCAGACTCTCCGACCAAGCCGAAGATCTCTCCTCGATGGACCTGGAAGCTGACGTCCTGGACCGCCGGGACCCCGCCACCTGCCGTTCGATACTCGGTGGTCAGGTTCTCGACGCTCAGCAGGACGCCCGATCCGGTCATCGGCGTTCCTCGACCCGCAAGTAGTCGGCCAGTCCATCGCCGAGGAGACTGAATGCGATCCCGATCACGACGATCGCCAAGCCGGGGAACGTCGAGATCCAGGGTGCCTGGGTGATGAAGTTGCGGCCGTCGGCGATCATCACGCCCCACTCGGGTGCCGGCGGCTGAGCTCCCAGGCCGAGGAAGCCCAGGGAACTCCCCAGCAGGATGTCCAGGACGAAGTCGGATGTGGCGAAGATGAGGGCCTGGACGCCGACATTCGGGACCAGGTGCCGCAAGATGATCCGCCGGTCGGAATAGCCGAGGGCTCGAGCGGCGTCGACGTATTCCGCCTGCTTTGCGACGAGGACCTCGCTTCGGACGAGCCGGGCGTAGGCGGTCCAGCCGACGGCCGCGACGGCGATGTACATGTTCGTCAGGCCAGGGCCCAGGACGGCGACGATGGCGATGACCAGGACGAAGAACGGGAAGGCGACGACGATGTCCGCCAGGCGCATCGCCAAGACGTCCGCCCAACCGCCGTAGTACGCCGCCAGCCCTCCGATGAGCATCCCGATGCACAGGGCCGGCACGACCGAGAAGAAGCCGATCTGGAGGTCCACGAGCGCGCCGTTCACGACTCGAGCCAGCACGTCGCGCCCGAAGTTGTCGGTCCCCATCAGATGCGCGCTGGATGGCGGCAGGAGCGCATCTTCGAGGTGGAGGGTGGTGACATCCGTCCCCAGCACCAGAGGGCCGAGGATCGCCACGACCAGGACGGCAAGCAGCAGCGCGGTCCCGGCGATGAGTGAGCCAGGCATCCGGCGGCCCCCTATCGACGGACGTCGCCAGATCCCAGCGGCAGCTCGTGCCGCACTCACCGGAGTTGACCTCGCACGCGAGGGTCCAGCGCGAAGTACGTCGCATCGGCAACGAGATACACCACCACCACCAGGACGGCGAACACGAGCGTGACTGCCTGGACCGTGGGGTAGTCGCGAGCACTGACGGCGAAGATCATCAGCTGTCCGAGGCCGGGGATCGCGAAGACGTTCTCGATGATCACCGTGCCCCCGATCAGCCAGCCGACGTTGACCGCTAAGACGGTGATCGCGGGGAGCAGCGCATTACGCACGCCGTGTCGCAGGAGAACGACGTGGGGCGGCAAGCCCTTCGAGCGAGCGGTGTCCATGAAGTCCGCCTGGAGGACCTCGATCAAGCTTCCACGTAAGGCTCGAAGGACGATGGGGATGACTCCCAGAGCGATGGTCAGCGCCGGGAGGAACAGGTACCAGAGATGCTCCAAGAACGTCGTGCCATAGCCGCCGACCGGAAACAAGGGAACCGCAACAGCCAGCAACAGGATCAAGACGATGCCCAGCCAGTAGCTCGGCAGGCTGATCCCGAAGACGAACGTGAACCTGACCGCCTGGTCCCAGAACGAGTCCCGTCGCAGAGCAGCAAGGATCGCCGCCGGGAACGACACGACCGTCGTGATCAACGCCGAGTAGGCGAGCAGGAAGATCGTGGGCGTGACCCGTTCGGCCACCAGACTGAGGACCGGTTGGCCGAAGTAGTACGACGTCCCGAGATCGCCGTGTAGCAGCTGCGAGATGAAGATGAAGTACTGCGCCGGAAGGGGGCGGTCCAGTCCAAGCCGCGCCCTCAACTGGGCAAGGAGCTCGGGTGTGGCGTGGACGCCAAGCATGTTCTGCGCCGGGTCGCCAGGGATCAGGCGCACCAGGAAGAACGTGAAGAGGGTGACGCCGATGGCGACCGGGATGAGGAGCAGGAGCCGTCGAGCGATGAAGCCGAGCATGATCCGATCAGCAAACGTCGGAGGGCAGGGTCGTGGCGACCCTGCCCTCCGACGATCGATGCGTTACGACTTCCACACCTCCCACAGGCGGTAATTCGCTGTAGGAAGCACCTGGAAGCCATGGATGTCCTGGCGTACGGCCGTGCGTGCCGGCTGCCAGAAGAGGAAGAGCATCGGAGCATCCTCATGGACGAGCTGCTGGATCTTCAGGTAGTCCGCTTCGCGCTTGGTGGCATCCATCTCGGTGTTCGACGCCCGCACGAGGTCGTTCACCATCGGATTGTTGTAGTACGTGTAGACCGCATTCGACCCGCCATCACCGGCGGCCGCATACGTCGTGTTCTCCGCTGGATCGATGATGTCGCTCGTCATGTAGTACTCGATCATCTCGTAGTCGCCGTCGACCTGCTTCTGGAAGGCGGACGCCGCCTCTTCCTGCTGGATGTTGACGGTGATCCCGATCTCGGCGAGTTGTGCCTTGACGATGACGGCGACCTGCTGGCCGATGGTGTCGCCGGCCGCAGTGAGCAAGGTGACCGCGAAGCCGTTCGGGTACTTGCTCTGGCTCATGAGGTCCTTGGCCTTGGCCACGTCATAGCCATATGGCGCATCCTGCAAGTCGCTGTAGAGCATCTTGCCCAGATAGCCGTAGGCCGGCTCACCGTAGCCGAACAGCACGGACTTGATGAGTGCCTCCTTGTCCACCGCCCAATTGATCGCCTGGCGGACGTGCATGTCCTGGAACTGAGGCAACTTCTGGTTGAACTGGATCCAATACGTCCCGATGACCGGTGAGATCTGGACATCCAGGTCGGCGCTCTTCTTGAGCGCGTCGATCTGGTTGAACGGGACGTCGGTGGCGATGTCCAGCTGGCCCGACTGGACCTGGAGCATCCTGGTGTTGTCCTCGGCCACGACCTTCAGGTCCACCTCATCGAGGTACGGCTTGGGCTGGTCCCAGTAGGTCGGATTGCGCTTGAGGACTGCCACGCTCCCTTTCTGCCAGTCTGCCAGGACGAACGGTCCGGAGCCGATCGGCTTGTCCCCGAAGGCCTGCTCGCCGACCTGCTCGAAGTAGGCCTGCGGGATGATCGAGGCGGCGAAGACGGAGAGGTCGGCAAGGAGCGGCGCCCACGGCGCATCGAGCGTGATCACCACCGTGGCGTCGTCCGGAGCGGTGATGTCCATCTTGGGGAACAGGAAGCCCCACAGCGACTCCTTGTCCGTGGCCACCCGATCAAGCGAGAACTGGACATCGCTTGCCTTGACCGGGGTGCCGTCGGAGAACGTGACGCCCGGCCGGAGGTGGAAGGTATAGGTCTTGCCATCGGGGGAGATGTCCCATGCGGTGGCAAGGTCCGGTTCGACGGACTGTGCGTCCTTGGCGACGCGCACGAGCTGATCGTAGATATTGAGCTGGGCCCAGATGGACGGGTTGTCGGTCGGGATGATGGGGTCCCAGCTGATGACGTCTGCGTTGCGAGCGAAGGTCAACGTGCCCCCGGAGACCGGCGAGCCGGCAGGCGTGGTCGGCGCGGATGAGGCGCCCGATGAGGCGCTTCCGGACGGGGACGACGATGCAGGTGCCTGGCCGCTGCACCCGGCCATGAGGGCCGCCGTGATCGCCAGCACCGCCAGGAGTCTGGGCCTGCCCTTCCGGGAGGCGTGGTCGGAGCTTGGTGAATGGACCATCCGGGTCATCCTCCTCTGACTGCTTGATACGTTGGCTGGATCGCCGATGACGCCATCACTGCGGCAAGGCACGCTCGAGGGCACTGATGCCTTCGTCGAGGTCGCCTTCGGAGATGACGAGGGGTGGTGCGAGTCGCACGACGTTGCCGTACGGACCGGCTGGAGGAAGGGTCACGACGCCTTCGCGTTCCGCCGCATAGAGGGCGCGAAGGGCATGCTCCGGGTCGGGTGACCCGTCAGGGCCGACGAGTTCGATGCCGAACGCGAGACCGATGCCCCGTACGTCACCGACGCCGGCCACGCGACCGACCCAGGACGACATCCTGGCAAGGGCCTGCTGCCCCAGACGCGCGGCGCGCTCAGGAAGCCGCTCGTCCTCCAGCACATCGAGGGTGGCGAGGCAAGCGGCACAGGACAGCGGATTGCCCCCGTACGTGCTCGCCATCACTCCCGGTGCAAGCGATTCGAGGATCTCCCGTCGGCTGATCACGGCGCTCATCGGCAACCCGCTCGCCATGCCCTTGGCCACGACCAGGACGTCCGGCACGATCCCGAACTGCTGGAAGGCGAACATCGTGCCGGTACGGCCGAAGCCCGTCTGGATCTCGTCGAGGATGAGCACCGCGCCCTGGGCATCGGCGAAGGCCCGAACCTTCGGCCAGAACTCAGGCGGGGCGACGAACGCGCCGCCAGCACCCAGATACGCCTCCACGACGACAGCGGCCAGGCTGCCCGTCGTGTTGGCCCGGAAGATCTCACCGGAGGCGTCGAAGCAGGCGACACCACACTCGGGGTACGTCAGGCCCAGCGGGCAGTGGTAGCACGTCGGGTAGAGGCCCACGATCGAACCTGGCATCACGGGACCGACCCCCCGTCGAGTACCCGGAAGGCCCGATAGGGACAGTGCCGCTAGCGTCTTGCCGTGGAATGCCCACGAGAATGAGAGCGTTTCATACCGACCCGTGTAGGCCTTCGCCGCCTTGACGGCGGAATCGATCGCTTCAGCGCCAGTGGTGGTCAGCGACACGGCGTCGAAGGGCGGACCGGTGAGCTCCGTGAGCCGACGAACGACCTCGTCGCGAAGGGGGTGGGGAGCGTCGTAGCAGTTCAGGAGCTTGGCAGCCTGCTCCTGGATGGCCGTGACCACCCGGGGATGGCAGTGGCCCGTGTTCGCGACGAAGACGCCCGAGGTGAAGTCGATCAGGTCCCGCCCGTCGGCGCTGCGCACATGAGCTCCCGAGGCCGAGGCCCAGGCCAGGTGATCGTGGCCAGGGGCCGTGCCAGCCAGGAGAGGCTCCTGTGCAGTGCTCACGTCGTCCATGTCAGGCTCCTTCTTGACGGCTCGGGCTGATCGGCTGGCGATGCAGGCGGACGAAGGCCTCGATCGCCTTCGCCATCTGGGCGGCGTCGAGGCCGTGACGCTCCAGCAGGGCCTCGTTGGGCGCGGATTCGCCCCAGGTGTCGTCGATGCCGAGGCGGAGCAGCGGCATCGGCCGACGGTCGGTCAACGTCTCCGCGATCAGACCACCCAGCCCACCGGTGACCGCATGCTCCTCGGCCGTGACGGCCAGGGGGGTGAGCGAGAGGGCGTCGACGACGGTGGTGACATCGAAGGGCTTGAGGGTCGGCAGGTGGACGACCGCGATGCTGATGTCGCGTTCGGCCAGGAGTCGCGCCGCCTCGAGCGAGCGAACGGTCTGCTGACCCGTAGAGAATAAGGTGGCATCGCGTCCGGCCCGCAGTGGGATCGCGGGCCCGATCTGGAAGCGGCCGGCCGATCCCTTGAGACGAGCCGCCGGATCGCGGGTCAGACGGATGTAGACCGGCCCGACGTGCTCCACTGCAGCACGGAGCGCGCCCGCAGTCTCCACGTCGTCAGCAGGAGCGAGGACGACCATGCCCGGCAGGTTGCGCATGATGGCGAGGTCGTCGAAGCACTGGTGGGTCTTGCCGGTACGGCCCGTGAGCAACCCGCTGTAGCTGCCGGCCAACTTGACGTTCAGCCTCGGCTGAGCCACGACCACTCGAACTTGATCGAGGGCCCGATAGGCGATGAAGCTGGCGAAGGTGTTCACCACCGGGATGAAGCCCTCGGTGGCCAGGCCGGCCGCGACCGCGACCAGGTTCTGCTCGGCGATCCCCATCTGGATGAAGCGCGACGGGTGCCGCTCGGCGAAGATGTCGGCTTTGGTCGAGTTGGCTAGGTCGCCGTCAAGGACTAGCAGCCGGGGCTCCTCGTCGGCGATGTCGCAGAGCGTAGCGCCATACGCTTCCCGCTGGGATCGGACGGCGTCGGGTCTCGCGTCAGGACGCTGCATCGAGCTCCTCCAGCGCCCTCTCCACCTCATCGTCGGTGGGCACGCGAGCGTGCCACTCGTAACGACCGTCGATGAACGAGACGCCATGTCCCTTCGTCGTGCGAGCGATCACGACCACGGGTGCGCCCGACGGCCGGGCGGCCGATTCCAAGGCGCTGATCAGTCCAGGAACGTCGTGCCCATCGGCCTCGATGACCCGCCAACCGAAGGCACTCCACTGTCCAACGAGCGCACCGGGCGGCCATGGTCCCTGGCGCTCGCCTGGGGCATCCCCCGGCCAGCCGTACTGCTGGAGCCCGTTGGCATCGACGATGGCGATGAGGTTGCTGAGGCCGTAGCGGCTGGCCGTGAAGGCAGCCTCCCAGACCTCGCCTTCCTGACACTCCCCGTCACCGAGGAGGACGTAGACACGCTCCCGCCCGCCCCGGAGCCGTGCTCCCAACGCCATCCCGAGCCCGACCGAGAGGCCCATACCAAGAGAACCCGTGGACATGTCCAGGCCAGGGAGCCGGGTCATATCGGGATGGCCCTGGAGTCGCGATCCCATGGCGTCGAAGGTGGCGAGCTCCTCGACAGGGAAGTAGCCACGCAGGGCCATGGTCGCGTAGAGCGCGATGGACGAGTGCCCCTTCGACAGGATGAATCGGTCCCGATCCGGCCAGTCGGGCTCCTCAGGGCGGATCCGCAGGATGCGGAAGTAGAGGGCCACGAGGATCTCGGCCGCCGACAGCGGTCCTCCGATGTGGCCAGCCCCGGCCCGGCCTACGGACCGCAAGCAATGGACGCGCACCTGTTTGGCGATGGCCCGCAGCGCATCGGGATCGAGAGGCTCGGTCATGGAAGCAACGGCGCCGGCTTGGCAGGGTGATCGACGAAGACCAGCTGTCCGCCGAGGCCCAGAGTCACATAGATGCCATCGTCCCCGAGGCAGAGGTTGGTCGGGTCGGAGCCGGGAGGAAGCTCCAGCGCGGCCTCGAGGGTCCCGTCCGGATCGTAGATGTAGATGGCGTCTCCCCCGTCGTCGGCGAGGCTCCCGGCCACGTAGAGCCGACCTTCGATATCGAAGGCGATCCCGTCGGGCGCACCAGCAGGCACCCGGCAGAACTCCACCGGTCGACGTTCCGGGTCCCGGAGATCGAAGCTCTGGACCCGGCCGTTCATCGACTGTGCGACGAAGAGCCGTCCCCAGTCCGGTGAGAAGGCGAGCCCATTGGCGAATTCGTCCAGGGAGGCGAACAGATCCAGTCCGCCGTCGGGGCCCATGCGGCAGACCGCTCCGCCCTCGTAGCCTGTCCGATCGGGGAAGACCTCCCAGTTGCCGGGATCCGTGTAGTACAGCCATCCATCGGGCCCGAAGCGAAGGTCGTTCGGCCGATGGGTCGCGGGCCCCGGCAGGTCGGCGGCGAGGTCTTCCACGGCCCCGTCGAGGCTCACGCGTTGGAGCCGACCGCTGACGCCGTCATCGGCGAACCACATCTCGGATGGCGACGTCGGTGCTAGCCCTCCGTTGTTGGCCACGTATAGCGCGCCGTCCGCGCCGAGGGTCGCCCCGTTCGGGGCGCCACCTAGGCTGGCCACCACGTCGAGGTGGCCGTCGGACCACCGCTGGATGCGCTGGCCCGCGAGCTCGACGAAGGTCACGTCCCGGACGCCATGCCGAACCGGACCCTCGGGGTAGCGCAGGCCGGATGCTAAGAGCTCGATGCGCGGTCTCACGACCACCGCTCCTCCGAGCGCGGGGATGGGTCGCCTCGCTGGCCATGTACCACTATGCGAGACGGTGCTTCGGACTGTGCAATTATAGGCCAATGTCAAGGCTCTCTCGTGCCCCGGTCCCTCTGCTACCGTGACCGGGATGCCCAACTCCCTTCGGCCGAGCCATGAGGCCACCCCAGCTCAGGGCCGCCAGGAGGGGATCCTGGTCCTGAACAAGGTCCGCGCGATCCTCGACGCCTTTGCTAACGACGTCACGAGGGCCGGACCGTCGGAAGTCGCGGCCCGCATCGGGGCGAACAAGAGCACGACGTATCGCCTGCTGACCTCGATGGAGCGGACGGGACTCCTTGACAGGTTCCCCGACGGTACCTTCGGGCTTGGCCTGTGGCTGATGGAGCTTGGCTCCGTGGTCGAGAGCCGCCTCGACCTTCGGGCGATCGCCGAGCCCGAGCTACGTACGCTCCGAGACGCCACGGGCCTGACGGCTTTCCTCACTGTCCGCCATGGCCGGCAGGCCACATGCATCAGCCGCCTCGCGGGCTCCAACGTCGACGTGCTCGCCCTCCGGCTCGGAGGCGTGCTGCCCCTGTACTGCGGGGCCGGGCCGCGCGTCCTCTTGGCCTCCCTGTCGGCGGAGGAGCTCGAGGGTTACCTGGCTGAGGCCCCGTTCCCACCACTCACCCCGCACACCCTGACAGCAGCGGAGGCACTCCGAGCGGACGCTGGGCGCTCGCGCGTATCGGGCTACGTGGTGTCCCTTGAAGACGTCACCGTCGGCGTCGGCGCTTTGGGAGCCCCTGTCCGCGATGCCAGCGGGGATGTCATCGCCGCTGTCAGCGTCGCCGGCCTCAAGCACGAGTTCGAAGGCCAGGCACTTGTGAAGCTGGCCGGCCGGGTGCGCAGCACCGCGGACCGCGTATCAGCAGCGATGGGGCGAAAGGCCCCGAACGCCGATCCAGGGTCGCCGGTCAGCCCCGGCCCTGCCGCTGGATGAACTCGATCGGGAACCCATCTGGGTCCTCGAAGTAGACCGCCCAAGATCCCTTGTTCGGCCCTGCGGTGATCTCGACCGGAGCCTCGGACCGGGCCCGCACGCCGGCAGCGCGCAAGCGCGCGTCGATCGCCTGGATGTCGGCCACGAGAAAGCACAGATGCCCCGTCGCTGGGTCCGGAGGGGCATACGTCGGGCGGTGCCGGTCGACGCCCTGGTATTCCAGTAGCTCGACGACGGTGGTGCTGTTCGGCACGGCGAGGAATGCCATGCGCACCACGCTGAACGGGAGGCTGTGCATCTCGCGCAGGTAGTCGTCCGTCGCATCGCGCTGGGCGAGGACCTGGAGCCCAAGCACGTCGACGTAGAACTGCATCGATCGGTCCAGGTCGCTCACGCTCACCCCCCCGTGGAACATGCCGACGATGGGGCTCTCCGCGTCCGCGCCGTTGCTGGCTTGCATCGTGACCTCCGTCTCGTATCGTGGTCACACATTCTACGATGCGTGACATCGCGGGTCGCGACCGGCGGTCGGGCGCCTGCGGCGCGAACGGGCACAATAGGTCCGGGAGGATGGACCGATCCGCAGCGGAAAGGGGCCCACGATGTCGAGCCGACCGATCATCTTGGTGCCGGGATTCTGGTTGGGCGCCTGGGCCTGGGACGAGGTC
>DASUKL010000016.1:0-24392 GCA_036278755.1 Candidatus Limnocylindrales bacterium | reverse complement strand
GTCCAGATCTACCTCGATCCTGACAAGCCGGGCGTGCCGAACGACCTCCACGCCACGTACTTCGATGCCCAGGGCAACGGCCTGGCCGTCACCGGCATCACCGCCACGGTGGCCGCCGGGGACGGCGCCCCGGCCTCGGTGACCCTCCAGACGCTCGACCCGGGCCACGTCGTGGGCCGTCTGGCCTCGCCCAGCGGCCCTCAGAAGATCAGCTATCGCGGGACCGCGCCGGACGGCACGGTCCTCCAGGCCACATTGACCATCACCCCGGGCCAGTGAGGCCCGTCACCATCACCCCGGGCCAGTGACGCCCGTGACTTCGCCCGAAGGAGGCCCCAGCGGCATGCATCGTCCCCGGATCCTGACGGCCATCGTCCTGGCTGCCATGCTGGCGGCCGCCTGTGGCCCGGGCGGTGGCGCCTCGCCCAGCCCCACCGCCGGCGCCGGACGGCCCTCCTCGCCGGCCGTCATCGCCGTCGTCGAGCCGACCCAGGGCCAGGTCGTGACCGGCGACACGGTCCACGTCGTGGTCTCGCTGCAGAACGCCAAGGTCGTCGACACGACCTCCACCCATATCGTGCCCACCGAGGGGCACGTCCACCTCTACCTCGACAACGCCCTGGTGTACATGCAGTACTCGCTCCAGCAAGACCTGCCGGTCAAGCCTGGCACGTACACCCTGCGGGCCGAGTTCGTCGCTGCCGACCACGCCCCCTTCGACCCGCGGGTGTTCTCGCCCCAGGTCATCTTCACGGTCAAGTAACCTGCGCCAAGGAGCCGCACCCATGGCCAGCCCTCGCCTCGCCCCGGCACCGCCGCGGTCGCCTTCCGCGGCACCGTCCCAGCCCCACCTGACGCTGCCTTCGGGCCACGATCCGCAGGCCCGCCACCGCGGCATCCGCGTGGCCACGGCGGGACTGCTGGCCGTGGCCATCGTGGCCCTCGCCGTCGCCCTCGGCGGGCCCGGCCTCGGTGGTGGCGCGATCCGCATCGGCGCCGTCTTCCCCCTGACCGGTGATCCCGACGTCGTCGCCCTGGCCGGCCAGGAGAAGCTCGGGGTGCGCATCGCGGCCGACTTCGTCAACGCCGACGGGGGGATCGACGGGCGGCCCATCGCGCTCGACGTCCGGGACCTCCCGGATGCCGCCGCGGCCAGCTCCGCCATCGCCGCGCTGCGGGCTGACGGCGTGCCCCTCGTCATCGGGGCCTATGCCTCCCAGCTCTCCATCGCCGCCAGCGCTGCGGCCGACCAGGCCGGGCTCGTCTACTGGGAGGCCGGGGCCGTGGCCGACCAGCTCACCGGCCGCGGCCTTCCCCGCGTCTTCCGGGTCGGGGCCAGCGGGGCCCGGCTGGGCACGAACTCGGCCCAGTTCAGCGCCACGGAGCTGGCCCCCCGGCTCGACCTGACGCCCAGCGACCTGCGGGTGACGGTCGTCTCGGCGAACGATGCCTACGCCTCGTCCGTGGCCGACGCGGCCGTAGCTGAGTCGAAGGCCCTCGGCCTGCGGCTTACCGGCCGGGTGACCTACGACCTCGGCCTGCCGCGCTGGTCGCAGGTCGTCAGCGCCGTGGCGGCCAGCAGGCCAGACGTCGTGATCCTGGCCTCGCACATCCCCGATGGGGTGGCCTTCGTGCAGGCCCTTGACGCGGCGCACGTGACGGTCCCCGCGCTCATCGGCTCGACCATGGCCGAGTGCGTGCCCGACTTCGGCAACATGCTGGGTGATGCGTCCCTGGGCATCTTCGGCTCCGACCGACCCCCCAGCGGCTTCGACCCCCAGGCCCTCGACCCGTCTGCCCGGGCCCTGTATGACCGATTCGCCGCCGCCTGGGCCGAGCAGGCCGGTGGGCCACCGACCGAGGAAGGGCTCTCTGGCTTCACCGCCGCCTGGGCCCTCTTCCACGACGTCCTGCCGTCGGCCGCGGCGGCGGGGCGGCTCGATGCCCAGGACATCGCCGCCGCGGCGCGGGCCGTCGACCTGCCCAGCGGGTCCCTGCCCAACGGCGCCGGGCTGCGGTTCGCGACGGACACCGCGCACCTCGGCCAGAACCTGCGCGCCGCGGCCGTGATGTGGCAGTGGCAGGCGGCCTCGCCCGCCTCAGCGGCGGTGAGCGCCTGGCAGCCGCCGAGCACGGGCAGCGGCGCCTGGGAGGGCAGCGACCCGACGGCCTCCGGGAGCGCGACCGACGGCATCGCCGGCGGTGAGACTGCCGGCAGTCGAACATCGGGCCAGGTCGCGGGCGCGAACGCAACGGTCCAGGACGTCGTCGTCTGGCCGGCCGCCTTCGCCGCCGGGCGGATCGAGATGGTGCCGCGGCCTTGACCGCCGGCCGAACGGCTGCCGCTCCCTTCAGCGCGGCCGCCGCCCGATCGCCTGTCGGTCGGTCCCTGGCCCGGATCGTCGGGCTGGGCGCCGGGATGGGCCTGCTGGCCCTCGTTCGGGCCCAGCTGGCACTGTCGGGGGCCGTGGGCGTCGTCCTGCTCGGGCTGCTCTACAGCCTGGCCTGGCTCGGCCTGGCGGCCATCGGGGGGCGTGGCAGATCCGGCGCGGGGCTCCGCATGGGGCTCGGGGCCGTCGTCCTCGGCGTCCTCGGCGGTCTCGTCCTCGTCGGCGTCTCGATCGCCGCCCGCGGGCCCGCGCCGCTGCTGACCGGCCATGCCGCGCCGTTCGTGGCCTGGGCCTCGGTGACGACACTCGTGGCCGTGGCCGAGGAGGTCGTCCTGCGGGGCGTCTTCTTCGATGCCGCACGCCAGCTCGTCGGTCCGTTGGGCGCGGCGGTCCTGGCCGCGCTCGCCTTCGCCCTCATCCACGTCCCCCTCGATGGCTGGTCGATCCTGCCCCTCGATATCGGGGCCGGGCTGTGGCTGGCCGGCCTGCGCCTGGCCAGCGGCAGCGTCGCCGCCCCGGCCGCGGCCCACATCGTGGCCGATCTGGCGACCTGGTGGCTGTGATGGGTCGCTGGCGCGGGGACCGCCAGGCCGCCCTCATCGCCCTCGTGGCCGGCCTGGCCGTGGTCGCGCTCGCCCAGGCCACGGCACCACGGACCTCGCCGCCGCTCTACGACGGGGTCATCGTCCAGGAGACCTACCGCTGGCTCCAGCCGCCGTCCTGCCAGCCCGGCGGGCCCACGGCCCTCCAGACCCTCCAGCCCGTGGCCCAGGGCACCAGCCCCGGCTTTGCCGCCTCGACCGACGAGCAGCCGCCCCAGGCCCAGTTGCTCGTGGCGCCCAACAGCCTGCCCCTGCCCGAGGGCACGACCGGCCTGCAGCTCGAGGTCACAGCGGTCGATCCGCCGCCGCTCCCCAGCGGCCAGGAGATCGCCGGGAATGCCTACCGCATCAGCATGGCCACCCAGTCGGGAGCGGCCGTGACGATCCCCGCCAGCGCGGGCGTGACGGTCATCCTCCGCGGGCCCATGGGCATCCCCACGCCGGTCATCGGCCTGTACGCCGACGGGGCCTGGCACGAGCTCACCACCGACCCGACCGGCGGCGTGCCCCACACCTACCAGGCGGTCATCACCGGCCTGGGCACGTTCGCCCTGCTCGTCCCTGCCGGGACGACGATCCCCTGCCCGGGCGTGCTGGGCTCGCCGCTGGATCTGGCCTCCCTGATCCGGATCGTGGTCTTCGCCGTGATCTTCGTGCCGTTCCCCATCCTGTTCGTGGTCTGGATCCGCAGCCGGCGGCGGAGGCGGGAGGCGGCGGCAAGCGGGTCTCGGCGCTCGCGCGGCGGCTGAAGGCTGGGCATCCGGGCGCCTTGGGCCGCACGCGTCGCGGCGGCCGAGCGCTCCGCCCATCGGTCTCTTCGAACGTTCCGGGCGCCCGCGTCGTCGGTAGAGGCATGATGACCCTCCATGGGGGCCGCGAAGGGGTGGTGGCTCGGCTGGACAGCGACACGACGAGGGCCCGCGCCGACGCCTTCGCGGCGCTGGTGGACCGTAGCGCGCTCGACCGCGCGTACCGCTTCGCGACGCTCATCCTGGGCGATCGGGTGGAGGCCGAGGACGCCACCCATGACGCGGCCCTGGCGGCCTGGCGGCACTTCGACGCGCTGCGCGACACGGACCGTTTCGAGGCTTGGTTCGGGCGCATCCTGGTCAACGTCTGCCGCGACCGGCTGCGGGCCCGACGGCGGGTCACCGTGCGGACCATCGCGGCCGACGTCTCGGACGAGGCGGTGGCCCGTCGTGGCCCGCGTGCTGCGGACCCGGCCGACGCGGTAGCTCGCCGGCAGGCCATGGGCCAGGCCCTGGCCACCCTCGACGACGCCCAGCGCGAGGTCATCGTGCTGCGCTTCTTCCTCGACCTGAGCATCGACCAGATCGCGGCCCGCCTGGGCTCGCGGCCGGGCACGATCAAGTCGCGGCTGCACTACGCCATGCGCCAGCTGCGGACGGCCTACGTGGGGTCCGAAGGCCCCGATGGAGGGCCCCGATGAGCAGCCAGCGCCCGACCGACCAGCGCCCGACCGACCAGCGCCCGACCGCCGCCCGGCGGCCTACCGCCCGCCCGGACGCGACCGGGGACGATCGCGCCTTCGAGGCCGAGGTCCGGGGGGCTCTCCATGACCTGGCCGGCCCGCCGGCTCCGCTCGACCTCCTGGCCCGTGTGGCCGCCATCCCCGAGCAGGAGCCGCGGCCTCGTCGCCTGGCCCTGGGCCGGGGCCTGGGCCTGGGCCTTCCCGTTTGGGGCCGAGCCCTGGCCGGCCTCGCCACGGTGGTCGCCGCGCTCGTCATCGCCGCCGGCCTGTTCGGCCTGATCGGGAGCCTGCCGGGCATCGGCAGTCCCGCCACGGGCTCGCCGGCCGGTCCGAGCGCCAGCCCCAGCGGTCCGGTCGCGGTCATCGGCTCGCCGCAGCCGAGCGGCAGCTCGGCCGCGCCCTCGGCCTCGGCCAGCGCGCCCGCGACCGCCACGCCCGGTGGCGCCACGCCCATCCCGACCCTCACCGGGCCGGCCGGGACCGTGCCGGTCGGCTTCAGCCCGCTGTCGGTGACGTTCGTCTCTGCTTCTCAGGGCTGGGTGCTGGGTGGAGCGCCGTGCGGCGATGGCTCGGTCCGCTGCGCGGTCATCGTCAGGACCGCCGACGGCGGACATACCTGGACCCGCACCCCGGCTCCCGCGACCACGGTCGGTCAAGCGACCGGCGCGTGGCGGGACGGCGCGACGGGCGTCGGCGGCATCCGCTTCGCCGACGCGAACGATGGCTGGCTCTTCGGCCCTGAGCTGTGGATCACCCACGACGGCGGCGCGACCTGGCAGAGTCAGGCCGTGCCCGGGGGGAGCGACAGCCAGGTCATGACCCTCGAGGCCCACGCCGGACTGGTCCATGCCGTGGTCACCGACGGTGACGCGACGCATGGCTTCCAGGTCGCCTCGAGCCCCGTGGCCGACGATGCCTGGGCGTTGGCCGCGACGAGTCTGCGATTCGGCGCGGGGCCGGTGCCCACGGTCCAGCTCGTCCTCTCGGGGACGGCCGGCTGGATCGTCGAGGTGGATCGCGACGTCACCGGCGGGTTGCGCCTGGGCGCCGGTGTCTGGCAGGCCTGGCGGCCGCCCTGCAGCGGGGCCAATGGGGCGGCGGTCTTGGCCGCGTACAGCGCCAGCCAGCTCGTGGCGGCTTGTGACGAGGGCGTATGGGGTCCGGCGCCCAGCGGCGCGGCGGCCGGGGAGCGGCTCTACGTCTCATCGGATGGCGGGACGACGTTCACCCGCGGCGCCGCGACCATCCCGCTCGGGTCGGTGCAGCAGCTGGCCCAGCCGACCGCCACGACCGTGGTGGCCTCCGGGGCCCAGGTGGTCCGCTCGACGGACGGCGGCGCCACCTGGCAGACGGTCCTGGCCGACAGCCCGGGCAAGGAGGGCACGATCTACCTCGGCTTCACGACCGCCAGCCAGGGCGTCCTCATCACCGGCGGCCGCTTGGGCCCGAACGGCCTCCTGATGAGCTACGACGGTGGCCGCACCTGGCGGCCGGTCACGTTCTGAGACTCGGGCCGCCCACGGCCCGTCCATAGGGGCGGCACCGAGGCCCGATAGGTCGCCCACGGAACCTCATCCGTGGGGCCACGGGGTCCGACGCTTCCGAGGGGCCCACTGGTGGCCTTAAGGGCCGACTGTTGGCCGAATACGACGCCCGCGGAGCGTTATCCGGGTCGGACCTGATCGTGGAGCCTCCGAGGGCCTCAGTCCTGGCCAAACACGTCGCCCGCGGAGCGTTATCCGGGTCGGACCTGATCGTGGAGCCTCCGAGGGCCTCAGTCCTGGCCAAATACGTCGCCGGCGGAGTGTTATATCCGAACGGGTCCGCGTCGTCGCTTCCTGAGCCTCCAGATCGGCCTCGGCATCGGCCATACGCTCCCCCGGCGGATGGTTTGGCCACGGATGAGGCCGATTCCGGCCTCGACGAGGGCTCCAGGGTGGCCAGGACGTCGTGGTCGTCGAGGGGCTCAGGCATAAGGGTCCGGAATCGGTACTGTTTGGCCACCCTTGGGGCAGCCAGGGCCGGGACGAGGCGGACCGGGGCCATGAGCGGCGGCCCTCGACGATGGCGTTGGCCAAACCGGCGACTGGCGTCGCGTTTGGCCAAGAGGGAGCGGCCCCAAGGCACGACGCCCGTCAGAACCGCGGCTCGGCCGGGCCCGTACCATCAGGGTGTGAGCACGCCCCGATCCACCGCGTCCGACCCGTTCGCCTTCCGCTCGGAGACCGCCAACGAGGACGCTCCGGACCGCGCCAACGAGGACGCTCGGGACCGCGCCACAGAGGATGCCCCGGACCGCGTCACCGAGCGCGTCGAGGTCGCGCCGGGTGTCGAGCTGGCTATCGACCGCTGGGTGCCGGTCGGCCATGCGGCGGCTCCAGGCTCTGCCGCGGGGGAGGGGGTGTCCCCGGTCGCAGAGCGATCGGCCCCGGCCGCCGGTCCCCCCGCGGCCGCGCCGCGGCCAGCGGCGCCCCCAGCCACTCCCACCTTCCTGCTGGTCCATGGGTTGGCCTCGAACGCCCGGCTATGGGACGGCGTCGCGGCCGACCTCGCCGCCCGCGGCCTGACCGCGGCGACGGTCGACCTGCGCGGCCACGGCCGTTCGTCCAAGCCCGCTGATGGCTACGACATCCCCACGGTCGCGGCCGACCTGGCCGCCCTTATCGAGCAGGCCGGTCTGGGCCGGCCGGTCGTGGCCGGTCAGTCCTGGGGCGGCAACGTCGTGCTCGAGCTGGCCGCTGCCCACCCTGAGGCCGTGACGGCCATCGCCTGCGTCGACGGCGGCTGGCTCGACCCCCAGGCCACGTTCCCCGACTGGGAAGCCTGCCTGGCTCGCCTCGCGCCGCCCCGCCTGGCCGGCCTGCCAGGGAAGGAGATCGAGGCCCACATCCGGGCCGCCCACCCCGATTGGCCCGAAGCCGGGATCCAGGGCACCCTGGCCAACTTCGAGCATCGCCCTGACGGCACGATCGCGCCCTGGCTGACGTATGACCGGCATATCGATGTCCTGCGCGGGATGTGGGCCTTCCGCCCGGCCAAGCGCTATTCGGCGGTCCGGGTGCCGGTCCTGCTCCTGCCGGTGAAGCCGACGGACGCCCCCGAACCGAACGACTCCGCCGAGCCGACCCGGCGCCCCGAACCGACCCAAGCAGCAGCTGCCGTGGCGGCCAAACGCGAGGCCGTGGCCGTGGCCCAGGCCGCCCTGCCGCGGGCCACGGTCCACTGGTCCCGCGGAGACCACGACATCCACGCCCAGCACCCGGCGGAGGTGGCCGCGCTGCTCGTCGACCTGGCCCACCTCGCGACCACATGACCTGGCCGCGCGTGCTGGCCATCATGGGCTCGGGCGAGGTCGCGCCCACCATGGCCAAGGTCCATCGGGCCCTCTTCGAGCGCTTCGAGCGGGGCGAGGTGCCGGCCGCCATCATCGATACCCCCTACGGCTTCCAGGAGAACGCCGACGACCTGAGTGCCCGGACCGTCGACTTCTTCCGTGAGAGCGTGGGCCGACCCTTCGAGGTCGTCACCTACCGTCGTCGGGACGGCGGCCCGGTCGCCGAAGCCACGGCCCTGGCTCGGCTCCGCGAGGCCCGCTACGTCATGGTCGGTCCCGGCAGCCCCAGCTACGCGCTCCGCCAGTGGGTCGGCGGGCCCATCCCCGAGGCACTCGCCCAGCGTCTGGAGGACGGGGGGATCGTGACCCTGGCCAGCGCGGCGGCGGTCACCGCCGGGGCCGTGAGCCTGCCTGTCTACGAGATCTACAAGGTGGGCCTCGAACCGCACTGGCTGGAGGGGCTGGACCTCCTGGGCCGGCTGACCGGCCTGCGGGCGGCCGTCGTGCCCCACTACGACAACGCCGAAGGCGGCAACCACGACACCCGCTTCTGCTACATGGGCGAGCGCCGCCTGCGGGCGCTCGAAGCCCAGTTGCCCGCCGACACGTTCGTCCTTGGCGTCGACGGCCACACGGCCTTGCTGCTCGACCTGGCCGCTGGCCGCGCGGCCGTGGCCGGCCTGGGCGGGGTGACCATCCGCAGTGCCGGCCGAAGCGCCGTCCTGCCTTCCGGGACGGAGGTGCCGATCGCCGCCTTGGGCGAAACGGCCGGCCGCCTGGCCAGGGGTGACGCGTCGTCACCTGTCGGAGCCGGCCTGGCTGCGGGGGCGGCCTCGGCTGGGGCGTCCTCTTCGGGCGGAGCCTCGTCTTCGGGCGGGGCCTCGTCTTCGGGCGGAGCGCCGTCTTCGGGAGGTGAGGCGACCTCACCAGGTGCGGGGGGAGGGCTTGGTCGCGCGCCCGGACCCTTGGGCGACGAGGTCGCCCGCCTCGAGGGCACGGTGATGGCCGCCCTCGAGAACCACGACCCGGAGGCCGCCGCGCGGGCCCTCATCGAGCTCGAGGCCGAGGTCATGGTCCGCCTGCGCTCGGGCGAGGACAGCCCCGAACTCGACGGCGCCGATGCTCGGCTGCGGGCGCTCATCGTCCGCCTGGGCCAGGCTGCCGCGGCGGGCGTGGCCGATCCGGGCGCCGCGATCGCGCCCTACGCCGAGGCCCTGGTCGAGTTGCGCGACCGCGCTCGGTCGGAGCGTGACTGGCCCACGGCCGACCTCATCCGCGATCGGCTCGTGGCCCTCGGACTCGAGATCCACGACTCCCCCGACGGCACGACCTGGAGCCTGCCGCCGGGCTGAGCCCGGGCTCGTGGGCCTCGGCCCCTGAACTTGCCCTCAGCTGGTTTCGAGCAGGCCCACCATCGCCCCCTGGGGGTCGGTGATGATCGCGAAGCGGCCGCCGGGGAAGCTGGTCGGCCCGACCATCTCGGTCGCCCCCGCGCCGATGGCCGTGGCGAAGGCGGCCTCCAGGTCAGCGACCCAGAAATAGACCAGCCAGTAGCTCGGGACCTCGGCCGGGATGGCCGGGTTCAGCTCCCAGGCCCCGGCCACGCTCTGGTCGCCCAGCCGGAACTCCGTGTAGTCCGGCTGGCCCTCGCCCATGGGGCTGGTGCGAGCCGTCCAGCCAAAGGCCTGCTCGTAGAAGGGGAGGGCCCGCTCCAGGCCACGGGCGTTGAGCTCGGCCCAGCCGTAGGCCCCCAGGCCCTGGCCGGCGAAGCCCTCCATGGCCGCCGGCTGCCAGGCCGAGATGAACGCGCCCGAGGGGTCCTGGTAGAGAGCCATCTGGCCTTGGTCGCCGACGTCGAAGCCGGGGACGACCACGGTCCCGCCGGCGGCTGCGACCTTCGCGGCCAGGGCCGCGGCATCGTCCGTGCCGATGTAGAGGTGCCACGCGATGGGGTTCGAAGCGTCCATCTGCGCCGCGATGCCGGCCACGCTGGCCCCGCCCACGCGGGCCGTAGCGTAGCCGCCGTACTGCGGGTCGGGGCTGACCTCGACCTCCCAGCCCAGGACCGTGGTGTAGAAGGCGGCCGAGGCGGCCACGTCGGGGCTGGTCAGGTCGACCCACACGGGGACGTTGGAACGCGTCATGGCACCCATCCTTCTGCGTGTCGCCCGGCCCGGGCAGCGGCCCGGGCTGCGGGAGTGGGGAGTGTATGCCCGACGGCCGTCATGGGGCCAGGACGTCGAGGCGGCCAGCCAGGAACGCGCGTTCGGCCGCGTTCTGGGTGAGCTCGAGGGCCCGCCGATAGGCCGCCGCGGCCTCGTCGGAACGGCCCAGGCGGCGGAGGAGTTCGGCCCGGGCGGCGTGTAGGTAGGGGTAGTCGGCCAGCGGCTCCGCCACCTCGTCGATGAGGGTCAGCCCGTGCTCGAGGCTGGCCTCGCGATCCCCCCCTCGGCCCGCGAGGGCGATGGCCACGGCCCGGTTGAGGGCGATCACCGGTGAGGGCGCGGCCGCGTCCAGTCGGTCGTAGAGGGCCGCGATCTGGGCCCAGTCGGTCGCGTCGGCTGTGGCTGCTTCGTCGTGGAGGGCGGCGATCGCGGCCTGGAGCTGGTACGGCCCCGCGCCTCGCATCCGCAGGGCCCGCTCGAGGAGCTCACGGCCCTCGCGGATCGCCGCCTGGTCCCAGCGGCTCCGATCCTGGTCGGCCAGCAGGACCAGCGATCCGTCCGGCCCGACCCGGGCCTCCCGTCGGGCATCGTGGAGCAGCATGAGCGCGAGGAGGCCCAGGACCTCGGGCTCGTCGGGCATAAGGTCGCGGAGCACGCGCGTGAGGCGGACGGCCTCTGCGCACAGCTCGCGGCGGACCAGCGCGTCGCCCGCCGAAGCAGCGTAGCCCTCGTTGAAGACCAGGTACAGGACGACGAGGACGCCGGCCAATCGCTCAGGCAGGAGCTCGTCCGGCGGGACGCGATAGGGGATCCCGGCGTCGCGGATCTTCCGCTTCGCCCGGACCAGCCGCTGGGCGAGGGTCTGTTCCGGCACGAGGAAGGCGCGGGCGATCTCGGGCGTCGTGAGGCCGCCCAGTGTCCGGAGGGTCAGCGCCACCCTGGCCTCCATCGACAGGGCGGGATGACAGCAGGTGAAGACCAGGCGTAGTCGGTCGGTGCCCATGGCGTCGCCGTCCTCCGCGTCACGCGCGCCGACCGCATCCATGGCGTCCACGGCGTCCACGTCGGCCAGCTGCTCGCGCGCCAGCTGCTCTGCCTTCTGGGCCCCCACCCGTTGCCGGCGGAGCCGGTCGATGGCCCGATTCCGTGCCGTCCGGACGATCCAGGCCGCGGGCCGATCGGGCACGCCGTCGCGCGGCCAGCGCTCGAGGGCGGCGAGGAAGGCGTCGGCGACCGCGTCCTCCGCGAGGTCGAAGTCGCGGAGGATGCGGATCAGGGTCGCGATCGCCGAGCCGGACTCCTCGCGGAAGACCCGCTCGACGACCGCGGCGGTCGCCGGGTCAGCCGTCAGCGATCGGCACCGCTAGCGGCGCTGGCCTCCGGTGCGGCCCCCGAGGGCATCTCCCAGATGGGCCGGACCTCGACCGAGCCGTAGGCCGCCCCCGGGCATCGCGCCGCCAGCTCCAGGGCTTCGTCCAGGTCCTGGCAGTCCAGGAGGTAGTAGCCGCCCAGGGCTTCCTTCGTCTCTGCGAACGGCCCGTCGGTGGTGATCGTCCGACCGTCCCGCACGCGGACCGTCGTCGCCGTCGCCACGTTCTGCAGCGCGTCGCCGCCGACGTACACGCCGCGGTCCTTGCAGGCCTGGGTGAACGCGGCGAAGGCCGTCATCATCTGGGCCCGATCGTCCGCCGGCATGGGCGGGGCGGACGGGTTCGCGGAGCCCTCGTCGTAGAGCAGCAGCAGGTAGTGCATCGTGGCCTCCCGGCAGTATGGCGGACCTGGTGGCCCGCCCTCACCCATCGACGAACGGCCGACCGCCGAATCGACAGCGGCCCCGAACGATCCGGCAGCGACGCCGACTCCTTGCGCCGCCGCCCGTGCGCCCGGCCCTAACCTCAGGCTGCGGCCAGGCCCTGCAGCACCTCGTCGAGGCGATCGTAACCCTCGACGACGCCCGACTCCATCCCGGCCGCGATCATCGCGTCGCGCGCCTCGACCGTCTGGTGGACGGAGTGGATCCGTAGGATCGTCCGGCCGCCGCGCTCCTCGAACGTCACCGTGTCCAACGAGACGTGCCCGGGCGCGCCCTCGAACTCGAACGTCTGGACCATGCCCTCCGGGGACGGGTCGCCGTGGAAGACGCCGTGGAAGCCGTATTCGGTGCCGTCCGCCTCGCGGTTGACGTACCGCCAGGCCGAACCGTCGCGCGGCTCCCAGCGCTCGACGATCATCTCCAGCCGGCCGGGACCCAGCCACTGCTTCAGCAGCTCGGGCTCCATGTGGCAGCGAAAGACGAGCTCGCGGGGCGCGTCGAACTCACGCTCGACATCGATGAACGGCCGGCCGGGCTCGGCGCTGACCTTCGTGGTAGCCATGGGTGCGATCCTTCCTGCGGCCACGGCGGGCCGCGATCCGTCCATCTAGGGGGACGGACTACTCCTTGGAGGGTTCTTGCTGGAGGCTCGCCAGCAGCTCGTCGAGCCGGTCGTGACGCTCCTGCCAGTAGGCCTGGTAGCGAGCCAGCCACGACGTCGCCTCGCGCAGCGGTTCCGCCTCGAGGTGGCTGAGGCGGGCCGTGGCCCGGCGCCGCCGGCTGATGAGGCCCGCGTCTTCGAGGACACGGAGATGCCGCGAGATCGCGGGCTGAGACATGGGGAACGGCGCGGCCAGTTCGCCGACCGTCCGATCGCCTTCGGTCAGGCGGGCCAGGATGGCTCGCCGGGTGGGGTCGCTCAGGGCGCCGAAGACGGCGCTCAGCGAGTCTTCGATCATCGACACCTCCGATCCGTCGTGCCCGTACTCGATGCGCTGGTCCTTATAGAATGATGCTGTTATGAAAGCACGTCGCGACCGAGCTGTCAAGAGGGGACGGGGCTACGGCACCGGGCCGCTGCCAGCCACAGTCCGCAGCGAGCCTCTGGCCCGGGGCCGGCCGGCCTGTCAGACTCTGGCCATGGCCGCGGACGACGCGGGGCGCATCTTCACCGGGATCGGGCGGACCTACGACCGCGTGGCCGCGCTCCTCTCGCTGGGCCAGGACCCGCGCTGGCGGGGGGCCATGGTGGAGACGATCGGGGCCCGACCCACGGACCGCGTCCTCGACGTGGCCACCGGCACCGGCCTCGTGGCCCAGGCCCTCCGTGTCCGCTACGGCTGCACCGTCGTGGGCCTCGACCAGAGCCCCGACATGCTCCGCCTGGCCCGCGCCCGCCAGGGCGTCTTCGCGTCGATCGTCGAGGGCCGGGCCGAGGCGCTGCCGTTCCCCGACGCCGCCTTCGACCACCTGACGTTCACCTACCTCCTGCGCTACGTCGACGACCCAGCGGCCACGATGCGCGAGATGGCCCGGGTGGTGAAGCCCGGCGGCCGCGTGGCGATGGTCGAGTTCGGCCTGCCTCGCGGGGTCTGGCGCCCACCGTGGTGGCTCTACACCCGGGTCGGACTCCCGCTGGCGGGGCGCGTGGTGTCCGCGCGCTGGGCGGCCGTCGGTGCGTTCCTGGGTCCCAGCATCGAGCGGTTCCACGCTCGCCACCCGGTCGCGGCCGTGGAGGGCTACTGGCGCGCGGCCGGCCTCGAGGACGTCCGCACGCGCCGCATGAGCCTGGGCGGCGGGCTCGTCATGAGCGCCACGAAGGCGACGACGGCCGACGGATGAGGACGAGCCGAACCACCGCCCCGAACGCCCGCCCGGCGCCCGCCCGGCCGGCGGCCGGGCGGCAGACTGATCCCGGCCCACCGCTCAAGCCCGCCTTCTACGCCGCCTCGGGCGGGGGCTGGCGCGACTACTGGACGCTGCTCCACCCGCCCTACACGATCTGGCACCTCTCCTACGTCCTCCTCGGCGCGGCCCTCGCTCCGGACCCCGACCCCCGGATCGTGGTCGGGGCGTTGGTGGCCTTCGGGCTGGCCACCGGGGTGGCCGCCCACGCCTTCGACGAGCTGCGCGGCCGGCCGCTGCGGACGCGGATCCCTTCGGCCATCCTGGTCGGGCTCGGCTCGCTGGCCCTGGCGGCGGCGGTCGGGCTCGGGCTCCTCGGGGCGACGATGCTCGGGCCTGGCTTCCTCGGCTTCGTCGGCCTGGGGGCGGCCCTCGTCGTGCTCTACGCCTTCGAGGCCCCCCTGGTCCACTCGGATCTCGGCTTCGCCCTGGCCTGGGGTGCCTTCCCCCTCGTGACGGCCGCCTGGGCCTGCGGTGCGGCGCCCGGGCCGACCCTTGCTGGGGGCGCCGCCGCGGCCCTCATCAGCCTCGCCCAGCGCCATCTCTCGACCCGCGCCCGAGCCATCCGCCGGCGGGCGGTCAGCGTCCGTGGCGAGGTCATCTTCGCCGATGGCAGCCGCGAGGCCCTCGATGCGTCCACGGTCATCGCCGCTCCGGAAGCCGCCCTCAAGCTCCTCTGGCCGGCCCTCCTGCTGGCCGGCAGCGCCGGCCTCCTGGCCCGCTGGTTCTAGGGACCGCTGAACGAAACGCGGCGGCCCGGCGTCAGGTGGGGGATGAGACTCGACCGGACCCTGACCCGCCTGCCGCTCCTGCTCCTGGCGCTCGTGCTCACGTGCGCTACTGGGGCCTGCGACCTGGGCCCCGGGACGAGCCCGACCACCTCCACGGGCCCGAGCGCGCCCCAGAGCCCGACCGCCCCGCCGCGCCCGAGCTCCACCCCGACGAGCCCCTCCAGCCCGGCCACCCGTCCGAGCTCGACCTTCCAGCCGACATCGAGCCCGCGCCCGACCGCCAGCCGCCCACCGACCGCCAGCCCCGGATCCGGTCCGACGGCCACGCCCGACCCCAGCGCCGGGGCCTCGCTGGCCCAACTCGTCGGCCAGAAGCTCATCGTGGCCATGAGCGGCACGTCGCCCAGCGCCGATCTCCTCGGTCGCATCCGTCGGGGGGAGGTGGGCGGCGTGATCCTCTTCGGAGCCAACATCAGCACGGCGGCCCAGGTGCGCGCCCTGACCAGCGCCTTGCGCGGCGCGGCCGCCGCCGCCGGCCGACCGCACCTGCTCATCGCCGTGGATCAGGAGGGCGGCCAGATCAAGCGCATCCCCTGGATCGGCCCCACCATCGCGCCGCCCGACCTCGGCGAGCTCGACGACCCGGACACCGCTCGGGCCCAGGGCTTGAGCACGGGCCAGGCGCTGCGCGACCTGGGCATCGACCTCGACCTGGCGCCTGTCGTCGACGTGCCCGTCTCCGACGATGCGTTCATCGCCAGGCAGGGGCGGGCCTACAGCCCCAGCCCGACCATCACGGCCGACATGGCCGACGCCTTCGCCGCCGGCCTCCGGGCGGCGGGGGTCCAGCCGGCCTTCAAGCACTTCCCCGGCCTGGGCCTGGCCATGGCCAACACCGATACGACGTTCGTCACGATCGAGGCCTCGGCCACCGAGCTGGCGCCCGGCCTGGTGCCCTACCGGGCCGCCATCGCCCACGACACGGCGCCCCTCATCATGCTCTCCAACGCGGTCTACCCGGCCCTCGATGAGGGAGCGGCGGCGGGCTGGTCACGGGCCATCGGGGTGGACCTGCTGCGGGGCGAGCTGGGCTTCCGCGGCGCCACGATGACCGACTCGCTCGACGGGGCCGCCAAGTCGCGCGGCGTGACCGTGGCCTCGCTGGCCGTGCGGGCCGCCCTGGCCGGCACCGACCTCATCCTGACCACCGGCTCGGAGGCCGCCACGGCGGGGGTCTACGCTGCGCTCCTGGCCCAGGCCAAGGCCGGCGCCATCCCGCGGGCCACCCTGATCACGTCCTACGCACGGATCATGGCCCTCAAGGGCAGCTGAGCATCGGGTGGCTCGTCCTTAGACGAGCACGCGTTGGCGGTAGACTCGTGGGGATGCTTCCCGATCGCGACGACATCCGGGCGGTGGCCATGCTCGACGAAGATGTCCGGCGCGCCCTCTACGAGGCCGTGATCAGGTCCGGCCGGGCGCTCAGCCGGGACGAGGCGGCCGCCGCCGTCGGCGTCTCGCGGGCCCTGGCCGCCTTCCACCTCGACCGCCTCGTGGAGGCCGGCCTGCTGACCCCCGAGTTCCGCCGCCTGTCCGGCCGGACCGGGCCCGGGGCCGGTCGCCCGGCCAAGCTCTACCGGCGCGCCGAGCGCGACGTGGTCGTGACGCTCCCCGAGCGGCGCTACGAGCTGGCCGCGGAGCTCTTCGCCACGGCCCTCGACGCAGCCGGATCGGCGCTGCCCCCCGAGCGGCTGCGGGAGGCCGCCCGCGACCTGGGCCACGTGGAAGCCGGAGAGGCAGGCGAAGCAGGAGGGGCAGAAGACGTAGGGGAGGCACGGGAGGCAGGGGAGACAGGGGAGGGCCCCGGGCAGGCGACCCCGGATGCGGACCCCGAGCGAGCCCGCGACCGGCTGATGGCCGCCCTGCAGGCCCAGGGCTACCAGCCGCGCGAGGCCGAGGATGGGGCGATCCGGCTCGCCAACTGCCCCTTCCACGCCCTCGTCGAGGGCCATGAGCAACTCGTCTGCGGCATGAACCTGGCGCTCGTCGAAGGCATCGTGGAGCGTTGTGGCGGGGCGGGCTACGTGGCCCGACCGGACCCCCAGCCGGGCTGGTGCTGCGTGGCCATCGAGAGCGCGCTCAAGAGCCGCTGATCGGCACGGGCCAGCGTGTCATGCGCTCGCCGACGCCGCAGGAGCCGGACGATCATCCCGACCGTGCGGGCTCTCGTCCCTGAGCGCCGCTGGGGCGGTCGCGCTGGTCGGGACCAGCACGCCGTGCGGCATCGACACCAACCCGTGCGACATCGGTAGCCCGCCCCCAGGGAGTACGTGCTAAGGCCCATCGAGGCCTTGACGCAGGGCAGTAGTGGGAGGGAACGTGCCGAGCTCATCGCCCGGGCGCGTGGCCGAGCGGCGGTCGTTGATGAGGAGCCTGTCGTTGGACAAGGGACCGTTCTATCACGGCACGAAGGCCGACCTGCAGGTCGGTGACCTGCTCACCGCCGGCTTCCGGTCCAACTACCGGCCCGATGTCGTGATGAACCACATCTACTTCACCGCGCTGCGTGACGGCGCTGTCCTCGCTGCCGAGCTCGCCGAGGGTGACGGCGCCCCTCGGGTCTACGTCGTCGAGCCGACGGGCGCGTTCGAGGACGACCCGAACGTGACCGACAAGAAGTTCCCGGGCAACCCCACCCGGTCCTTCCGGAGCCGCGAACCCCTGCGCGTCGTCGGCGAGGTGACGGACTGGACCCCTCTCCCACCCGACACCCTGAAGGCCTGGCGCGACCGCATCGCAGCCATTCGGGCCGACGAACGGGGCGAGATCATCAACTGACGATGCTCGGCTATGGTCGGGGCGAACGGAGGCGTGGTGCGGGGCAAGGGCGTCGACTACGACATGGGCTTCCTGCCGGGCGACCACGACAGCCGACCAACCTCCGACCAGGCGACGGTAGCCGCGGAGATGCGCATCATCGCGCAGGAGCTCGGTTGCACGGCCGTGCGCGTCAGCGGTACGTGGTACACGCTCGGGTCGCAGACTGAGATCGAAACTGACATGTACGTCGGGCACTACCTCGCGTTCCCGTACGCAATGAACACGACCACGACGTTCACGGATAACTACATTGCCTGCCAGTGAGGAGGCAGGAATGTCGCGTACACGTCTCACGCTGCTCGTTGGGCTAGCCGCAGTGATAGTGGCGGCAGGCGTCGTGACAACAACACTCGCGTCGGCTGATGGGGTGCCAAACGGCCGTTCTGGCGCAGGCAACGCGGCCTCCACGGCCGATCCGTCCGTGGCGCCACCGACGCCGGCTGTGACGCGCGCCCCCTCTCCGAGCTCGTATGGCGGGCCGCCAGACGGGACAAGCGTGTGCGTTGAGACTTCGCCGGGGAGTTGCGGAACCAGGACCGGTGCAAAGTCGGTCGGTGAACCGTGGACGGGCGCCTCGCCGCCTCCGCACCCGGTTGTACCGTAGCGTTCGGCCGCTAGTGGACCCGGGCTGAGCGGAAACCACGTCGCAATGGCGAAAACCCTCCGCGCGTCCGGCGTGAGGGGGGCCTACCAGCCGCCGACTCGGAGGGCATCCTAGGGTCGAGTCCCACGACTTGAGCTCCTATCTCGTCAAGCCCTGATCTCCGGGGGCTGCGGGTCGAGCAACATCGTCCGGTAGACCACGTTGGCGAGGTGGCGCTCGAGGCAGCGGTGCGCCTCGCGCATGTTCCAGGCCGTTTCCACGCGCTTTCACACCGATGATGGCTCCTCCGTGACCGTCGAAGTCCGGACGGGAGGGGCTTGACAAGGTCTTGACAGCCCCTTGACAGCCTCTTGACAAGGGGCTTGACAAGCCCCGCTCACGAGGGGAGAATCGTCACAGGAACGCCGTGTCGAACGTCTTGTCAAGACTTGACACGGCGACAGCTGTGTCCGTCGGGTGCCGGCGGCGGGCTCGGCGAGCAGCCACGCCGGCGCGTGATGCACCGACTCGCATCGGGGACGGATGCGAGGTCCCCGCGGCCCCGCGAGACCCGACCGCGGCCCGCGAGACCCGACCGCCGCCGCGAGCCGGCGAACGCAAGAACGAGAACGAAGGAGACACCCCACGGCCGCAGGTCCCACCCAGACCGCCGAGATCAAGAGCAAGGTCGACCTGATCGATCTCGTAGCCGAGACCGTCAGCCTGCGCAAGGCCGGCGCCAGCTACAAGGGCCTCTGCCCCTTCCACGGGGAGCGGACGCCCAGCTTCGTCGTGACCCCCGCCCGCGAGACCTGGAAGTGCTTCGGTTGCGGCAAGGGCGGCGACGTCTTCAGCTTCGTCATGGAGCGGGACGGCGTGACGTTCCCCGAAGCGCTGCGGCGGCTTGCCGCGCGGGCCGGCGTGGAGCTCGACGAGCGTTCGAGCCGTGAGGATGCCCGGCGCAAGCGCCTCGGTGGCCTCCTCGAATCGGCCATCGCCTGGTATCACGCGGTGCTCACCGCGAGTCGGGCGGGCGAGCAGGCCCTGGCCTATCTCCACGGCCGCGGCTTCACGGATGCCACGATCGACACCTACCAGCTGGGCTATGCACCCGACGCCTGGGACGGCCTGGCCCGAGCCCTCATCGCCAAGCGCGGAGCGACCGAAGAGGACCTCGTCGAGGCCGGCCTCGCCAGCCGCTCCCAGCGAGCCCGATCAGCCTCGGCGGCGCGTCGCCCCGGCGTCTACGACGTCTTCCGCGGCCGGGTCATGTTCCCCATCCGGGACGCGTCCGGCCATCCCACCGGCTTCGGCGGCCGCATCCTGGCCCCCAGCCCCGACGGCCGCGAGCCCAAGTACCTCAACACCCGGGCCACGCCGCTCTTCGACAAGAGCCGCACCCTGTATCTCATCGATCGGGCCAAAGGGCCGGCCCGCAAGCTCGGTCGGGCGGTCATCGTCGAGGGCTACACGGACGCCTTGATGGCCCACCAGGCCGGGTTCGAGAACGTCGTCGGCGGCCTGGGCACGGCCCTCACCGCCGGCCAGGTCGAGCTCGTCACCCGCTACGCCCCATCCGTGGCCCTGGCCTACGACGTCGATGCCGCCGGCCAGGGTGCCGGCACGTTCGGGGCCACCGAGCTCTCGGCCCTCATCGGCGAGATCGAGCGGTCGCCCCATCGTGGCCGGCTGACCGAGGTCGGCGTCGTGCGCCTGCCCGAGGGCAAGGATCCCGACGAGGTCATCCGCGACGAGCCGGAGACGTGGCGGGCCGCGACCGACGCTCCGCAGCCCATCATGGAGTACCTCATCGACCACTACGTGCAGCGCTTCGGCGTCCGCACCCAGTCCGGCCGCGAGCGGATCGTGGCCGCCCTGCTGCCCATCCTGCGGACGGTCAGCGACCCCGTCCGGCGCGACGGGTTCGTGGGCGAGCTGTCGCGCCGGGCGCTGGTGGACGATCGGGTCATCGCCGAGGCGCTCCGCCAGCCGTCGCGCTTCGGCACCTCGGCCCGTGGCGCGGCGAGTGCCACCCGCGGCGGCCCCGACGGCATCCACGCCGGTGCGCGCATCAACCTCGACGCCGTCCTGGCCGGGCCCGACGTCCTCGATCCGCGGGCCGTGGAGGCCACCCTCCTGCCGGCCGAGGCCACCCTCCTGCGGCTGGCCCTCCTGCGGCCCGACCTCCAGCCTGAGATCGCCGCCTCGCTGGCCCCCGAGGACCTCGAGACGACCCCCGCCCGGGAGCTGTGGCGGGGCCTCCTGGCCGACCGTGGCGCCGACCCCGCCGGCCGGTTCGAGCGTGACCGCTTCCTGGCCGCCCTCGATCCGGCCCTGGCCGGCCTGGCCCGGGCCCTCTACGCCCGTGCGGAGCCCGAATCGGACGACCCTCAGCTGGCCATCCGCCAGTGTCTGCTGGCGCTGCGCAAGCGCCGCCTCGACGAGACGGTCGAATTCAAGCGGGCCGAGTTCGCCGAAGCCGAAGCCGCCGCTGACGCCGAGGCCCGAGCCCGCCTGGGGATCGAGCTCCGCGAGCTCCAGGCCCAGCGCATCGAGCTTGACCGGACCCGACAGACGACGACCCTGCTCACCCGCCACCGCAGCCATCCCACCGAACCCATCACCGACCAGCCCGTCACAGGAGGTACCCGCCGATGACCAGCGATCCGTCCGACAAGCAACTCGTGGCCGCCGTGCTCGAGCGTGGCAAGCGCCGCCATGATCCCGAGGACGAGGCCATCGAGGCCGAATCGACCGAAGAAGAAGAGCTCGAAACGACGACGGACGGCGCCACCCTGGGCGTGGCCGCCGCGCTCGGCGTCAGCGTGCCCGTCGAGACCGACGGCCAGGCCGGCTGGGTGGAGCCGCCCGCGACCCTCACCAAGGAGCAAGCCGACGAGCCCACCCAGGAGGAGCTGGACGCCATCGCGGCCGACATGATCGGCATCGACGACCCCGTCCGGATGTACCTCAAGGAGATCGGCAAGGTGCCCCTCCTGACGGCCGAGGAGGAGGTCGTCCTGGCCAAGGCCATCGAGCTTGGCGAGCAGATCGTCGAGGAGCCCTGGAAGGCCGTCCTCTCCCTCTGGGAGTGGACCAAGAACGACACCGAGAAGAAGACCCGCACCAAGCAGCCGCAGCACCGGCTGCCCTACACCGATGAGTCGGCCAGGCTCGTCGCGGCGGCCTTCGCCGCGGCCCAGGCCGATGGCATCCTGGCCGCCTCGCCCGAGCTGCACCTGACCCGGGCCCAGAAGGACGCCCCGCCGCCGACCCATGAGCTGCTGCGCCAGGCCAAGCACCTCGTCAACGAGTACAACCACTCGCTCGATGCGGAGCACCTGACCCAGGTCGTGGACTGGGCCTTCATGGCGGCCCATAACGGCGATCTCGAGACGCGCGACAACCTGGGCATCCGGGCCGTCTACGACTGGAGCCGCGAGCTCGCCTGGGAAGGCCTGCGCCGCTACATCCTGGCCGGCAACGAGGCCGACCTGATGCTCGAGCTGGGCTGGGATCCCGACGCCGATCCGCGGACCAAGCCGCGCGACCGGCGGGGCCGGATCGTGCGCATCGGGCGCGAGGGCCGCGAGCAGCTGACGTCGGCCAACCTGCGCCTCGTCGTCTCCATCGCCAAGAAGTACATCGGCCGCGGGATGTCGTTCCTCGACCTCATCCAGGAGGGCAACATCGGCCTCATCCGGGCGGTCGAGAAGTTCGATTACGAGAAGGGCTTCAAGTTCTCGACCTACGCCACGTGGTGGATCCGCCAGGCGATCACGCGGGCCATCGCCGACCAGGCCCGCACGATCCGCATCCCGGTCCACATGGTCGAGACGATCAACCGGCTCATCCGGGTCTCCCGCCAACTCCTCCAGGAGCTGGGCCGCGAGCCGACGGTCGAGGAGATCGCCGAGGCGATGTCCAAGGGCCAGGAGGTCGTGGTCACGCCCGACAAGGTCCGCGAGATCATCAAGGTCTCCCAGGAGCCGGTGTCCCTGGAGACGCCGATCGGCGAGGAGGAAGACTCGCACCTAGGCGACTTCATCGAGGATCGAGCAGCCCTGGCTCCGGCCGAGGCAGCCTCGCATCAGCTCTTGAAGGAGCAGGTGGAGGCCGTGCTGGACTCATTGAGCGGGCGTGAGCGGCGCGTGCTCCAGCTGCGTTTCGGCCTCGAGGACGGCCGTGCCCGGACCCTCGAGGAAGTGGGCAAGGAGTTCAACGTCACCCGCGAGCGCATCCGCCAGATCGAGGCCAAGGCGCTCCGCAAGCTGCGCCACCCCTCCCGCAGCCGCAAGCTCAAGGACTACCTCGAGTAGGGGAGCGCCCGCGCGGGGCGTCCCGACGGCGGGGCGTCCCGACGGCGGACCGCCGCGAGCGTCCGGTCGCCGCGAGGGTCCGGTCGCCGCGAGGGTCCGGCGGCCGCGAGGGTCCGGTCGCCGCGGGGCGCCGGTCGTCTTCGGTGGCCGCGAGGGTCCGGTCGCCGCGGGGCGCCGGTCGTCTTCGGTGGCTGCGAGGGTCCGGTCGCCGCGGGGCGCCGGTCGTCTTCGGCGGCCTACCTCGGCCTTATGCCCGCCGCCGCCCGGCCCTCTGGCCAAACCGGGCGATTTCGACACCCTCATGCCCGCCGCCGCCCGGCCCTCTGGCCAAACCGGGCGATTTCGACACCGTTATGCCCGGCCTCCCTTTGCGCCTTGGCCATACGCTCCGCTACGGACCTATCTGGCCAAGCTCGGGCGCCTAAACGTGGCCATACGCGCCGATCCATGCCTATATGGCCACGATCGCCTCGCCAGCGCCGATGTCATCGTCGGCGTTCGGATATAACGCTCCGCCCACGGCGTATTTGGCCAACGCTCCGGGCGGTCCCGTCCCCTGGTCCACGTCCTTGAGGCGGCTTTGATTGGCCAACGTCCTACGGCCCCTTTCCTTAGCCGAGCATCGCGCGACGCGACGCGACGCGCGCGCGATGCGACGCGACGCCGGGCGCCCGCGGAATGCCCCGAAGATCGCCCCAGCACGCCGGCGGCCAGCTCGTCATCGCCCCTTCCGCAATGACCGGACCGCACAGCCCCAACGCACAGCCCAACGCACAGCCCCAACGCACAGCCCCAACGCGCAGCTTCCACCCAGCCAAGCCCGCCCCGCCAAGCCCACCCCGCCAAGCGGCCGAGTAAGTCCTAGGTAAGCGGCGGCCAACCGTCCGCTAAGCGCCCGGGCCCATAGTCGGGCGCATGAGCGACGATCTGGCCCTCGGCCGGCAGATCCGAGCGGCTCGGGTCAGGCAGGCCATCCGCCAGACCGAACTCGCCGCCGCGGCGAAGGCTGCGGTTCCGGTCGTGTCCGCCATCGAGCACGGCCGGCTCGACCGCGTCCGTCTCGGCGCGCTGCGTCGGGTGGGGGTCGTCCTCGGGCTACGCATCGACCTGCAGGTGATCTACTCCCGGGGGGACCTGCGCCACCTGACCGACGAGGCTCATGCGGCGCTGGTCGAAGCCGTCGCGGTGCTGCTCCGCGAAGCCGGTTGGGAGGTCGCGGTCGCGCTCGGCTATAGCGGCGGATCGATCGATGTCCTGGGTTGGCACGCGGCCAGCCGAACGCTCCTGATCATCGAGGTCAAGCCACGCCTCACGGACTTCCAGAGCGCGCTGCAGCAACTCGGCCGATACGAACGCATGGCCCCCATCGTGGTCCGGGAGCGGGGCTGGGAACCGCGGGTCACGGCGCGGCTCCTGGTGGTCGGCGCGACCCGATCGAATCGGCGCGTCATCCAGTCGCACGCCAACGCCGTGCAGGCCGCGCTGCCGCAGCGCAACCTCGCCGTTCGGCAGTGGCTGATCAGGCCCGTCGGTCGGATCGACGGGCTCCTCGGCCTGCCCCTGCCGGCACGGGCCGCGAGCCACGTCAGCGTCCGTGTCCGGCCCTCCGCAGGCCTCGCGGGGCCTCGACGAGAAACGTGACGGCGGCTCCGGCCCTTCGAGGCTAGCCGGAAGGCGGGTCGCCGGGGTCGTCGCCCGTGACCACCGGAGCCCCGGACCGGCTCCAATCGCTGAACGAGCCGACGTAGAGGAGGGGATCGGGCAGACCGGCCACGCGCATGGCCAGGGCCAGCTGGCAGGCATTCGTGCCGCTGCCGCAATAGACGACGGCCGAGGCGGGCGCTGCCCCCGAGCCCGATGCTGCGCCCGAGGCGGGCGCTGCCGGACCCGATCCGGACGCCGACGCTGGCGCTGCCCCCGAGGCCGATGCTGCGCCCGAGGCCGACGCTGCAGCCGGACCCGATGCGGCCGCTTGCGGACGGCCGACGCCCAAGCTCGCGAACCGCGCCCGCAAGATCTCAGGGTCGAGGAACCGCCCGTCGGGCCCGATGTTGCGTGCCAGCGGCGAGTTGCGGGCCGTCGGGATGTGGCCGGCCAGTGGGTCGATCGGCTCGATCTCGCCGCGATAGCGCTCGGGCGCCCGGGCGTCGAGGAGGACGACGGAGCCCAGGCGTTCGG
>DASUKL010000015.1:0-2318 GCA_036278755.1 Candidatus Limnocylindrales bacterium | reverse complement strand
GGACAAGGCCGAGGCCGAGCGCCGCGTCGAGGCCGTCCGGGAGGCCCTCAAGGGCGACGACCAGGAGGCCATCCGCACGGCTGCCTCGGCCCTCGCCGAGCAGCTCCAGAAGGTCGGTACGGCGGCCTACCAGGCAGCCGGCCCGGAGGCCACCGACGGAGCCGGCCCCGAAGCCGGCCCTGAAGGCGAGGCCGAGGGCGCCGCGGACGGGGCTCCCGCAGGCGCCGAGGACGAGGCCGTCGAAGGCGAGTTCAAGGAGGTCTGAGGGTCCGAAGGTCGCCGATCCACCAGAGATCGAGCGACCCCAGGTGAGCTTCGACGTCGCGGCCGAGGCGTACGAGGCCTTCATGGGCCGCTATTCGCGGGGCCTGGCGGGGCCGTTCGCCGACCTGGCGGGCGTCAGGCCGGGCCTCTTCGCGTTCGACGTTGGCTGCGGCCCCGGGGCCCTGACGGCGGAACTCGTGGCCCGCCTCGGTGCGGCCCACGTGACCGCCGTCGACCCATCCGCGCCGTTCGTGGCCGCCACGCGGCGTCGGCTGGGATCACGCCGGCGGTCAAGGGCCGCTCGGCGCGTTCTGGGCCGCGGCGCGCGACCTGGACCCGCTGGCGCACGACGAGGCGAAGCTGTCCGGAACGCGGTCGGGTCACCTGGGCTCCGGAAGGTCGGCACGCCCGCCCACCAGGTGGTAGCAGGCCCGAGGGTCCTGACTCTTGAGGATTAAGGGTTCTTGATTCGTGCATCCAGCGGCATATGCTGGGCGGTGGCATACGGGCAGTACGATCTCTTCTGGGTGGGCTGTAGCACGTCAGGTTTCACCATAGGCACGTCAACCTACCCTCCAGGCACGGCGCAGAGCTACTTCCAGATCACAGATGCTGTAGCCAGCCCGGGCTTCGCCCGCTGGTACTCGGGGAGCCTTCGATGAACCGGTCATGGCAAGCCAGTGATCCGCTGCGCCGGATCGCTTTGGCCGCTGGCGTGCTGGCGCTCGCGGGCCTCGTGGCGGTGGCAACGGTGAGCGCCGGGACGCCGTTCGGCGCTGTTGATCCTGCGATCCTGAGTCGGATGCAGACGTCGAGTGGGAGCTTTCCGGCGACGGCCGCACGGATCGGTACCCATGTCGTGACGGGCGTGGCGCTTGGGCACCTCGTCGCTGAGATCCAGGCGAACGCGCGCCCTCGGACGGTGTCCGTGTCCGATGCGGCCGCGGAAGCATTGCAGAGGATGCGGAGCCGCTGGGCCATGGTGGACGAGGCCGCGCGGCGCGGGATCACCGTTTCGGACACGGAGGTGACGAGCTACCTCGAGGCCCAGGTCGCCAACGCCGAGCATGGGACCGCCGAGCAGCGCTCCGCGTTCGCCTCGGTCCTGGCCGCCAACGGTGAGGCCGACGCCTCAGCCTACGTCGACGACCCTCGCGTCCGTGCCTACACCCACGATAGCCTCATGATGCGGGACCTCATCGAGCGCCTGCTGTCCGCGAACCCGAAGTTCGATTGGCAGGCGATGCAGGCTCAGCTGGCGGCCAAGATGCCGGTGGAGACGTTCTATCATTCCCAGCCGTAGAGCTAGGCAGATCAGAGGTTGACCCGTCGGCCAACGGCAGCGGTAGCGGTGCTAGCCATCATCGGCGGATCACTCGCTAACGGCTGTGCCGCACCGCTGCCCCAGCCCAGCAGCACGGTCGGTCCGGCTCTCCAAGTCGGATTCGGCATATGCGACGTCTGGAGGGTGGCGCGAACGGCGGACGGTCAGGTCGTGACCCTGCTGGCCGCCGAGCGCGCCGGTCGCGGGGCGGAGGAGCTCGCCGCCGCGAAGGCCATCGAGACCGCGGCGGGTCCCCTCATCCGGGCATCGGGGACGCTGCCCGCGTCCGTGACCAACTCGTCGGTCTGGTGGGCCCTCGTCGGCATGTCGGAGGGGGCCATCGCCTTTCAGACGGCGGGCCTCCAAGGCGATCCGGCGGCCGCGCGGACACAGGCCCTGGACGAGCTGGCCGCCGACCACGCCAGCCTGGCAAACCTGGGCCCGACTCCCAGCGATTGCTCGTGACCGGTTCCTGACAGCATCTGGCAGGCGACCGGTGTAGCATCGGCGGCCCGTGTCCGATCCCTCGGTCTCCGAGCCGCTCATCCATGCCCGCCGCCTGACGAAGCGTTTCGGCGCCTTCACTGCTGTCGACGCGATCGACTTCGACGTGGCCGTCGGGGAGTCGTTCGGCTTCCTGGGCCCCAATGGGGCCGGCAAGACCTCGACCATGCGGATGATCGGCTGCGTCTCGCCCCGCAGCGAGGGGGAGCTCCAGGTCCTGGGCCGC
>DASUKL010000014.1:0-2053 GCA_036278755.1 Candidatus Limnocylindrales bacterium | reverse complement strand
CCGGGGGTCTCGGGCTCCCAGCCCAGCTCCAGGGTCGAGGCCGCGGCCAGGGCCCGCTTCCAGTCGCGCGGGGCGAGGTAGGCATCCGGCCAGCCGCGGGGCAGCTCACCCGCCTCGGTCAGCTCGGCCGCCCGCTCGTCGGCCTGGGCGCGCAGGGCTCGGGCGGCATCGTCCACGTCGGCCGGTTCGTCGAGGACCCAGATGGCGGGGCCCAGGTGGTCGAGGCCGGTAGCGGGGCTGAGCACCCCGGCCCAGACCTCGGCCGTGTCGCTCGGTTGCCCGCTCTCGGCCAGGCGCTCGAGGTCGGCCGCCAGGCGCTCGGGGAGGCGGCGGGCCAGGGGGCCCAGACGGGCCAGGAGCGTCTGCCGCCGTTCGGCCGCATCGGCACCGGGCAGGAGGATCTCGCCGGCGGGTAGGACGAGGGCTTCGGACACAGGGTTGACGCCCCGCTGGTCGGCCGGGTCGAAGGCCCGCAGGGAGTCGAGCGTGTCACCGAACCACTCGGCCCGGATGGGCAGCGCCTGGCCGGCCGGGAAGAGGTCCACGATGCCGCCCCGGCGACAGAACTCGCCGCGTCCTCCCACCTCCGGCACAGGCTCGTAGCCCAGCTCGATGAGGGTCCGCAACAGCCGCTCCTGCGAAAGGCGCTGGCCGGGCGCCAGGCGCAGGGGCTGTTCCGGCAGGGCCTCGGGAGGCAACGTCCGCTGGAAGAGGGCCTGGACGCTGGTCACCAGGACCCGCGGCCGGCCCGAGCACCAGGTGGCCAGGGCGGCCACCCGCGCGGCGCCTTCGTCGCGCACGAGCTCGGAGCGTTCGTAGGCCAGGGAGGTCCGCGGCTCGAGGGTCACGACCTCGGCCGGATCGCCCAGCCAGGCCACGAGCTCCTCGACGACGCGGTCGCCGATCTCGGCGTCGCGGGCGATCCAGACGAGCCGCTCCCCACTGGCTCGGGCCAGGGCCGCGGCAAGATAGCTCTTGGCCCCGTGCGGCATGGCCGCGTAGACGACGTGGCGCAGGTCCCGGCCGGCCCGGCCGCCCTGGACGAGGCGGTAGCGATCGACGAGGGCCCGGAGCTCGCCGGAGGCGGCCAGGAGGGCCGGCAGGGGCGAGAGGTCGGCTGGTCGACGAAGGCCGCTGCCTGCTCCAGGAGCGCCCTGGCCGGCTCCCGTTCCGGTCGCCTGGCGCGGCGCCCGACGGGTGGCTGCGACCTCCTGGGCCGTGGCCAGGCGTCGTTCCCGACCCCGCCGGCCGCGCAGCCGGGGGGCAGCGCTGGCGCCGTCGCTCATCGCTCGCCACCCAGCAGCTTGCGCCAGCCGGTCCGAGTACGGACGATCCCGTCCCCTGGTGTGGTTCCCGACCCCGTGCCGTCGGAAGACGAGCCCGAACCGCCCGACCCAGCAGCCGAGCCTGTCTTCCCGCCCGAGCCCGACGCAGGAGCCGGGCCCGATGCTGCGCCCGAGCCCGACGCCGGGCCCGAGCCCGACGCTGAGCCCGAGCCCGACGTTCCGTCCCCCTCCCCCGCCTCACCGTCGAGACGCCAGGTGTTCCAGCGGTTGGCGGCCCGAGCCGGACCCTCCCGGGCCCAGGCCTCGACGGCATCCGCGGCCGCCTCGACGACCTGTGGTAACGCGGCCTGCTCCTCGGCCGTGAAGCGGCTCAGGACATGGTCGATGGCCGCCTGCTCCGGCGCGCCGATGCCGACCCGGAGGCGGGCGAACTTCTGGCTGCCCAGCTCGCCGATGATCGAGCGCAGGCCATTGTGGCCGCCGGCGCTGCCGGCCTCGCGAAGGCGGAGCCGCCCGAACGGCAGGGCGAAGTCGTCGCACACGACGAGCAGGTCTTCGAGCGGCGTCCGGCCCCGGGCCAGGGCCTTGCGCACGGCGACGCCCGAGTCGTTCATGAACGTCAGCGGCTTGACCAACGTCAGGTCCAGGCCGGCGTATCGGCCCCAGACGACCTTGGCCGCGTCGCGCTCCCGGCCGCCGGACCAGCCGGCTCGATCGGCCAGCTGGTCCACGACCATCCAGCCCACGTTGTGCCGCGTGCCGGCGTA
>DASUKL010000013.1:0-43623 GCA_036278755.1 Candidatus Limnocylindrales bacterium | reverse complement strand
TCTACGCCAGCCCCGCCCTCATCGGAGCGGTCGGCCTCCTCCGCCGCAGCCAGGGCGCGGTCGCTGCCGCAGGGCTCATCTGTCTGCCGCTCGCGTTCACCTCGTTCGGCCTGGTCACCCTGCCCCTCCTCATCCCCATGGCGCTGTTCTTCATCGGTGCCGCCCGCCTTCCCGCCCCGCGCTGGGCCTGGCTCGAGACCCCGGTCCTGACTGCCGCGGCGATCGCCGCCTGGTTCGTCCTCCTCATCCCTCGGGAGACGATCAGCTACACCCTCCCGGGCGGTGGTTTCGGGTCATCGGAGGAACCGACCCTCGTCGGCGCGGCAGTGGCCCTCGCCCTCACCGCCGCCGCAGGGATCGTGGCCTGGCTGTGGCCAAGGTCGCCCGCTCCGGAGCCCACGCTCGCGCCCTGGTGACGCGGCGCCCTCGCCCTTCGGCGCCCGATGCCGCGCCACCATCCCCGGCCATCTGACGATGCCGTACCTCCCTATCATCCGGGCATGGCCGTGCTGTCCACCCACATCGACCCCGCCGGGCCGACAGCCCGAGCCAACGCGGCCCACATGCGGTCCCTCGTCGAGGAGCTGCGGGCCAAGACCGCGGCCCTGACCCAGCGCGGCGCGGCCGGCGACGAGCGATCCGTGGCCCGCCACCGGGAGCGCGGCAAGCTCCCCGTCCGGGAGCGGATCGACCGCCTGCTCGACCCGGCCAGCCCCTTCCTCGAGCTCAGTCCCCTGGCCGCCGACGGCCTCTACGACGGCGACGCACCCGGGGCTGGCATCGTCACGGGCATCGGCCGCATCAGCGGCGTCGAATGCATGGTCGTGGCCAACGACGCCACGGTAAAGGGCGGCACCTACTACCCCATGACCGTCAAGAAGCACCTCCGGGCCCAGGAGATCGCCCTCGACGATCGGCTCCCCTGCCTCTACCTCGTGGACAGCGGCGGCGCCTTCCTGCCCCTCCAGGACGAGGTCTTCCCCGACCGCGATCACTTCGGGCGGATCTTCTACAACCAGGCCCGTATGTCGGCCGCCGGCGTGCCCCAGATCGCTCTGGTCATGGGCTCCTGCACGGCCGGCGGGGCCTACGTGCCGGCCATGAGCGACGAGACCGTCATCGTCCGCGGCACCGGCACGATCTTCCTCGGCGGGCCGCCGCTGGTCCAGGCCGCGACCGGCGAGGTCGTCACGGCCGAGGAGCTGGGCGGGGCCGCCGTCCACGCCCGCATCAGCGGCGTGGCCGACCACGAGGCCCTCGACGACGAGCACGCCCTGGCCATCGGCCGGGAGATCGTGGCCAGCCTCTCCTGGCGCAAGCCCGACCCGCCCTGGGATCGCCGACCACCCTGCCCCCCTGCCATCGTCACGCCCGACCCCGACGTCCGAGCTTCAGCCGATGCGGACGACCCGACCGGCCTCTATGGCGTCGTCAGCGCCGACCCGCGGGTCGCCTACGACGTCCGCGAGGTCATCGGCCGCCTCGTCGACGGCTCAGCATTCCACGAGTTCAAGGCCGGCTACGGCGAGACCCTGGTCTGCGGCTTCGCCCACCTCGACGGCTGGCCCATCGGCATCATCGCCAACGACGGCGTCCTCTTCAGTCAGTCGGCCCTCAAGGGCGTCCACTTCGTCGAGCTGGCCAGCCAACGTCGGGTGCCGCTGCTCTTCCTCCAGAACATCACCGGCTTCATGGTCGGCCGCGAGTACGAGGCCGGCGGCATCGCCAAGGACGGGGCCAAGCTGGTGACCGCCGTGGCGACGACGGCCGTGCCCAAGTTCACGGTCATCATCGGCGGCTCGTTCGGGGCCGGGAACTACGGCATGGCCGGCCGGGCCTATGGGCCGCGGGGGCTGTGGATGTGGCCCAACGCCCGCATCAGCGTCATGGGCGGCCAGCAGGCGGCCCGCGTCCTGTCCACGGTCCGGGGCGGCTTCGCCGACGACGCGGCGCGCGACGCATTCGAGTCGCCGATCATCGCCGAATACGAGCGCCAGGGCAGCCCCTACTACTCCACCGCCCGGCTGTGGGACGACGGCGTCATCGACCCGGCCCAGACGCGCGACGTGCTAGCCCTGGCCCTCTCGGCGTCCCTCAGCGCGCCCATCGCGGCGACCCGCTTCGGCCTCTTCCGGATGTAGGTGCCATACCATCAGCAGATGCCGATGGACGAGCGCCCGCTCGCGACGGCCTGCGTTCGGCAGGTCAACGTCTCACCGGGCGGCGTGCCGAAGCTACCCGTCGACGAGGCCTGGGTCGGCCCCCTGGGCCTGGAGGGCGACGAGCACGACGACCTGACCGGCCACGGCGGCCCGCATCGGGCGGTCAGCATCCTGGGCATCGAGGCCATCCGCCGCGTGGCCGTCGAGGGCCATCCCATCGGTCCCGGCACGACCGGTGAGAACCTGACCATCGAGGGCCTCGACATCTCCACCCTGCCCGTCGGCACGCGCCTCGCCATCGGCGACACCGTCGTCCTCGAGCTGTCCAAGCCCACGACCCCCTGCCAGACGATCCGCCACAACTTCATCGGCGGCCACATCGCCCGCCTCTCGATCGACCTCCACCCGCGCGACAGCCGGATGTATGCCCGGGTCCTGGTCGGGGGGCCGGTCCGGCCCGGCGACCCCATCGACGTCCTGCCGCCTGCCCCCGACTCGCGAGCCGCGCAGTACCGCCTCCTGGAGCGCATCGGCGGTGCGGCCCGCGCCTCGGCCGTAGCCGTCTGGGAGGCCGCCCGAGCTGGGGGACTGGACGTCCGCTACGTCGACGACGGCGACCTGGCCTACGCCGCTACGCCCAGCATCCCCAGCGAGATGCTCAACCAGGCCGTGGGGCTGGACCAGCTGCCTCATCTCCTGGATCGGGTCGAGGACCACTTCCGCCGCCACGGGACAGTGGCCTGCCTCATGGCCGACGCCCTGCCGCCGGGCCGGGAACTGTGGTTCGAGCTGGCCGTCTATGCCGCCGAAGCGGGCGCCATCGCCGATGTCCCGCCCCCCGCGGGCATCACGATCCGCCGCATCGGAGCCGACGATGGACCGGCCTGGGGTCGGACCCACGCGGCGGCCTTCGAGCTCGAGGAGCCCGAGGCCTCGGCCTGGCCGATCATCGCCGCTGGACTGGCCGAGCGACCCCACACCGCCCTCTTCCTGGCCGAGGAAGGCGATCAGGTCCTCGGCGCCGGCTCGGTCACCGTCCGTCGCGGGACCGCCTTCCTGCGCAGCGGCGGGGTCGTGGCGGAGGCCCGCGGGCGGGGCATCCAGCGGGCCCTCATCGCGGCCCGGGTCGCGTACGCGGTGGACGTGGAAGAGGCGACCCTGCTCAGCGTCGATGCCGAACCGGGCAGCGTCTCGGCCCGCAACCTGGAGGCCATGGGCTTCGAACGGGTGGGGACGATCGTGGCCTGGCGCTTCGACCCTGCGGCTCCGTCGTCCGCGTCGGCTCCGTCGTCCGCATCGGCTCCGTCGTCCGCATCGGCTCAGGCGTCCGCATCGGCTCCGACTTCGGGCTCGGCGCCCGGATGAGCGCGGCGCTGCGCGTCGAGCGGATCGGCCCCGGCGGCCAGGTAGCCCGGGTCGTCCTCGATCGGCCCGACGTCCACAACGCCTTCGATGCGGCCATGATCATGGGCCTCCGGCGAACCTTCGAGGGCCTGGCCGACGAACCGGCCGAACGCACCCGCGCCGTCGTCCTGGCCGGCGACGGGCCCAGCTTCAGCGCTGGGGCAGACATCGCCTGGATGCGGGCCGCGCTCCACCTGGGTCGCGAGGAGAACGAGCAGGACGCGATGGCCCTGGCCCACATGCTCGATGCCATCGACCGCTGCCCGGCCCCGGTGATCGCCCGTGTCCATGGGGCCTGCCTCGGTGGCGGGATGGGCCTCTGCGCGGTGAGCGACCTGGTGATCGCCGAGGCCGGCACGAAGTTCGGCTTCACCGAGACGCGCCTGGGCATCCTGCCGGCGGTCATCGCCCCCTTCGTGATCGCCAAGATCGGGGAGAGCCAGGCGCGGGCACTCTTCCCCTCCGGGCGCCGCTTCGATGCCACCCGGGGCCTGCGCATCGGGCTCGTGCACGAGGTCGTGGAGGGGCTGGACGCCCTGGACCGGGCCGTGGACGCCGCGGTCCTCGAGATCCTCCAGGCGGGTCCCACGGCGGCCCGTGCAGCGAAGGCCATCGTGCGCGAGGTCCGCGGCCTGCCCCACGAGTCGACCCGCTGGCACACGGCCCGCCGCATCGCCAGGCAACGTGTCAGCCCCGAAGGCCAGGAAGGCTTGCGGGCCTTTCTCGAGCGCCGCCGGCCAGCCTGGATCCCACCGGAACCGGACCCAGACGACCGCTAACCTGCTGCTGCCGCTCGGCCGTTAGGCCACTTGGCCGTTGGGCGATTCGGCCGCTTGGGCGGCTTGGCCGTTGGGCCGGGCCGTGGCTCCCAGGCCCTGGCGTCACGCCATGCGTGACGAACAGCGATCACGCCGACCATGTGTCACGCCCCGCGGTACAAGCGGCGATCGGGCAGGATCCGTGTCACGCCTCGCGGTACAAGCGGCGACCTGGCAGGAAAACGGCCGCCTTCCGTCACGGGGAGCGCCATGAACGACGACCGACGGCGGCCTCGTTCGCCGCTTGTCACGCCCGCCGGGACGCCGGCCGCCCGATCCGGCACTCGTTCGTCGCTTGTCACGCCCGCCTGGACGCCGGCCGCCCGAGCCGGCACTCGTTCGCCGCTTGTCACGCCCGCCGGGACGCCGGCCGCCAGAGCCGGCACTCGTTCGCCGCTTGTCACGCCCGCCGGGACGCCGGCCGCCCGATCCGGCACTCGTTGGGCGCTCGCCAGGCTAGCTCCGACCTCCGGCCGTCAGGACCAGGCGCTGGCCGTTGACGGTGCCGGCATCGTCCGTGCACAGCCAGCGGATGGTAGCCGTGATCTCCTCGGGCGTCACCCAGGCCGCGTTCTTGGGGCTCGGCGCCCGCTCCCGTTCGTGCTCCGCGTCGATGGCCTTGACGACGATGACGTTGGCCGTCACCCCCGTCGTCGCCACCTCCCGGGCGAGTGCCGTGACGAGCGCCTCCTGGCCCGCCTTGGCCGCGCTGTAGGGGGCGGAGCGGGACGTCGGGTCGCGCCCGGCCGGGGAGCTGACGGCCACGAACCGGCCCCAGCCAGCGCCGATCATGACCGGCACCGCGGCCTGCAGCACATGGAAGGTGGACCAGACGTGCTGGGCCAGCATGCGCTCGAGGTCGGTCGGCTCGATCTCGACGATGGGCTTCCCGCCGATCCAGCCACCCACAGCATGGACGACGATATCGAGACGCCCGAAGCGCTCGACCGCCAGCCCGACCGCCGCCCGAGCCGCGTCCGCCTGACCCAGATCCCCGACCGCCGTGGCGAGCCGCTCCTCGGGCAGCCCGAGCTCAGCCCCCAGGGCCCGGAGTCGGCCCTCGTTCGACCCGGCCAGGACGAGCCGCGCCCCGTCGGCCGCCCCGACGCTCGTCACGACCCGGCCGAGGCCGCCCGTCGCGCCCGTGATCAGCAGGACCCTCCCGTCGAACGTCATCGCTGGCGCGCCTCCTCCTCTCCCTTCGTCGTCACGGATCGCCATGGCACCGGCGCTCCTCTGGCCCGACTGTCGGCTCGACTGTCGGCTCGACTGTCGTCCCGGTCCATGATGGCGCCTGACGCGCCGATCGGCCGCGACGGCTGCCGCTTGACAGCAGATGCGTCGAACACGACATTACCGACATGGAGCCGCGATGGGTCGCCTGATCGGGCCGAATGAGGCAGCCAGGATGCTCGGCGTGAGCCCGCGTACCGTCGAGCGCTGGCTCCGGGCCGGCCGGCTACCGGGCGTACGCGTCGGTACACGCGTCAAAGTCGACATCGAGGCGGTCGAGAGCGTCCTCGGGGCGTCGAAGACCGCCGACCAAGGGCCCGCGAGCACGATCCAGGCAGCACATCGATCGGCCTCCCGGTCGTCGAGGGCGGCGAGCAGCGCTCGGCCCATCCAGCGGCTGCTGGTGGCCAACCGGGGCGAGCTTGTCGTCCGCATCGCCCGCACCTCTCGGCGCCTGGGCATCGGCTGCCTCGGGCTCGTCACCGACGATCAGGCCGACGCCTGGTGGGCCCGCCAACTCGACGAGGTCATCGCCCTCCCGGCGCCGGCGACCTACCTCGACGGGGCGGCCATCGTGACCGCGGCCTTGGCCGCCGGGGTCGACGCCATCCACCCCGGGTACGGCTTCCTGGCCGAGCGGCCCGACTTCGCCGAGCAGGTCCTGGCCGCGGGCCTGACCTGGGTCGGTCCGCCACCGGACGCGATGCGTGCCCTGGGCGACAAGGCCGCCGCCCGCCGCCTCGCCCAGGCCAGCGGCGTGCCCGTCCTGCCCGGCTACGACGGCCGGGGCCAGTCCGACGCCGTGCTCGCCCGCGAGGCCGCTCGCATCGGCTACCCCGTGCTCATCAAGCCCAGCGCCGGTGGTGGGGGCAAGGGCATGCACCTCGTGGAGCGGCCGGCCGACCTCCGTGCGACGCTGGCCACCGCTCGGCGCGAGGCCAGGGCCGCCTTCGGCGACGCGCGGCTCATCCTGGAGCGCTACCTGGGACGGCCGCGGCACGTCGAGATCCAACTCCTGGCGGACCGCTTCGGGCGGGCCGTCCATCTCGGCGAGCGCGACTGCTCGCTCCAGCGGCGCCACCAGAAGGTCATCGAAGAGGCGCCCGCGCCCGGGGTCAGCCCCGCGCTTCGGGCGAAGCTTGGCGCGGCGGCCCTGCGCCTGGCCCTGGCCGCCGGCTACGAGGGAGCCGGCACGGCCGAGTTCCTCCTCGGCGCCGACGGGTCGTTCTGGTTCCTGGAGCTCAACGCTCGGCTCCAGGTGGAGCATCCGGTCACGGAGGCCGTCACCGGCCTCGACCTCGTCGAGCTGCAGCTGCTCGTGGCGGCCGGTCAGCCGCTGCCCCTGGAGCAGGCCGAGGTCCAACTGGAGGGCCACGCGATCGAAGCCCGCCTCTACGCCGAAGCCCAGTGGGCCGGCTTCCTGCCCGTCGAGGGCCGCGTCGTCGCGGCCCGCTGGCCGGCGGGGCCTGGGCTCAGGATCGACGCCGGCGTGGGTCCCGGCGACGAGGTCGGCCTGCGCTACGACCCCCTGCTGGCCAAGATCGTGGCCCGGGGCGCGGATCGGGAGGAAGCCCTGGAGCGGCTGTCGGAGGCGGTCACGGCGAGCCACGTCTTCGGGGTGGACACGAACCGGGGTTTCCTGCGCTGGCTCCTGGACCTGCCCGCCACCCGGTCGGGGACGGCGACGACCGAGACCATCGAGACGGACTGGACGCCCGAGCCCACAGCGCCCGACGGACCCGAGGTCTGGGCCGCTGCTGCTGCGGCGCTGGATCGGGCGCTCGGGCCCTCTGCGGCGCCCATGGGCTTCCGGCTCAACGCTCGGCCGTCGTTGCGCATCCAGCTCGAAGGTGAGGCGCCCCGGTCCGTGGCCGTCAGCCCGGTCTCGCCCGACGAAGTGGCCTGGGCGGCGAGCGGCGAGACGGTGGTGCTCGATCTCGATGGTCGGGCCGTGACGGCGCGCCTGGCCGACCCGCCGACCACGGATCGGTCGGCTTCAGGTAGCGCCGGTGCGACAGGGGCGGGCGGGGACGGCAGCGAACCGGTCCGGGCCCCGATGCCCGGCACCGTGCTGTCGGTGGCCGTCGAGGAAGGCCAGGCCGTGACCGCCCATCAGCCGCTCCTGACCCTCGAGGCCATGAAGATGGAGAACGCCGTGACCGCCCCCTCAGCCGGCCGAGTGGTGCGCATCCTCGTGGCCCCCGGCCAGGCCGTCCGCCGCGACGACCCCCTGATCATCCTCGACGGCTGACCGGCCGGTCCTGGACCTGGGACCTTCGGGCCCAGCATCCGGCCGGATCGCGGACCCACGCCCTAGACTGGCCAGCCATGGACCTCCCGGCCAAGGTGCGGATCTACGAGGTGGGGCCGCGCGATGGGCTCCAGAACGAGCGGGCGCCGGTCCCCATGCCGGTCAAGCGCCGCTTCGTCGAGTCCCTCGTGGCGGCCGGGCTGCGGGAGATCGAGGCCACCAGCTTCGTCTCGCCCCGGGCCATCCCTCAGCTGGCCGACGCTGACGCGTTGCTGCCGTCGCTGCCTCCCATCGGGCCGGCGGGCCCCGTCCGCTACCCGGTCCTCGTGCCCAACGAGCGCGGCCTGGCCCGAGCCGAGGCCGCCGGGGCCACCGCCATCGCCGTCTTCACCGCGGCCTCGGACGCCTTCACCCAGCACAACATCGGTCAGAGCGTGGCCGAGTCGCTGGGCACCTTCCGGCCCGTGCTCGCCGTCGCCCGGGAGCGGGGCTGGTGGACACGGGGCTACGTCTCGACCGCCTTCGGCTGCCCGTACACCGGGCGCGTGGAGCCGGCAAGGGTCGTGGAAGTGGCCCTCGCCCTGGCCGACCTGGGGGCCGAGGAGATCTGCCTCGGCGACACGATCGGCGTCGGCGTCCCCTCCCAGGTCCACGAACTGACCGCGGCCGTCCTGGCAGCCGGCCTGCCCCTGGACCGCCTCGCCTACCACTTCCACGACACCCGCGGCACCGCGCTGGCCAACGTCATGGCCGGCCTGGAGGACGAGGTGACCTGCTTCGACAGCTCGACCGGGGGCACCGGCGGCTGCCCCTATGCCCCCGGCGCGGCCGGCAACCTGGCCACCGAGGACCTCGTCTACCTCCTCGACGGCCTGGGCATCGAGCATGGCGTCCGACTGACCGCCGTCCTCGAGGCGGCCCGTCTCATCGCCGCTGCCCTGGGTCGACCGCTGGCCTCGAAGGTGGGCCAGGCGGGTGGTTGGGATCCGACCACCGGGGCCCCGCTCGGTCGGGCGTAGGTCGCGCCGGATCCCCTCGGGCGGTGCATGCCCACGGACGGAACCGGGGACGAGGCTCGCTATCATGCGAGAGCCGTCATGGAAGTCAGCGTCCTGCTCCTCAACTCGAACTACGAGCCGCTCAACGTGTGTGACACGCGGCGGGCGTTCCGGCTGCTCTTCGGGGAGAAGGCCGAGGTGCTCGAGTACGACCACCACGAGATCCGCACGCCGCGGATGACCTACCGCGCCCCGAGCGTGATCCGCCTCCAGTACATGATCCGTCGGCCGCGGCCGCGCGTCCGCCTCAGCCGGCGTGAGGTCTTCGCCCGCGACGGCCATACCTGCCAGTACTGCGGCAAGCAGAGCCACGACCTGACCCTCGACCACGTCGTGCCGCGCCATCGGGGCGGGGCCCACACCTGGGAGAACCTCGTCACCGCTTGTAAGGCCTGCAACCACCACAAGGGCAGCAAGACCCTGCGCGAAGCGAACATGCGCCTGCACCGCACGCCGGTCGAGCCGCGGGCCGACCTGTACGCCCTCTTCACCCCCTACCTCGCCGATCCCCGGAACGAGGCCTGGCGCACCTACCTGTTCCTGGGGCACGGCTGATCGTCGAGGTGGCCACGCGGCCCGGCAGGGAGCCGGACAGGGTTCCGGGCACCCCGCCGGATCCGAGCCCGCGGACGCGGCTCCAGCGGAGGGATCCTGCGTCGCCCGACGCTGGCGTTCTCAGCCCGCCTCTCATCCCCGACCCCGTGGCGGTCATCCTGGAGCGGCTGTGGGACAGCGGCCATGCCGCGTACGTCGTCGGTGGCTCGCTGCGCGACGCCCTTCTCGGCCGCCCGGCAGCGGACTGGGACGTGGCCACGGACGCCCCGCCCGAACGGATCCAGGGCCTCTTCCCGGGGAGCGGCTACGAAAATCGGTTCGGCACGGTCCGGGTGCCCGTCGCGGTGAACGGCCCCGGCGCCGCCACGGCCCCTGAGACGGCCGGCGTCCACGACGCGGTCGAGGTGACCACCTTCCGCCGCGACCACACCTACGGGGATCACCGGCGACCCGACCAGGTCACCTTCGGCCATAGCCTGGAGGAGGACCTGGCCCGCCGCGACTTCACCATCAACGCCATCGCCTGGGGCCGACCGGCCACCGGCGGTGAGGCCCACTGGGCCGATCCCTGGCAGGGCCGCGAGGACCTGCAGCGTCACCTGATCCGGGCCGTCGGCGAGCCCGCCAAGCGCTTCGACGAGGACGCCCTCCGCCTCCTGCGCGCCGTGCGCCTGGCCGCCACCCTGGGCTTCGAGATCCAGCCCCACACCTTCGCCGCCCTGCAGGCCTCGGCCGGCCTCATCGGCTACGTCTCGCGGGAGCGCGTGGGCCTCGAGTTCGGCCGCCTGCTGACGGCCAAGCCGCCGTCACGTGGACTTCGCCTGCTCGAGGCCGGCGGCTTGTTGGCCGCCCGCTTCCCGCTCCTGGCCGCCCAACGAGGTCTGGCCCAGGACAAGATCCACGGCGACGACCTGTGGGCCCACAGCCTCCGAACGCTCGACGCGGCCACCGACATGGCACCACACGATCCGACCCTTCGCCTGGCAGCCCTGCTGCACGACGTCGGCAAGCCGAGCACGCTCCACGACGGCCACTTCCCGGGACACGACGAGGAAGGGGCGCGCCTGGCCACCGCGTTCCTCGAGGACCTGGCCTTCCCCCGGGCCGAGATCGTGGTCGTCGCGGCGCTGGTCCGCCATCACATGTTCGGCTACACGGCCGACTGGAGCGACGCCGCCGTGCGCCGCTTCATGCGCCGCGTGGGGCCCGACCTCCTGCCCCGACTCCTCCTCCTCCGTCGAGCCGATGACCTGGGCAGCGGCGTCTCGCCGGCCGCCGGCTCGGTGGACGAGCTGGAGGTCCGGGTGGCGGCCGAGCTCGAACGCCACGTGCCGCTCGGCCTGGCCGACCTGGCCGTCGACGGGCACGACCTCATGACCGCGCTGGGCCGACCGCCCGGACCCTGGCTGGGCCGGCTCCTCGACCGCCTCCTCGATTCGGTGGTGGCCGACCCGCGACGCAACGCGCGGGACGTCCTCCTCGCCTCCGCTCGAGCCTGGGCCTCCGAACTGGCGGCCGAGCCGAAGGCGGGCCCGATACCGACATCGACGCCGGATCCGCCCCCTGCGCCCACGTCCGAGGAGCACCCATGATCGAGCTCCTGCTCCAGGCCCAACGGACGCTGGACATGGGCCTCCTCGACCAGGCCGAGCGGCTCTACCGCCAGGCCCTGACCGCGGACCCCAAGAACGGCATCGCGGCCGTGGGCCTGGCCCGCGTGGCGGCGGAGCGGGGCGACGAACGCGAGGCCTACGCGTTGAGCGTGGCCGCCCTCCGCCTCGATCCCCAGAACGCCACGGCCATCCGGCTCGAGACGCGCCTGGCCGAGGTCCTGACCTACCGCGGCGAGACGGTCGAGCGACCGGGACTGGCCGTCGAGGCGGCGGCGCGCGAGGAGCGATCGATGGCCGATCAGGCGACTGCTGCCCTGGGTTCCCCGATCGCCGACCCGGAGGCGGCGCCCGCGTCGGGCTCGGCTGCCGCATCGGGTTCGGCGGCCGCATCGGACTCCCTCTCCGTTCGCCTCCGTCGGCTCCTGGGACGGGCCCGCTGATGCGCGTCCTCGTCACCGGCGGGGCCGGCTACGTCGGCTCGGTCACCGTGGAGCGGCTCGTCGAAGCCGGCCATGAGACCACGGTCCTCGACAGCCTGGTGACCGGCCATCGGGCGGCCATGGCGGACGGGGCGCGGCTCGTCGTCGGCTCGGTGGCCGATCGTTCGGCCCTCACCGGCCTCCTCCGCGAACGGGGCATCGAGGCCGTCCTCCATTGCGCGGCCCGCTCCCTGGTCGGCGAGTCGGTGCGCGAGCCGGCCCTCTACTACCGGGAGAACGTCGTCGGCGGGGTGGCCCTCCTGGAGGCCATGCGCGAGGCCGGCGTCGATCGCCTCGTCTTCAGCTCCACGGCCGCGGTCTACGGGGAGCCCCTGTCGATCCCCATCACCGAAGATTCCCCGCTCAAGCCCATCAACCCTTACGGCGAGACGAAGCGCGCCTTCGAGGGCGCCCTGCGCTGGTACGGGGAGGCACACGGCCTACGTGCCGTGGCCCTGCGGTACTTCAATGCCGCCGGCGCCAGCGAACGGTTCGGCGAGGACCACGAGCCGGAGACCCACCTCATCCCCAACCTGCTGGAGGCGGTCATGGGCGGTCCGCCGGTGACGGTCTTCGGTCAGGACTACCCGACCCCGGACGGGACCTGCATCCGCGACTACATCCACGTCCTCGACCTGGCCGCGGCCCACCTTGCGGCGCTCGAGGCCACGGCCGGACGTGAGCCGGGCCTCCTGCCGATCAACCTGGGTTCGGGCTCGGGCTTCAGCGTCCAGGAGGTGCTGGACGCAGCGGCCCGGGTCATCGGCCAGGAGGTGCCGCACACGCTGGGGCCGCGCCGTCCCGGCGACCCGCCGATCCTCCTGGCCTCGAACCAGCGAGCGGCCGAGGTCCTGGGCTGGTCGCCCAGCGCCACCCTCGACGCGGTCCTCGACTCGGCCTGGCGCTGGCGGCAAGCCCACCCCGAGGGCTACCCGGAAGACCCTCCCGAGGGCTACCCGAACGGCTGAGCGGGGCGTACGATGCGGCCCATGAGCCCTGCGGGTGAGCCTCCGGCCACCGCTCTCGACTGGCGCCCCCAGCTGGCGCGCCGCGCGTCGCAGCAGGTGACCATCACCAATCCCATCTGCGAACCCGACTGGGACGGGGTCCACGTCCTGGCTCACTTCGACAGCGCGCGCCTCGCCCCGGGCGGCGGAGCCTGGCTCCGGCTCATCGACACCGAGGGCGACGACGTGACCGCCTCGGAGCCCGACCTGATCGAGGTCCTGCGCGGCTCGATCCTGGCCGTCGATGCGGTGATCGACGGCTTCATCACCGATCAGGCGACCCGCAGCGGGGAGGGCGCCACGATCCAGGAGACGCTGCGCAGCCAGCGGCTCTCGCTGCTGACCAACCGTGTCGGCGAGGTCGTGGCCCAGCCGCTGGTCGGCCACGACCGGGACAACCTCATGGCCTTCGTGGCGGTCGACCTGCTGCGCGTGGACGGCGAGGATCTGCTCGACGTGCCGCTCCTCGAGCGCAAGCGCCTGCTGGACGGCCTGCTGGACATCAGCGATCGAGTGCGGGTCTCGGTCTACACCCGCCCGCCGGTCAAGCCCTGGCTGCTCTCCTGGCAGGCGGCCGGTTTCAGGGGGGCCATCCTGAAGTCCTCGAACAGCCGCTACGAGCCCACGACCGTGACCGACGAGTGGGCCGTCATGAGCCGCCTCCAGGGCTCGCGCTGAGGCCGAACCTGGAGCAGGCACGCGCCCACGCGGACGAGCCACGGCCGCTCGAGATCGGCGTCCGCCGCGCCCGGGCCGAGGACAAGGCCACCATCCTGGCCTTCGCCACGCACACCTGGGACGGCTGGGACTACATCCCCGAAGCCTGGGACGCCTGGCTGACCGCCAGCGAGGGGGTCATGCTCGTCGTCGAGGCTAGGCAGCCCATCGAGGTGCCCAAGGGGCTGATCACGGCCGGTCAGGCGATCGCGATGTCCCGGGTCGTGATGCTCTCGGAGCGCGACGCCTGGCTCGAGGGCATCCGGGTGGACCCTCGGGTCCGCGGCCGGGGGGTGGCCACCGGCCTCCAGGTCGCCGAGCTGGCCTGGGCCCGGGCCCAGGGCGCGACCTGGATCCGCTACGCCACCGGGGAGGAGAACGAAGGCTCGCACCGGCTGGGGGCGCGGCACGGGATCCGGGTCCTGAGCCGCTGGCGCTGGTACGCGCCGCGGCGCGGCGAGACCGAGGACGGCCCGCCGGAGCCGGTCGGCCCGACCGCGGTGGACCGACACCTCCTGGCCCCGGACGCCCCAGCCGGCGACGTCGGGGCACTCTGGGCCCTCATCGACGCCGATCGCACCTTCGCCCTCGGCGAGCGGTTGTACGAGTCCCGTTCGTGGGCCTTCCAGCCACTGACCCGGGAGCGGTTCGCGGCCCACGTGCGGGCGGCTGAGGTCCACGTCTCGCGCGATCGAGGGGCCCTCGTCGTGGCGCCCCACCAGGCCGGCTGGAACGAGGAGCAGCATCCCCACGTGGCTCTCGTCTGCGGCGACGGCGCGGCCGCCCTGGAGCTCCTCGTCGACCTGCGCGAGGCGTTCGGGGGGCAGCTCAACGTGCGGCTCCCCTGGCCCGACCCGCCCATCCTGGCCGGCGACCTTGGCGAGCGCTGGGCCGCTGCCGGCTTCGGCTCCTGGGGCAAGCACTCGCTCCATGTGCTCGGCCGGCCTCTCGATGCCGATCCATCGCCCGAGCCCGCCCATCCCGGCCTCCGGTTCCTCGAACCGCCCCGCCCCATCGCTGTCCCCCAGCCGATCGGACAGCCCGACCCCTAGCCCCGGACCGGCCCGACCTTGGTCGGCCACGGGCTGACGCTGGTAAGGTTGACCCGATGGCCAACGCCGCCCTGCCCAAGCTGCTTCGGGACGAGATCGCGGCCCTGGGCAAGGCCGACATCATGGTCGGCATCCCGAGTTTCAAGAACGCAGCCACGATCGGCTACGTGGTCCGGGCCGCGCAGGCGGGCCTGGTCCAGTATTACCCGGACCTGCGGCCGGTGGTCGTCAACGCCGATGCGGGCTCGCCGGACGGGACACAGCGGGTCGTGGTCGACACGGAACCGCCGGACTACGTCGAGCGCATCCTCCTCGTCCGGCCCCGCAATCGGCTGCAGCGCATCAGCCTGACCTACCCGGAGGTCGACGGCGTGGGGGGCAAGGGCGCGGCCCTCCTGACGATCTTCCGCATCGCCCACGCGCTGGGGGTCCAGGCCCTGGTGGTGGTCGACTCGGACCTCCGCTCGATAGCGCCGGAGTGGATCGAGCTGCTGTCGGGCCCGATCCTCAAGGGCGGCTTCGACTTCGTGGCTCCCTTGTACACGCGCTACAAGTACGACGGCACGATCACCAACACGGTCACCTACCCCCTGACGCGGGCCCTGTACGGGCTGCGGATCCGCCAGCCCATCGGCGGCGACTTCGGGGTCAGCGGCGACCTCATCGCCCACTACCTGAGCCACACGGACGACTGGACGGCCGACGTCAGCAAGTTCGGGGTGGACATCTGGATGACGACCTCGGCCGTGGCCGGCGGCTTCGCCGTCTGCCAGGCCCGCCTCGGCTCGAAGGTCCACGACCCCAAGGACCCGGGGGCCGACCTGGGGCCGATGTTCAGCCAGGTGGTCTCTACGCTCCTGCGCCTGACGGAACGCCACGCGGACCATTGGCTGGCGGTGCAGGGCTCCCACGAGGTGCCGGTCTACGGCTTCGAGCGGCTGGGCGATCCGCCGCCGCTGCAGGTCGACGTGGCCCGGCTCCTCGACGAGCTGGGCAAGGGCACCATCACCGTCGGCGACGAGTGGGCTGCCGCCCTGGCGCCCGAGACGCTGACCGTCGTGCAGCGGCTGGCCGACGAGGCCCGGGTGCTGGCGGAGGGCGCCGTACATGGCGATCCACAGGGCACCCTCGACGGCGCCACCTTCAACTTCCCTGACGAGACCTGGGCCCGCGTCGTGTACGACACGATCCTCGCCCAACGGGCCGGCAAGCTGAGCACCGAGCGCCTCGTGACCGCGCTCGTGCCGCTCTACTTCGGCCGGGTGGCCAGCCTCATCCTCGAGACGCGGGAGCTGACGACCGATCAGGCCGAGGCCTTCGTCGAGCGTCAGGCCCGGGCCTTCGAGCTGGCCAAGCCCTACCTCGTCCGGGGCTGGGAAGCGATCGAGGTGCCGAAGACCCAGCGCCGGCGCAGCAGAGCGTCGGCCTAGCCGATGAGCTCGCCTTCGCTGCCCCGCCGCATCCTCCTGCCCCTGGCCAATCCGCGGACCGCGGCCGACCTCGTCCGCATCGGGGCTGCGGTCATGGAGCATGGCGGGACACTCGTCGCCCTGGGCATCGTCGAGGTGCCCGAGGGCATGCCTCTCAGCGAGGGTGCCACCCGGGCCCGCCAAGCCCGCCGGCTGCTGCAGCGGGTGCTCGAATTCGCGCCCGACGGGGTCGACCTGCGGACGTCCGTGCGCATCGGGCGCCGGGCCGCCGAAGGCATCCGCGAGGTGGCGGCCGAAGCGTCGGTCGACCTCATCATCTTCGGCTGGGGCGGCAGGGCGGCCGACGATGCCGTGTTCAGCCCGACCATCGATGAGGTCGTGCGCACGGCTCCCTGCGACATCGCCGTGGTCAAGCAGCGTGGCGTGGGGGCCGTCAAGCGCATCCTGGCCCCCGTCCGCGGCGGCCCACATGCCGAGCTGGCCCTTCGCTTCGGGGAGGCCCTGGCCCACTTCTTCGCGGCCGACCTCGAGGTCCTCCACGTCGTGCCGCCGGATATCGAGCCCACCGTCCGCTCGCAGACCGAACGGGCCCTGGCCACCTTCGTGAAGCACCACGCCCGCGACGCGCGGCCGCTGCTCGTGGAGGGGCCGGACGTGGCACCCGCCATCCTCCAGGAAGCCGGGTCGGCCGATCTCGTGATCATGGGCGCCACGGCACCCGGTTCGGCCGACGGCCTGACCCCGTCCTCCGGCGGGACCGTCGAGACCGCCCTTTTCGGCGTCCTGCCGGAGACCGTGGCAGCCCATGCCCGGCCCACGGTCGTGGTGGTCAAGACCAAGGAGGCCCCCAGCCGCTCCACGTTCGAACAGCGGGCGGCCCAGGCCGAGACCCTCGAGGCGGCGGAGCGGGCCGCCCGCGCCGCACGGTCCATCCCCGCCCGGGTCGATCGCTGGTTCGCGGAGTCGAACTACAGCCACCTCGAGTTCGCCGACATGGGCCGCCTCGTCGAACTCAAGCAGCAGCAGGGGCTGACCATCAGCCTCGTCCTGCCCACGCTCAACGAGTCGGCCACCATCGGGCCCATCGTGCGCCAGGCCCGGCGCCAGCTGATGGATCGCGTGCCGCTCGTCGACGAGCTGCTGGTCATCGACTCCGCCTCGGAGGACGAGACCATGCACATCGCCGAGACCGAAGGCGCCCGGGTCGTCGCCCACCCCGACATCCTGCCCCGCTACGGGAGCTACCGCGGCAAGGGCGAGGCCCTCTGGAAGAGCCTCTACGAGACCAGTGGCGACATCGTGGCCTGGTGCGACACGGACATCCGCGACTGGCACCCGCGGTTCGTCTACGGCACCCTCGGGCCGCTGCTGGCCGAGCCCCGGATCGGCTACGTCAAGGGCTATTACCGCCGGCCGATCGTCGTCGATGGTGTCCTCAAGGAAGGCGGCGGCGGGCGGGTCACCGAGCTCGTGGCCCGGCCCCTCATCAACCTCTTCTTCCCCGAGCTGTCGGGCATGATCCAGCCCCTGTCCGGCGAGTACGCCGGCCGCCGCGAACACCTCGAGGCCATCCCCTTCTTCACCGGCTATGCCGTCGAGATCGGCCACCTCATCGACCTGGCCGAGCGCCTGGGCCTCGATGGCCTGGGCCAGGTGGACCTCGAGCGGCGGGTCCATCGCAACCAGGAGCTCGAAGGCCTGAGCCGGATGAGCTTCGTCATCCTCCAGGCGGTCATGAAGCGGCTCGAGGAACGCAAGAAGGCCCGCCTCTTCGCCGAGCTCGGCTCGACCATGAAGCTGCCCCGGTCCACGCCGCACCTCTCGCTCGAGGTCTTCGACCTGGCCGATCAGGAACGGCCCCCTATGGCCCGCATCCCGGAGTATCGCGCCCGGCGCACGGCCCGGGCCGAGGCCTAGGCGGTCGACCGATGAGCCGGGTGCTCGCCGCGCCGGACGCGTTCAAGGGCTCGCTCAGCTCGGTCGAGGTCGCCGCGGCCCTGGCCCGGGGCTGGTCCGCCGGCCGGCCGACCGACATCGTCCGCCTCGCGCCCCTGTCCGACGGCGGCGAGGGGCTCCTCGCGGCCGTGGCCGCCGCCGGCGGCTGGCAGGAGCTGCCGGCCTCGACGCGCGACCCGCTGGGACGGCCCATCGTGGCCCACTTCCTGCGCGACGACGCAGGCGAGGGCCGGGCCGTCATCGAGCTGGCCGAGGCCTCGGGGCTCTCGCGCGTCCTGCGACCCGTGGCCGAAGGGGGCGACGAGCGCGACCCGCTGGCCGCCTCCACCCTCGGGACCGGGCTCATCCTGGCCGCAGCCATCGGGCTGGGTTGCCGCCACATCGTCCTGGGCATCGGGGGATCGGCCACGACCGACGGCGGGGCTGGGCTGCTCACCGCGCTCGGCGTCCGCCTCCTCGACGCCGCGGGGCAGGACCTCGCGCCCGGTGGCGCGAACCTGGCCGGGCTGGCCACGGTAGACCTCAGCGGCCTCGCGCCGCTGCTCGGCGAGGTCGACCTGACCGTCGCCTCCGACGTCACGAATCCACTCCTCGGGGAGTTGGGGGCGGCCGCCACCTACGGCCCCCAGAAAGGGGCCACGAGCGATCAGGTGGCCGAGCTCGACGCCACGCTGGGCCACTATGCCGATGTCCTCGAGAATGCCGTCGGCCGGCCCTTGCGGGACCAGCCCGGGGCCGGAGCGGCAGGCGGCACCGGCTTCGGCCTGCTCGCCCTCGCCGATCGTTTCCGCAGCTTCGCCGTGCAGCCCGGCGTGGAGGTGGTCATGGAGCTCGCCGGCTTCGAGGCGGCGCTCGTGGAGGCGGACATCGTGCTCACCGGGGAGGGCCGGGTGGACGAGCAGACGGCCTTCGGCAAGACGTGCTGGGGCGTGGCCCTGCGTGCGGCCGCAGCCGCGCGGCCCTGCCTCTGTTTCGCGGGCGCAGTGGTCCCCGAGGGAGAGGCGGCCCTGCGCGGGATCGGCGCCGCGTGCCTGCCCGTGGTGGAGTGGCCCGTCTCCCTGGACGAAGCCATGGCCGCCGGCCCCGAGCCCGTGGCCCGGGCTGCAGAACGCGCCGCCCGCCTCGTCTCGATCGACCTGGCGGGGCGCTGATGGTCCGCTCTGCGCCCGGGCCTCGCCGCATCCAAGGCACCGCTTCCGGGCCTCGCCGCTCCCGACGTGCTGCTCGCCGGCCGCCCTGGCCCCTGGAACGACGGCGCCCGGGGCTGATGCCATTCGTCCTCGAGGCTCTGGCCGCGATGTACGGCCGGCCCCACTGGGAGCCGCGCCCTGATCCCGTGGCCCAACTCGTGGTGACGATCCTCAGCCAGAACACGAGCGACCTCAACGCCGACCGGGCCTTCGCCGCCCTGAAGGCCCGCTATCCCAGCTGGGCCGAGGTCGAGGATGCGCCCATCGACGAGCTGGTCGACACCATCCGGGGCGGCGGTCTGGCCCCCCAGAAGGCGCCGCGCATCCAGGCCACGCTGCGCCACATCCGCGAGCGACGAGGCGGCTACGAGCTCGACTTCCTGGCCCATCTGCCGCCCCTCGAGGCCCGGGCCTGGCTGACCGCGATCCCGGGCGTCGGGCCCAAGACCGCCGCGGTCGTGCTGCTCTTCTGCTTCGGCCTGCCGCTCATGCCCATCGATACCCACGTGGAGCGGGTGACCCGCCGCATCGGCATCCTGCGGCCCCAGGACGGGCTGGTCGCGGCCCACGATCGGATCCTGGGCGACATCGCGCCCCAGCAGGTCTTCGAGGCCCACGTGAACCTCATCACCCACGGCCGGCGGACCTGCCACCCGCGCAACCCGGCCTGCGACCGCTGCCTCATCGCCCCTCGCTGCCGCTACGTCGACCCCCACGCGCCGTGAGGAACGACCGCCTCGGTCGCGGGATGGCAGACTCACGGCCATGACTGAGTCGCAACCGCTGATCGACACCTTCCTGGCCCAGGAGTACGACGAGCGCCCCGTGCGGGCCAGCGGCCTGGGCCTGACCCGCTTCGACGACCGGCTCGACGACCTCTCGGCCTCCGGGTTCGAACGCCGCGACGCGCAGGCGGCCGAGTGGCTGACCCGCTTCCAGGCCGTCGACTCGGCCGGCCTCTCGGTGGACGAGGCCATCGACCGCGACCTCATCCTGGCCGTCCTCCGCGGCCGGGCCATCCTCCGCGAGTGGGCCGAGTGGCGACGCGAGCCGCTGACCTACATCGAGCCCATCACCAGCGGCGTCTACGGCCTCTTCCTCGACCGGCTGCGGCCCGAGCACGAGCTGGTCGATGCGGCCATCGCCCGCCTCGAGGCTGCGCCCGCGGCCCTGGAGGCCGGCAAGGCCAACCTCGATCCGGGCCTGGCCAGCCCGTTGATCATCCGTCGGGCCATGGGCGGCACCCGGGGCGCGGCCAGTTACTGCCGCGAGTTCCTGCCGGCCGAGGTGGCCGACGGTCCCGACCGCCTTCGCCTGGCCGCCGCCGGCGAACAGGCCGCCCGGGCCCTCGATGCCTTCGTCGCCTTCCTCGGCGACCTGGCCGAGCGGGCCAGCGGCACCTGGCAGCTGGGCGAGGAGCGCTACTCCCGCCTGCTCCAGGAACGCGAGCTGCTCTCGCTCGACGCCCGCCAGCTGCGCGATCGCGGCCAGGCCGAGTACGACCGGGTGGCGGCCGAGATGCGCGAGCTGAGCCAGCGGACGCAGGGCGGCCCCGACTTCCAGGCCGTCCTCGAGCAGGCCAACACCGTCCATGCCGCCGACGAGGAGGGCATGCGCCAGACCTACGAGGCCTGGACGGAGAAGGCCCGCCGCTTCCTGGCCCGCAGCGCCCTGGTGACGCTGCCCCCGGGCGAGGAGTGCGCGGTGGTGCCGTCACCGCCCTTCCGCCGGCCGGTCGTGGGCGTGGCCGGCTACTCCAGCCCCCCGGCCTTCAGCGACCGCCTGCTGGGCCACTTCTACGTGCCCTTCCTGCCCGAAGGGTCGAGCCCCGACGAGATCCGCCAGCGCCTCGAGTCGAACAGCGACGGCGACATCCCCACCGTCAGCGTCCACGAGACCTACCCCGGCCACCACTGGCATCTGGTCATGCGCAAGGCCAATCCACGGCCCGTGCGCAGCGTCTTCGGGACGCCCTACTTCAGCGAGGGCTGGGCCCTCTACGCCGAACGGGCGATGCGCGAGCAGGGCTTCTTCGAGGAACCCATCCAGGAGCTGTACCACCTCAACGCCACGCTCTTCCGGGCGGCCCGCATCATCGTCGACACGAGCCTCCACCTGGGCGAGATGGACGTCGAGGCGGCGGTGGCCTTCATGGCCCACAAGGCGGCCATGCCCGAGCCCACGGCGCGGGTGGAGGTCGGCCGATACTGCGCCTGGCCCACCCAGGCCTCGGCCTACCTCACCGGTTGCCTGGAGATCCTCCGCATCCGCGACGCGTACCTCGCGGCGCGCGGCTACGCCGGCGCGGCGGGCGAGGCGCCCATCGACCTCCTGCGCGACTTCCATGACACCCTGACGGGGTCGGGTTCGCTCCCTCCGGCCCTGGCCGAACGCGCCGCCCTGGCCTCCACCGCACGCCCGGCCGCGTAACGGATCCGGGAGCGGGTCGTTCCTCCTCAGTGATCGCGTCGCCTCGAGCGGCGCACGACCGCATCCCAGGAGGCGACTCCGCGCTATGAACGGACTCTCCAACGCGCTCCACATCCTGACCGGCCTCGGCACCGCCAAGGTCGCGACCGGCATCGTCGCCGTGACCGCCGCGGCGACCCTGGTCGTGGGACCGGCGGGCGTGCTGCCACCGGCCGCGGGCAGCGGACCTACCAACCCGATCGCTATCGCTGCGAAGGGCGATCATCCCTCGCCGCCGCGGCCGTCCGCGATCACCTCGCCCGCGGCGACGTCCTCGCCGAGTGCATCCCCTGCCGGATCGCCCGCCGCCGACGACGCCCATGCCGCCGTCCTGGCCACGCTCGAGGCCAACGAGGCGCGGCTCCGCGCGACGCTCCAGGGCGTCCGTGACAAGCTGGTGGCCAACGGTCACGCCAATGACCACGCCCTTGCCGCCCTGGCGAAGCTGCTCGACCGGATCGACAGCCAGCAGATGGGCCTGGACAAGGCCCGGTCGGCCATCGAGTCGGCCGGCTCCGGCCAGGCCTCGGGTACTCCGAGCCCCCATCCGACCCACAGCCTGCCGCCGCAGGCCATGGACCACCCCACGCCGCCCGCTCATCCCTGAAAACGACCGTCCCCGAACGCATCGAACAGCCCGCTTCGGCGGGCTGTTCGATTCTGCGGCCTGAAGCGGCTACCCTCCCCGGATGCGCCGACACCGGTCCAGTCGCAGCGGCATGCTCCTTCCCCGAACGCGTAGCGAGGCTTCGCTGCGCCGTTCTGCCGCCGGCGCGTGTCCGTAACGACGGCCGCCGCACCTCGTTCTCATGGCTGATGGCCCGGATCTCGACAGCCTCGCCGCGCGCGCCTGCCGCGGCGATGCCGAAGCCTTCGCCGCGCTCCACGACGCTCTTGCACCGCGGTTGTACCGCTATGTCCGCATGCGGGTCCGCGATCCCGATGACACGGCGGATCTGGTCCAGCAGGTCTTCCTGAAGATGGTCGAAGCCTTGCCCCGTTACCAGCCGAGAGGCGTGCCCTTCGCCGCCTGGGCCTTCCGCCTCACGCGCAACGCCGTCATCGACCGAGCCCGGACGGTGCACCCCAGCCACCAGCTGGAGTACGCCTCGGGGGCCTCCTCCACGGACCCGGGGCCCGAGGAGCAGGCCCTCCTCGCGTCCGAGGTCGAGCGCATCCGGCGGGCCATCGAGGACCTCACCCCAGAGCAGCAGGAGGTGGTGCGTCTGCGGTTCTTCGGCGGCCTCGAACCGCGGGAGGTCGGGGCCGTGCTCGGGCGCCGCGCGGGCGCGGTCCGGGCCCTGCAGTTCCGGGCCCTCGAGGCGCTGCGCCGCACGCTGGCGGCCGAGGAGCGGCCGTGAGTGGGCCCTGGTCCGATCGAGTGGATGACGACCTGCCCGGCCGCCTGGGCGATGCCGCCGCGGCGCTGGATCCAGAGCCCGAGGCGCTCGAACGCAGCCGTTCCGCCTCCCTGGCGGCCTTCAGCCAGCTCCAGGCGAGCGGCGGTCCCTCCGGCGTGAGGCCGACGGGCCCTGGCCCGGGCACCCGTCTTCGCTGGCTCCCTCAGGGCCTTCGACATCCCGTCGTGGCCTCCATCCTGGCCGCTGCGGTGGTGCTCGGCGGGGGGGCGGGCCTCGTCGCTGCGGCGAGCGGGCCCGGACAACCGTTCTTCGGCCTGCGGCTGGCGGTCGAACGGCTGACCCTGCCCCCCAGTGGGACGGCAGCCCGGCTGGAGGTCGACCTCGATCGCCTGGGTACCCACGTCGCCGATGCCCGGCAGGCCAACCAGCGAGGTGATGCCGGGGCCCTCGCCGACACCATGACCGCCTACCAGCAGACGCTCGAGGACACGCTCGATCAAGAAGACGTCGTGGCTGCGCAGCTGGCGCGAACCCGAGCCGTCTTCGATCAGCAGGTCCAGGTCCTGCAACAGTTGCTGACCGAGGTGCCGGCCAGCGCCCGGCCTGGCGTGACGCAGGCCCTGACCGCCTTGCAGCAGGCCAGGCTGGACGTCGGCCCAGCACCCGGGCGTTCTCCAGCCGATGACGGCAGCGGGAACGGGAACAGGCATGGGAACGGCCGATCGAACCCGCCGTCCCAGGACCCGGGGGCCACACCGCCCGGCGATGCGCCGCCCGCCGGCGCCACGTCCGCCGCGCCATCCCCTTCGCCGCCGGGCACGAGCCCAGCATCGTCGGCCGCGACGAGCCCGCCGGCCCCCCCGACGCCATCCCCCCATCCCAGCTCGCCGGCGGCTACGCCCGACCACGCGCCCGGAGCGCCCTGAATCCACCCTGCCGCGGGCCCGCCGGCCGGGATCTGGCCGAATCGCGTGAGCTATGCTCGGCCCGATGAGCCTGCCCCATCGAGCCATCCGGCTGTTGCTCGTGGACGACGATCCGAACCTGCTGGTCTTCCTCGCCGAGCAGCTCCGCGACGACGGCTTCGAGGTGCGGACCGCGCGCGACGGGCAGGAAGCCCTGCGCCGGCTCGAAGGTGAATGGCCCGATCTCATGGTCGTGGACATGCTGATGCCCCGCCTCGACGGGCTGAACCTGGCCCGCCAGGTCAAGGAGCGGGCCGACCTGCCGATCATCGTCCTCTCGGCCATCGACGCCGGCGACAGCAAGGCCCAGGCCCTCGAAGAGGTGGCCGAGGACTACATCACCAAGCCCTTCCACTACCCGGAGCTGCGGGCGCGCATCAATCGGGTCCTGCGGCGGGTCGGCGACCGGGTGCCCGCCGGCCGGCTGGAGCTCGGACCCGAGCTCACGCTCGACCTTCAGCGGCGTCGGGCCTTCGTCAACGGCGTCGAAGTGCGTCTCACGCCGGTCGAATCAAGGCTCCTCTATGCGCTCGCGGCCAACGTCGGCCAGACCGTCATCACGGATACCCTCCTGGCCCGCGGGTGGGCCGAGACCGAGACGCCCGACCCCAGCTACGTCTGGGTGACCATGGCTCGCCTGCGCCGCAAGATCGAGCCCGGGCACGGGACGCCGGTCTACGTCGAGACCGTGCGGGGCCTGGGTTACCGGCTCGTGAGACACGCGCCGGTCCCCGACCAGCCCTCGAGCACCTGAGGCCCGTGCGCCGCCTACCGCTCGCCGTGCGCCTCCTGCTGGCCATCGGCGCGGCGGCCCTCCTACCCCTCCTCGTCGTCGCCGTCCTGCTCCTGGCCCTCGACCCCACCGCGCCCCGGACCGGCTTCGCCGCGGCGTTCCTGGCCACCGCCGTCGTGGCCGTCGTCATGATCGTCCTGGCCGGTCCGCCCCTCAGGAGCTGGCTCATCGGGCCGCTCCATGAGCTGACCCGGACCCTCGATCGCCTCCAGGCCGGCGACCTCTCCGCCCGCCTGCCCGGCACCGGCGGCGACGACGAGCTCGACCGCTTGGCCGCCAGTCACAACCGCCTGGCCGATGCGCTCGCCGCCCGCAACCGCTCCCTGGCCCTCGTCTCCCAGGCGGTAGCCGGCTTCTCGCCCCAGGACGGGGTCCAGGGGCTGGTCAAGACCGCCGAATCGGCCGCCGTGAGCGCCTTCGGCTTCACCCGGGCCATCGTCTACCTCGGTCGCGACGAGGCCCTCATGCCGCCCCTCGCTGAACGCGTGCCGGGCGAGGCCTACGAGGTCCGCACGGCGCTGGACGTCGGAGCCGACCACATCGGGACCCTGGTCGCCGTCCAGGTCCCCACCCGGGAGTGGGGCCCGGCCGACGTCGACCTGTTCCGCATCTTCGGCCTCCAGCTCGCCGCCGCCATCCGCAACGCCGAGCTGTTCGCCACGGCCACCGAGCTGGCCGAGCTGAAGAACGAGTTCCTGCGCGGGGTGAGCCACAACCTCCAGACCCCACTGACGTCGATCCGGGCCTTCGCCGCCCAGCTGGCCGACGAGTCGGAGGACCGCCGGCTGGGCATCATCGTCGAGCAGAGTGACCGCCTGGGCCGGCTCGTCTCGCAGCTGCTCACCGTCTCACGCCTGGAGGCCGGCACGCTGCGGCCCCAGATCGACGTCTTCGCCCTCGCGCCGCTCGTCCAGCGGGCGTGGGAGAGCCTGGGCCACGGGGAGCGGCCCTTCTCGGTGGGTGACGCGGCCGCCGGCTGGCTGGCGACGGCCGACCGCGACTGGGTCGAGCAGGTCGTGTGGGCCCTGCTCGACAACGCCGTGCGCTACGGCCAGGGCGCTATCGAGGTCAGCATCGCCCTGGCCGGCACGGCCCTGCAGGCCACGATCCGCGACCACGGGCCGGGCATCGCCGCCGAGGACCGCGAGCGGGCCTTCGAGCGCTTCGCCCGGCTCTCACCCCAGACCTCCGATGGCACGGGCCTCGGCCTGCCCGTGGCCCGCGGCCTGATCGAGACCATGGGCGGTCGCCTCTGGTTGGCCGACCGGGGCGCGGAGCCGGGGGCCGCCTTCGTCTTCACCCTGCCGGCGGAGCCGATCGAGGAGCCCTGAGCCCCGCCTGAGCCGTCGGTGGTGGAGTCCGGGGCAGTCCGGCCCATCCCGGTGGTTTGGCTAGTACATCAGGCCTAGATACACCTGGGACCATCGGATACCTGCTGGAAATGCCGCTTGGTGCGAGGCTGCACCCCTGTAATGACGGCCGAAAGGTCGCGACTTGACGCTCACCCCCTCGCCCACGTAGCCCGGGGTACCGATGGACCGATCCATGGACCGACTCTGGCGACTGCAGGGCCGGCGCACCTCGCCCGGCCAGCGCGGTCAAAGCTTGACCGAGTTCGCTCTTGTCCTCCCGATCTTCATGCTCGTGTTGCTGATGGCCATCGATTTCGGACGCGTCTTCCTCGGCTGGGTGACCCTCAACAACGCCTCGCGGATCGCCGCGAACTACGCCGCCTCCTACCCTGACGCGTTCGTCGGCGTCGGCCTGGCCGCCCAGCAGGCCGACTACACGACGCTGGTCCAGCGAGAGACGAGCTCGGCGGATTGCACGCTCAACGCCGATGGCAGCGGCCACAACCCGCCGTACCCGACCTTCCCTGACGGGACCGACCTCGGTGATCCGGCCCAGGTGAGCCTGGCTTGCAGGTTCGGCCTGATCACGCCCTTCCTCGATACGATCCTGGGCGGCCAGTCGGTCTCGATCGGATCGCAGTCGTTCTTTCCCATCCGGACCGGCGCCATCGCCAATCTGCCGGGCTCGAGCGTCCCGCTGCCCGGCGCACCGACAGCCGACTTCACCTTCGCGCCGACGACCGGGACCGCGCCGCTGACCGTCAGCTTCACGGACACCTCGACCGGCGCGGCGACCTGGAGCTGGACCTTCGGCGACGGCGGGACGAGCATCCAGCAAGACCCGACCTACGTCTACGCCGCGGCCAGCGGAACGCCGTATCCCGTGACGCTCACCGTCTGCAACGCCTCAGCCTGCGCCTCGGCGACCAAGAGCATCACCATCTCGCCGACGCCTTCCGGGCCGCCCGTGGCCGGGTTCTACGGCACCCCGGTCATCGGCTCGATCTACGTCGCCGGCGGCGGATCCACCGGGTCCGCGATCCAAGGTGCGTACAACCTCGCGGTGAACTTCACGAACACCTCGAGCAACACCGGAGGTGCCACCTACGCCTGGACGTTCGGTGACGGCGGGACGAGCACCTCGGCGAACCCGAGCCATACCTACACCAGCGCCGGGTTCTTCACCGTGACGCTCGTGGTGACGACGTCCGGGGGCAGCAACACCTCCTCCATCACGAACTACGTCACCACCGGCTGCCAGGTCCCCAACTTCGCCAATACCAAGGGGAGCGGAGCCGCGTCGCTCTGGAGCGCCGCGAACTTCACCGGCCCGCTCTGGTACCTCGCCAACGGCGACGCGAGCAGCGGATCGACGGCCGGCGCGACGACCACCGCCCCCTCGTCCGGCTCTGGCGATTTCCAGATCAAGAGCCAGTACCAGACCGGCGGGCTGTTCCTCCCGGGTTCGTCCGGATGCGCCAGTTACGCGGTCGTCGGCGGGGCCAAGTCATGAGCGCCTGGCGCGGGACTCCCCAGCGGCAGCGAGGCCAGGCCCTGGTCGAGTTCGCCCTCGTCTTCCCCGTCATCGCCCTCGTCCTGTTCGGGATGGTGGACCTCTCACGGGCCGTCTTCGCCTACAACACGGCCTCGAACGTGGCCCGTTCCGCGGCCCGGGTGGCGATCGTCAACCAGGATCCGACCGTCACGACCCTGACCTGCGATACGACCGACCCGGGCGTCTCGGCGGCCGGATGCGCCCAGGCCGCCGGGAATTCGCTCGGCACCCAGGCCACCGATGTCACGGTCGTCTATCACTCGCCTGCCGACGTGGCTTCGGACACCACCACTGACTGCGCCCCCCTGGCGATCGGTTGCCTAGCCGTGGTGACGGTCCACTACCAGTTCACTCCCATCACCCCGATCATCGCCCAGCTCATCGGCCCGATCTCGATCACTTCGACCACCAAGGTCCCGGTCGAGCGCGTCTGCTCGAGCGGGTGCTGACCATGTCATCCGAACAGAGGGGACCCTCGATGCGACTCCACCGCGACCTCCACGATCAGACCGGGCAGGCGCTCGTCATCATGGTCGTCGGCTTCATCGCCATGCTGGCCCTGGCCGGCCTGGTCATCGACGGGGGCAACCTCTGGTCGCAGCAACGCGCGATCCAGAACGGGAGCGACGCGGCCGCTGAAGCCGGCACCGTCGTCCTGGCCCAGGAGCTGTCAGGTGCGAGCGCACCTGCGAACACGACCGGGACCTGTCCCACCGGCACCACCGACACGTGGGACCTCGCCGTTTGCAGGTCTACCTATGAGACCGCGGCGAACAATCAAACGCCCCTGAGCAGCGCCGTGTACACCGACTACCTGGGCGATCCGCTGACCGCCGTCGGCGCTGGCGTGGTACCGGACGGCGCTCAAGGCGTGAAGACCATCGCGACCAAACAGGTGGCGACGTACCTTGCCGGCGTGGTCGGGATCAAGAGCTTCACGGCCACCACCCAGGCGACTGCCGTGGTCGGCGTGGTGACTTCGCTCTGCCCGAGCGACACCATCTGCGGCGTCCTGCCCCTGACCATCCCGGTGGCCATCTCCACCTGCACGGGCTCAGGCAAGCTGTCGCCCGGCACGGACCCCTGGCCGATCGTCGGCCAGGACCAGTACACGGCCAACGATGAGGCCATCGTGCCGCTCTGCAAGACGAAGAACGGCGGCATCGGGGGCGACTCAGCCGGGTCGGTGGGCTGGCTGGACTTCGGCTGCGGCGGCACGCTCGTCACCAACATCACCGACCCCTGCGTGACGAACCTGTCCTTCCCCGGCTGGGAGCAGACGCAGGCCGGCAACCCGAACAACGTCGAGGACGCCGTCAATACCTACGCGGGCAAGACGGTCTGGCTGCCGCTCTTCGACGGCACCTGCAAACAGGATCCTGGGGGCACCTCGCTGTCGGACTGCCCGGCCGGCCAGCAGGGCGTGGGCAACAACACCTGGTATCACATCCCCACGTTCGTGGGCTTCCATCTCGACCAGGCCTACATCCAGGGCAGCAACAACGCGGCCTGCAACTCGGCTCCGGGAGCGCCGCCCGTCGACGGCAACGGCAGCAACGGCTGCCTCAAGGGCTGGTTCACCAAGCAGCTGCCGGCGCCCGGGACGATCAACCTCCAGAAGATCGACTCGTCCAATCCGGGCCTCCTGGGCGTCCAGCTCATCCGCTAACGACAGCCCGCGCTCACCCCGCCGCTCCGGGCCCCCGGTCGAGACCTCGACCGGGGGCTTCCCGTAGCCATTCGTGGGTCGGCGCGGCGGCCGCCTTCGTCCACCAGGCGTCATCGGGTACCGGGCGTCGTCCGGGACGGTGTCTCCCCGCACCGGGACCTTCGTACTGGTAAGGTCGGCCGCAAGGGTCCCACCCGACTATCCTGAGCGTCCCACGAACGTACGGGGGTTCACGTGAGCCGACTCATGGGCCGACGGAGCCAGCACAGGCACAATTCACGCGGCCAAAGCCTGGTCGAGTTCGCTGTCGTGTTGCCCGTCGTCCTCCTTGTGATCTTGATCGCCCTCGACTTCGGACGCGTCTTCCTCGCCTGGGTCGAGGTGAACAACGCAGTCCGGGAGGCGGCGAACTTCGCCGCTCAGAACCCAAATCCGAACGCCAACGGGCAGGCGCAGTACCAGCAGCTCATCGCCAACGAGTGGGCGAACATCGACTGTACCGTGCCATCCCCGGCACCAACGCCGACCTTTCCTGCCGGCACATCTGTAGGCCAACCCGCCGAAGTCTCGATCACGTGTCAGTTCCACCCGATCACCCCGGTCATCGGCGCGATCCTGGGCGGGTCGGTCGCCGTGGGTGGCTTCGCAGCCTTCCCCATCCGGGCGGGAGCCATCGCTGGGATCCCGGTGCAGACTGGGCCGGTACCGACACCCACCTCCCCGCCTTCTTCCTCCCCGACTCCCAGCACGTCTCCATCGCCGACTGTCTCGCCGACACCTTCCCCGACACCGATGTGCACGGTGCCTGACTTCGTTGGCACCGCAACCAATAAGGCGCAGAACACGTGGACCAAGGCCGGCTTCTCATTGAGTGTCGTCTTTGACCCGCTCATTCCGCCCCAGTACGGCATCACTAGTCAGAGCCAGACCCCAGGGGCGAGCCTGCCCTGTGACTCGACCGGCATCACAGTGTCCTCGAAATGAGGTCTCCGTGGAGCCGCACGCTCCGGTCACCCATCCTGGAATTAGGGCAGGGACTAGTTGAGTTCGCCCTGGTCCTCCCCTTGATCCTGCTGCTCCTCTTTGGCGCTATCGATCTCGGACGAGCAGTCTATGCATACAACACGGTGGCAAACGCCGCGCGCCAAGGTGCCCGCGTCGCTGCAGTCAATCAAATCCAGACGAGTCCGGACTGTGTCGAGTCCAAGCCCGTCGAGGACCCGGCGAACCCGCACTGGTCGATCAAGCAGTGCGCGGTTCAGGCGGCGGTCTCGCTGAACGTCCAAACCAATGACGTCACCGTGTCCTACTCGACACCAACCGGATCGACCTTAGACTGCAGCCCAGTCGACGTCGGCTGCATCGCGCAGGTCACGGTTCGCTACCAATTCACCCCCCTGACGCCGGTCGTCAGCACCATCGTTGGCACGATCGCACTGACGTCGACCTCCCAGATGCCGGTCGAGCGGGTGTTCCCATGAGCGACGCTCCGCAGCGGGTGATGATGACCCGACCTCCAACGACTTGTAACGACGGGAGGCAGCAGATGTTGAAAGGCAAGCCGTTTGTCGGCGAGAGTTCCGGTCAGGCGATCGTCCTGATGGTCGGGGTCTTGATGGCGGTCCTCATCGTGGTCGCCTTGACCGTTGACGGTGGGAATGTTTGGGCACATCAGCGAATCGTGCAGAACGGTTCTGATAGTGCTTCTGAGGCCGGAGCGATCATCCTGGCCGAGAAGCTGGCTCAGGCGAACCCGACTTGGACCAGCGCCCAGTGGGATGCTGCTGTTGCGTCGGCCGTCCGATCGAATGCTACCGCCAACGGAATTACCCTCAACGGCGCTTACTACACTGATATCTGCGGGATACCGCTCCAGCCCAACGGTCTTGCCGCATTGAACGCCGATGGTAGTTACGACTTCGCGACTGCATCGGCCGTTGGTTCCGGCAATCTGCCCTCGAGCTCCGCCACGACTCCGGATTGTCCGAGCCTCTCCGTTGGCCCCCCAGCAGGGGTGCTCGTCCAGGGGCACAAGAGCGTGGGCACCTATGTCGCAGGCATTGTCGGCATCAGGAGCATCGGCGTAGATACCAGGGCAACGGCGGTGGCTGGCTATCTCCAAGGATTCTGCGACGCCTCCCAGGGCAGCGCATGCTCTCTGCTCCCGGTCACCATCCCGGTCAACATCGTCACCTGCGATGGGTCCAACAACCCGGTGAACACGGGGTCCGCGTGGGTCCTGAACCAGCTGTACAAGGTGCCCCTTTGCCAGAACGGCCCGGGCAATGTCGGGTGGGTTGACTGGACGCCGCCCGCCGGCGGTACCTCGGAGCTAATTGAGGCGATCAATACGCCCAACAACCCGGCCATCGATCTTCCTTCGTGGCAGGACATGACGTCGACCGGCAACATCAACAGCCTCGGCGTAGAGAACGCACTTCGAAACTATGACGGCCAAGTGGTGATGATCCCTCAATTCGATCTGAGCTGCGATCCGGGCCCCAACGGTTCCCCAGACAGCTCGCAACCAGCGATCGTGACTGCGCCTAATTACGGTTGCCCGGCGGGTGATCTGGGTGGTAAGGGCCAGAACCAGTGGTACCGCATCCCGAGCTTCGCCTTCTTCCAGCTCTGCAGCAGCACGGATGCAGACTGTGTGGCCGCTAACGCTTCCCATGGCGCCTACACCAACGGCAATGACGGGTCAGGGATCTGCGACACGGGCAATGGCGCCACCTCGTGTCTCGTTGGGAAGTTCGTCAAGATTCTCGCGACCGGCACGGTCGGGCCAGGCGTTGGTGGGGGCGGCAGCAACAACCCAGTCGTTGGCGTACAGCTCATCAAATAGCTGGCAGCCGGTCGCGCCCAAGGTGTCCGTGCCTGGCCGACCGCAGGGCTGCTTACGGTCTCTGATCGCCGTGACCCAGCATGGCCGGGTCACGGCGCGGGCTGTAACGCGGTTGCAAGGTGTCTGACGGCAACGCCGGCCCATCTGTGAGCCGCATCGCTCTAACCTATCCCTTACCAGATCGGCGGCGGAAGGAGATCACACGGACCTTCCGCAACGGGTGCCAGGTGACGGGGCGCCCGATGCTATCTGGCAAACGACCCGGGTCCCCCTCCCCGGGTCGTTTGCACGTCCGCCGACCCTGGCGCGAGTTCCTGATCGGGAGCCGGCACGGCGGATCGACCTGACGGTCTAGGTGTAGTTCCTGAGGTTGATGAGACATGGCCGCGGGGGCGATGGGGCGGTTAGCGTCCGGGCATGGACGAGCCTCACCAGCAGCATCGGGCCGACCCGCACCGCCGCCTGCAGCGACACACGTACCAGGAGGGGCCGGGCTTCTTGTTCCTCGCCACCCGCGGCGGACGACCGCCGACGGCGCGACGGCGGCGGGACCTGCACGCGCTCCGCTGCCGCGCGGGATGCGTGCGCGTCGCTCGGGAGGAGGGCATCGCGGCCGCGCTGGCCCTCGGGGTCAGCCGGGCCAGCCTATATCGCTGGCGCGAGCGCCACGCGGCCGGTGGCCTGGCGGCGCTGCTCGATCCGCCGCGCGGACCGGCGCCCGTGGCCCTGCCCGATTGGGTCGAGCGGGCCGTGATCTTGGTGCGGCTCCTGACCTACTGGAACGCCAAACGCCTGGCGGCCGAGTTCACGCGTCGCGGGATCTATCCGCTCGAGCCCAATGCGGTGAGCGCCCTCTTCGTCCGGGTACGGCACCGCGCGACCCAGTCTGGCCCGGCCGCGCGGCCCCCGCTACGAGCGGGCAGCGCCCAACGAGCTCTGGCACATCGACATCAAGGGCCCGTTCTTCCTGCGGGGCCTGGGCCAGCTACACGAAGGTCTGGATCGTCGGCCTCGTCGATGACCACTCGCGCTACCTGATCGGGCTGCGCGTCCTGCCCCGCCCGGCCCAGGTGGTGATCCTGCCCTGGCTGCGCGACTGCTTCGAGCTGTGCGGCACCCCATTGGAGCTGATGAGCGACAACGGCAGCCCCTTCGTGGTCTGGATGCCCGGGGTCCTGACCCTCTTCGGCCAGACCCTGGCGGCGCTGCGCGTCCGGCACCTGCGGACCCAGATCAACTCGCCCTGGACGAACGGCAAGATCGAACGCGTCTGGGGCACCCTGCAGCGCGAGGTGCTCGATCGCCAGGTGCTGACCACGCCCGACCAGGCGGACGCGCCCGCCGCAGTCCAGGTCGTCGATGGCCCCTTCGCCGAGACCGACCGTTTCTGCACGACGGACGTCGTCGTCCGCGAGGCCTTCACCGGCGGGTCGGAGGTAGATCGCGGGGTCATCGGCCACTTCATCGAGGCGCTCGACCACGTCCGTCTGGGGCCGGAGGGGGCCCGGACCGCTGCGGAGGAGGTCGACTACTAGCCCCGGACAAGCCCTGAGGGACGAGCCGCGGCGGGGCCACCCGAAGGGGCTGTGATACCCTACGGGCTCGCCACCCTCTTGTGGCGACGCTCCCGCGTGGTCGACCGTCTTCTCGAACGGACCGTGCGTTCTGCCGATCCCCCTCTGTTCGGGAAGATGGAGGTCCATGTGGCCACCGGTACCATCAAGAAGGTCGTCGCCGATCGCGGCTTCGGCTTCATCGCCGCTGAGGATGGGAAGGAATACTTCTTCCATCGTGGCGGCCTCGACTCCTCGCTCGACTTCGACCGCCTCGCCGGCGGCGAGCGCGTCGAGTTCCAGGTCGAGTCCAGCCCCAAGGGCCCGCGCGCCTCGCAGGTGCGCGCCGCCTGAGGACCCGAGCGGCCTCAGCCGCTCCACGTGACCGGATCGGACCGGCGGTGCGCTTGTCGCATCGCCGGTCGTTCGTATCCCGAGCGGGACGACACGATGACCGCGCCATCGGCGCCAACGCCGATCCGGCCGAGGGTCGCCCGCTGCTCGCCCCCGTATACTCGTGCGGCGCCGACATAGCTCAGCGGTAGAGCAGCTGTTTCGTAAACAGCAGGTCCTCGGTTCGAATCCGAGTGTCGGCTCCACTCCTTATTCAAAGGGCAGAGCTGCCGCTGGCCAAGCGGTGGTGACCCATCCTGGATCGCAGGAAGCTTGCTACCTCTGACCTGGCTGCGCCTGCTCTTCGTGCATCGCATGGGCTACCGCGCTCGGTCGCGAAGCGAAGAATCGCTTGGGCCTTGCCCCCTGACGCAGAGAGGCGGCCATCTCGCGCACGAGCTCAGCGTGGTTCATGGGATGCCAGACATGGCCATCGAGGGGGCGACCATAGGTGAAAGAGCCAGCGTAGTACGGCTCGGTGGTGTTCTCAAGCGCCTCCTCGAAGGCATAGACGCCGAGGTTGAGGAAGTAGTCGTCCATGTCCGCGCAATACACATGAAGCTTGCCCACTAGGTCGGGTCCGATCTCTGACCAGTGGTCCTCGACGTAGGCCCGCAAGTCATAGCCGCCATCGCGCCACTGCCGCGCTACCGCCGGGTCGATCGCCCCGGTCGCCTGATCCCAGAGCGGCTGCGGATAGCCATCGGGGCCCACAGGCCCGAAGGTTGCGTGCCACACATCGAGCTGCTCACCCGAGCGGCCGTGGCTGCCGAGTGCGGCCTCCATCTGACTCATCTGGCGGGTCGTGAGCTCTGGTTGGCCGTCAGGCGAGCGATAGAAGGTGCGTTCGGGCACGAGCCACTCGCGGTTAGGGGCCTGATAGGCGTTGGCGTCGGCGTAGATGTTGAGCAGCCCGTAACGGCGGAAATCGAGCGAGTCCGGGGCGAAGGCCCATGCGCCGCCGAAGAACTTCGGATGGTAGAGCTGCATCGCGAGGGACACCCAGCCGCCCGTGGAGCCGCCGGTCAGGAACCGTGCCGAGGGCTCCTGGATGATGCGAAACCTCTCCTCCACCCTGGGGATCAGCTCGGTCATGATGGCCTTGCCATAGGGGCCCACGTTGGCCGAATCGACGCAGTACGAGCTGTCGAAATAGGGCGTCGGATGGAGGAGGGTGACGATGATGAATCGCGGGAAGTCGTCGCCCATCCATGCCTCGTAGAAGGCGTGGCCGGACTCCAGGCCGCGAAGCTCGCGCATGTAGCGCTGCTCCTCGGTCTCGGGGGCGGCGGTCGGCGAGAAGCCGAAGGGCGCGCCGAGGTTGAAGTGCTCGTTGTTGTAGATGACCGGGTAGCGCCGGTCCGGGTCGTCCGCATAGCCCTTGGGCAGCAGGACCGTGGCCCCAAGCGGCATCGGCCGCCCCCAGAAGGCGCTTAGCGAGGGGCTATCGAATCGCAGCCGCTTGACGTAGTCGGTATCGGCCGGCGCATCAGGGGCGGGCAGTCGCTCGACCAACTGGAGGGGCACGTCGAACCCCTGGACCGGGTCGAGATGGACCTGCTGCACGGTGCTGACGAGGTTTCCGGGCGACTGGTTCCAGTGCTGACCTTCCCACTGGTCCATGTGGGCCCAGATGACATGACCGTCGGAGCGGTCGAAACGTGTATAGACGTTGAGGACAGCCTGGACGTAGTAGTCGCCGGCTGGAAGGTCACGCAGGCTGGTCACTGGAAAGCCCGGGGCTTGGTCGTCGACGATGGCCGGACTGTCGGGCGCCAGATCCTGGATGTCGGCCCCGAAGAAGGGGACGCTCGTGACCCAGGGACTGAAGTACGGGACGCTCTGGCGGTAGGTGCCGAAGAACGGCACCCGGTTCTTCCAGGTCCCGGCCTGGAGACGTGGCTCGATGCCCGTCTCGCGACCGCCGATGGCGCCCGGGCTCGACGAGAGGACGTAGGGGCGCTCGACGCTCCGAGTCACGATGACGAAGATGCGCCCCGTGATGGGCGTGTCCGACAGCGTGGCCGGGAAGGTGACGGCGAAGCGCGTTGTAGACGCGTCAGTCATGTGCGGGCTCCTTCAAAAACGGGGTCGAGCAAGTCATTAGCGACCAGGACGGTCCGAGATCACGCCGCGGCTCCGCCACTCGGACTTGGCCCCGACCTGAGAGGGTCGTGGGCCGCGGTTGCTGTCTGGTCGAATTCAGAGGTCCGCTCGGCGAAATGGCAGGCAACTGCTTCGCTGCCCGCAACGGACCGCAGTTGCGGCGACTCGCGCTCGCAGATCTCCGGGTTCCCGAGCCGCGTCCTGAGCCAACATCGCGGATGGAAGCTGCATCCCGTCGGCGGTCGGTCCGGGCTCGGGATCTCGCCAGGAAGGATGATCCGCTTCCGCCGCCGAGCGGTAGCCTCGATAGGCAGCGCTGCAGACAGCAGCGCGACCGTGTACGGATGAGCCGGATGGCTGTAGACGGACTCGACCGGCCCGGATTCGACGATTCGACCGAGATACATGACGGCCACACGGTCAGCGATATGGCGCACGACGGCCAGATCGTGGGCGATGAACACGTATGAAAGGCCGAGTTCGCGCTGCAGTCGCGTCAGCAGATTGATGACCTGGGCCTGTATCGACACATCGAGCGAGCTGACGGGCTCGTCACAGACGATCAGCGCGGGTTGGACAGCGATGGCACGAGCGATCCCCACGCGCTGCCGTTGGCCCCCGCTGAGCTCCCGAGGGTACCGATCGGCGTGATCTGGCTCGAGGCCGACCAGTTCCAGTAGTTCCGCCACTCGCGCCTCCCGACCAACGCGTGGCACGAGGCCATGGACCGCGAGGGGCTCGGCGAGGATGTCGCCGACGGTCTGCCGAGGATCGAGGCTGCCGTATGGGTCCTGGAAGATCATCTGGACTTGTCGTCGGGCTCGTCGGAGCTCGGCGCCATGCAGGGCCCCGAGGTCCATCCCCGCTAGGCGCACCGCTCCAGCGGTGATCGGTTGGATCCGAACGATCGCGCGCGCAACGGTCGTCTTTCCCGCTCCCGACTCACCCACGACGCCCAGCGTCTTCCCGGTCGACAGGTGGAAGTTGACATCATCAACCGCTTTGACCCATCCCACCCGACGGCGCAAGACGCCGCGACGGACCGGAAACCAGACTCGAAGGCCGTCGACTGCTAGCAACGGTTCGTGCGGCTGAGATCGAGATACGGCCGGCGCGGCGGTCTGCACGGCGGTCATGGCACTGCATCCGGTTGATGCGGTTTGACCCAGCAGGCCACAGAATGCCCCCCACCAACTGGCTCCAGTGAAGGGTCGGTATCCTCGCAGCGCTGGATCGCCCAAGCGCAGCGGGGGCGGAATGGGCACCCCCGCAACGGCTTCGAGAGGTCCGGGGGCCCGCCCTCGATCGAACTGAGTTCGGACGTGCGTGGCCGGTCAAGTCGAGGTATCGACTGCAGGAGGCCGATGGTGTAGGGGTGTCGCGGACGGTCGATGACCTCGTTCGTGGAGCCGATCTCCACGATCCGTCCGGCGTACATCACGGCGACCCGGTCCGCCACGTCTGCGACGACCCCAAGGTCGTGACTGATGATGAGGACGGTCATGCGCAATTCGCGTCGCAGTCGATTGAGAAGATCGAGGATCTGGGCCTGGATGGTCACATCGAGAGCGGTCGTAGGCTCATCCGCGACCAGCAAGGCAGGCTCGCAGGACAGAGCCATCGCCAGCATCACTCGCTGGCGCATGCCGCCGCTGAATTGGTGCGGGTAGTCCTCGACCCGCCGCTTCGGACTGGCGATGCCCACCATCGCGAGGAGGTCGATGGTCCGCGTCCGCGCCGCAGCGCCAGAGAGCCCCTTGTGCGCCCCCAGAGCTTCGCTGATCTGCCTACCGATGGGCATCACAGGGTTGAGGCTGGCGAGCGGGTCTTGGAAGACCATCGCGATGCCCGCGCCCCTGACCGATTGCAGCTCGCGAGTTGACGCGCCAACGAGTTCACGGCCTTCGAAGCGCATGCTGCCATGCACGACCCTTCCCACGCCCTTCGGGAGGAGCCCGAGAAGCGCCAAGGCGCTTGTAGTCTTGCCCGAGCCGGATTCGCCAACGATACCGAGCGCCTCGCCCCGCGCGAGGTCGTACGACAACCCGCGCACAGCGTGGATAGTACGGTCAGGCAGAGCGAGATCTATCGCGAGGTCGGACACGGCGAGCGTGGGCTCTCCGCTCATTCGTGCCCTCCCGACGTATCCAGCGCGTCGCGCAATCCGTCTCCAACGACGTTGAATGAGAGGACGGCCAACGTGATCGCGATCCCGGGAAAGATCGTCAGCCAAGGGGCCTGGAGGAGGAATGTGTTCCCGCCGGACAGGAGGTTGCCCCAGCTAGGTGTGGGAAGCTGAACGCCAACACCGAGGAAGCTCAGGGCAGCTTCGGTGATGATCGCGTTCGGAATCGTCAGCGACGCAAGGACGACGAGAGGCCCAAGGACGTTGGGAAGGACATGCCCGAAGAGGATCGCTCGCTCGTGCTGTCCGACGGTGCGCGCCGCTGTGACGTATTCGAGGCCCATGACGGCGATCACGGACCCACGGGTCACGCGAGCGAACTGCGGTACGATCAAGAGGCCGATGATCCAGATCACATTGATGATGCTTGGACCCAACAGCGCAGCTACGGCGATCGCGAGCACGATCTGTGGGAAAGCCAGAACGATATCCATCGCTCTCATGACAGCCTCATCGACCCATCCGCCGATGTAGCCGGCAAGGGCACCGAGGAGCATCCCGACCACCGTACCGATCGATGTCCCGGCGAGGGCAACCGTCAGCGAGATCCTAGCGCCATACAGGATTCGCGATAGCTGATCGCGCCCGAACTGGTCCGTCCCCAGCAGATGAGCGGTGCTAGGACCGACCAGTCGGTGGGCGAGATCGAATTCCGCGTACGGGCGCGGTTCGATATACGGCGCGAGGATGCCCACGGCCAGGAACACTGCGATCCCGAACGCACCGAGGAGACCCAGTCGGTTGCGAGCGAACCGGCGCACCCAGGCGGGGCGCGCAGCCAACGACGCTGCCCTGCGGACCGCGAGTCCGAGGGGCACCCCGGGCCCGCTTGCATCAGTCATAGCGGATTCGTGGATCCAGAACCCCGTAAAGCAGGTCGACCGCAAGATTGACCAACACGACCAAGACGGCCACCGCAAGAACGCTGCCCAGGATCAGTGGGTAGTCGCGGGCCGCCACCGCATCGGTCATCAGGAGTCCCAGACCGGGCAACGAGAAGACCGTCTCGGTGAGCACAGCCCCAGACAGCAGGAGGCCAACCTGCAAGCCCACGACGGTCGTTAGCGGTATCAGGGCATTTCCTAGGGCGTGCTCATAGTTGACGCGCATCTCCGAGAGGCCCTTGGCCCGTGCGGTACGCACATAGTCCTGCCCTAGGACCTCAAGCATGGTTGCACGAGTAAAGCGAACGACTACACCAACGAATGACGCCCCAAGTGTTACGGATGGCAGAACGAGGGCGATTGGACCATACGTGGAGATGGAGCCGCCAGGTGGAAAGATCTGGATACTGACCGCAAGGGCCAGGATGAGCAGGAAACCGAGCCAGAAGACCGGGATGGATACACCGATCATGGACAAGATCAGCCCGATGTGATCGACGATCCCATCCCTGTGCGTAGCCGAGACAACGCCCAGCGGAATGCCGATAACGAGAGCAAAGATCGTGCTGGCGACGGTCAGGGCCAACGTGGTCGGGAACCGTTGGAGGATCAGGTCCGTAACCGGCGCATGCGCGTACAGGGAGTTGCCGAGATCTCCGTGAAGCACCCGTCCGAGCCAGATGATGTACTGGACCGGAAGAGGGTCGTCCAGCCCCAGACTGTGGCGCAACCGCGCCACAGTCTGGGGAGATGGATACAAGCCGAGCTGACTCGTCACGGGGTCCCCCGGCGCCAGGTGCACGAGCAGGAACACTGCGATGGATACACCCAACAGAACGGGCACGAGCAGCACCAGACGCCGCCCGACATACGCTGTCACTGCCCGCTTACCGCTCCGTCAGCAATCCTATGACTGACTACTTGCCGTCGTTGACCCATACATACTGCAGCGGGTATACAGGGCCTGCCAGTACGTGGAAGTCCTGGACCCTATCACGCGTCGCCATCACATTATCCTGCCAAGGCAGATACACGGTCAGCGCGTCCTTATAGAACTGCTGGGAGATCTGCTGGAAGAGTGCCTTTGCCTTGGTCTGATCCCCTTCGACCTTGGCCTGGTCGATCAGCGACTGCAATGTGGGATCCTGGAGTCCTCCGGGGAGGTTCACGCCGCAGAAGTTGATGTAGGAACCTGTGTCGTAAGTCTGATATGCCAAAGACGGCGTGATCGCTCCGAAGGTGAAACGCTCCAGGCCGGCCTGCCACGAGAGATTCTTCGCACCGGGTGTATAGAACATCGGCGCGAGGAAAGTCGCTTTGTCGAGTGGTGTGACCTTCACTTGGACACCGATCTGCGCGAGTTGCTGTTGGATCAGAGTGGCTTGATCGATGAAATCCTGATTGTTGATGATACGCAGCTCGAACGAGAGTGGGTGGCCCGAGTCGTACCCAGCTTGGGCCAAGAGTTGAGTTGCCTTTTGCGGGTCGTATGCTGGCGCCGGGAAATCCGCATCGTGGCCCCAGTGCCAGGGTGGCAGTAGATCCGTGACCGGATCGAAATAGCCATACATGGCCACCTCTCCGATCTGCTGACGGTTGATCGCGTACTGCATGGCTTCGCGAACCTGGAGATTGTTGAAGGGTGCGACGCGATTGTTGAGCACAACCTCTGTCAGGCTCCCCGAGCCGTGCTTGTCGACGGTGATTCCCGGCGTCTTGGACAGATCGGCCAGGTCCTTGAAGGGCACAGCGTAGAGGATGTCAGCCGCACCGGACTTCAGCTGGAGGACCTGCGCCTCAGGGTCGGGCGTGACCTTGAAGGTGAGCGTATCGAGATATGGCCGCGGCTGATCCCAATAGTGTGGGTTGCGGACGAGGGTGATGTGGTCGCCCTTCACCCAATCTTTGAGCATGAACGGACCCGTCCCGACTGTCGTCGTGTCGCATGTCGTCCCGCATTGATCCATCCACCCGTTCGGCATGATCCCTAGGTCGGAGTCCAAAGACATGTACTCAAGAAAGTAGGGATCTGGGCTGGAGAGGTCGATCTCGAACGTGTGATCGTCGATGATCTTCGTGCCTTCGATCGGCCCTTCGGCTTGATAGAAGTCTGAGTCCTTCGAGAGGGTAAGGGTGTCGACCGTGTACTTAGCGTCAGCCGCGGTGAACGGAGCACCGTTGCTGAAGGTTACCCCCTGGCGGAGGTGGAAGATGTAGGTCGTCGGGTCGGGGGTGTCCCAGCTCGTCGCCAGGCACGGGGTGATGCCGCCATCCTGGCCGGGACAGACCAGGCGATCACGGATCTGCAGGGTGATGATGTTGTCTGAGAGACCACCGTCCTTCGTCGGATTGAGCGTGCCCGGATCGCCCACGTAGTCGACGATCACCGATCCACCGGCCTGCGGCGACGCGGCGCTCGAGCTCGATGCGGAGGTCCCGGCCGAGGTCGCCGCGGCACTTGTCGAAGGCTCACCGCTCGGGTTGACGCTGGGACTGGCACTTGAGCCGCATGCGCTGGCAAGCATGGCGACCGCGACCGCCAGGCCGGGCAGCGCTCGACGGAGCCGCGGCGTGGGACTGCTTCGGGGCCTGTTGTACCGATCGATGAACACCTCAATTCCTCCTCAGTGCATTGAGAGACACGGGTCGTGGCTGATGGGCGACCGTCGCAGGTCGCACGGTCGCGCAGTGGACGGGCTGGGCATGGTTCTGCGATCCATGTCAGTCGATGCTCCAACCACCATCCACGACGATCGCGGTTCCCGTGACGAAGCCGGCGCCGGGGCCAGCGAGGTAGACGGCAGCGGGCGCGATCTCCTCCGGCTGCGCCAGCCGGCCGAGCGGGGTCCCGTCTAGCTTCTGCTGACGGACGGCCGGGTCGCGCAGCGACTCCTCGGTCATCGCCGTGACGACGACGCCAGGACAGATCGAGTTGACGTTGATGTTGCGCGTGGCGCAGTCGACGGCCATGGCCCGGGTAAGCATCACGACCGCGCCTTTCGAGGCGCAGTACGCGGCCCGACCTGGGGACGCGACCAGGCCGGCCACCGAGGCGACATTGATGATCCGCCCGCCGCCACGCGCGCTCATGTGAGGGATCACCGCTTTGGAGCACAGGAAGACGCTCTTCACATTGACCGCCATCACATGGTCCCAGTCCTCCTCTGCGAGCTCCTCGACCATGCCGAGCCAGCCGGTACCCGCGTTGTTCACGAGCACATCGATTCGCCCCCAACGGTCGATGACGTCGCCGACCGCCGCCTCGACCTCGGTGCGAGCGGTCACATCCACCGCCTGGGCGATCGACGTGCCACCCTCCGCCTCGATCTCCGCCGCGACGGCGGCGGCGCGCTCGGGCTGCCGCTCGAAGATCGCGATCGCGAAGCCCTCTGCGGCGAGGGCCCGAGCGATCGCTCGCCCGATCCCGGAACCCGCCCCGGTGACGACCGCCACCGGTCGTGCCTGCTCATCCATGATCCGCCCTCCTGCCTGGGCCGCATTGCTCATGTGATCGAGGGGTGGATAGGCGCCACGAACACGACCACGTCACCACTCGCGGCGGCGTGGTTGCCATGGCGCGGATAGGCGAGGACGTAGCCCGCAGCCGGGCTTCGGATCTCCTCGATCACGTCGCCCCAGGGGTCGCGGATCAGGACCACGGACTGCCCTGCTTCGACCCAGGTCCCGATCGGTACCTGGGGGTGGACGAAGCCGCCGCGTTCTGGCGTCACCCGCAGCTGCGGTCCCAGGACCCCCTGGATGATCGGAAGGCCCACTTGTGGCTCTGGCGCCCCCTCGAGCATGTGGAGATGGCGCAGCACGTTGAGCACACCCCGCACCCCACCCTCGATGATCCCTGAGTCGAAGTCGTAGTTCGGGGTCAGCTCCACGGTCAGGGTCGGCTTGCCGGCAGCCAACGACATGTCCGCGAGCAGCCCGACGAGGCGCTCCTCGAAGCCGTACCCCTGTCGCTTGGCCTCGGAGATGATCGTTGTGAAGCCGAAGGCCGTGGACAAGGTGACGCTCTCACGACCGGCGGCGGAGTCGCTCCAGCGCACGAAGTTGAAGAGGATCGAGTCGCGCGCATTGCAGTGCAGGTCGAGCACGTAGTCCGACTGATCGATGGCATGCGTGGAGATCGCGGCCACCGCTCGGTTGGTCAACGTCTCCGTTGGATCCCCCGGGAAGATCCGGTTGGCGTTGAGGCCATCCTCGAGGCTGTGGTAGGTGCTCGTTCGGAACGCCAGGGGGTTCTGGACAGGGAAGGCGATGAGACGGCCAGCCAGATCGGCGGGCTGGACCCGCTCCCGCATGACTCGCCGGATGACCTCGGCTCCGGAGGGCTCATCGCCGTGGATGAGGCCGCCGAGGTAGACCGTGGGACCCGGCGAGGCGCCGTTCATGAGCAGGACCGGCAGGGCTACCTCAGTGCCATCCTGCTCGTAACCGACGACGATCCGACCGCGGGCTGACGCGCCCGGCGGGCAGGTGAGATCAGCGACGACAAGGTCGTTGGTAGGCATGTCACGACGCTCCTGAGATGGCTTGCGAAAACTGGACCGGAT
>DASUKL010000012.1:0-10494 GCA_036278755.1 Candidatus Limnocylindrales bacterium | reverse complement strand
TAGGCGGCGATGGCCTGGGGCAGTTCGTGGACCCGGACGTGGGCCGCCGCCATCTGCTTCCAGGCCTGCCAGGCCAGCGGCGTCTCCGGCGCCTGGGTGGCCATGTCCCAGGCGGCGATGGCCGCGCCCTCGTCGTCGAGGCGGTAGTGGGCATCGGCCAGACCCAGGAGGGCCGCCACGTGCAGCTCGGGGTCCGAGGCGCCGACCACCCGCAGGAAAAGAGCCCGAGCCCGCTCGAAGTCCCCCGCCGCGGCGGCCTGCTGGCCAGCCTCGAGGACCGCGCGCGCGGTGGCCGGATCGAGGGGCCCGGCGGTCCGCGGATCGGAGCCGGACTGGGCGGTCGGGTCGCTCACCGGCCCGAGTCTAACGGAGGGCGCCCGCGACGAGCGTGCTATCGTCGGCGCGGTCGCCGCGAGCCCACGGTCCACGATGCGCGGGTGGTGACCGCTCCGGACGTCACGCCGGGGCCGCTCCCGAAAGGACGTCGATGAGCCGGTTCTTCACGCGCCTGGGCAGCCTCGTGGTCCGCTTCCGCTACCTCGTCGTCGTGGCCTGGATCGTGGGCGCCGTCCTGGCCGTGACCTTCCTGCCCAGCCTCTCCGACGTGGCCAAGGACACGACCAGCGGCTTCCTGCCAGCCGATGCGCCGAGCATGGAGGCGGCCGCCATGGCCGCGCCGTTCCAGGACATCTCGCTGGCCCCGGCGACGCTCGTCGTGGCCCGCGAGGGCGCCCTGACCGCGGCCGACAACGCGGCCGTGGACCGCCTGGAGGCCAGGATCAGGGGCATCGACCGGGTGAAGGTCGTCCTCGATCTGGGGATCTCCCGGGATGGCGAGGCGCGCCAGGCCCTCATCGAGGCCTCGGTCGTGGCCTTCACCTCCGGGCCCCAGGCGAGCGCCGTCGTCGACAGCATCCGTGACGCCTTCACGACCGTCGATGCGCCGGCCGGCCTCCAGATGCACCTCACCGGTCAGCTGGCCCTTCAGGTCGACTCGGTGGCCGCCTCGGGTGCGTCCGAGGACCAGACCAGCCAGCTCTCCCTGCTCTTCATCGTGGTCCTCCTCCTGCTCGCCTTCCGGGCCATCCTGGCCCCCCTGGTGACCCTCATCCCGGCCGCTTTCGTCCTCGTCGCCGCGGGGCCGGTCATCGCCGAGTCCACGAAGATCGGCGTCCAGGTCTCGTCGATCACCCAACTCCTGCTCATCGTCCTCATCCTGGGTGCCGGCACCGACTACGGCGTCTTCCTCGTCTTCCGTGTCCGCGAGGAGCTCCGCCGCGGCCTCTCACCTCATGAGGCCGTCGTGCGGGCCGTGAGCCGGGTGGGCGAGTCGATCACGTTCTCCGCCCTGACCGTCATCTGCGCCCTGCTCAGTCTCGTCGTGGCCGAGTTCGCCTTCTACCAGAGCCTCGGCCCGGCCCTGGCCATCGGCATCGCGCTCATGCTCCTGGCCGGGCTGACCCTCCTGCCCGCTCTGCTCGCCATCCTGGGCCGGGCCGTCTTCTGGCCCTCCGGGGTGGCCCCCCGGCCGGACCGCGGCGAGGGCCTCTGGGATCGCATCGGCGTCATCGCCACGCGACATCCCGGCCGGACCTTGGTGGCCGGGGTCATCCTCTTCGTGGCCCTCGGCTCGACCGTCCTGACCACCGGCGTGGCCGGTTTCGGCGACATCACCTCGACGGCCAGCGGGACCGACTCGGCCGCCGGCGACGCGGTCATCGCGGCCCACTTCCCGTCCTCCTCGACGGGACGGAGCGCCGTCCTCATGCGCTTCCCGACCTCCGTCTGGGACGATCCGTCGGTCCTCCAGCCGGCTCAGGCCGGGGTCGCCGGCCTCGCGGAGTTCAGCGGCCTAGTGGGCCCGCTCAACCCCAACGGCGTGCCGCTCACGGTGGACCAGTTGACCCAGCTCCACACGACCCTGGGCCCGGCCCGGGCGCTGCCGCCCGTCGCGCCGTCGAGCGCCGTCCCGCAGCAGCTCTACGACGCCTACCGGGCCACAGGCCAGCTCATCAGCCCCGACGGCCAGACGATCCAATTCTCGGTCGTCTTCGCCGGCGGTGACGCGTCGAGCCCGGCCGTCCTCGATTCGGTGCCCGCGATGCGGGAGGACGTCACCAAGGTCGCCCAGGGGGCCGGGGCCGCCGAGTCGGGCGTCTACGGCGCAGCTGAGTTCGCGGCCGACGTGAGCCGCATCTCGGGCAGCGACCTGCAGCGGATCATCCCCATCGTGGCCCTCCTCATCGCCGTCCTGCTGGCCATCGTCCTGCGCAGCCTCGTGGCCCCCATCTACCTCGTGGCCAGCATCGTCCTCTCGTATCTCGCCGCCCTGGGGCTGGTGGGCATCGTCTTCGTCCACCTCGGCGGCCAGGACGGCATCAGCTTCATCCTGCCCTTCTTGATGTTCGTCTTCCTCATGGCCCTCGGCTCGGACTACAACATCCTGATCATGAGCCGCATCCGGGAGGAGGCCCACGAGCTGCCGCTGCGCCAGGCCGTCGCCCGGGCCATCGGCCGGACGGGCAGCACGATCACGACGGCCGGGGTCATCCTGGGCGGCACGTTCGCGGTCCTGGCCGTGGCCGGCAGCAGCGCCGGAGGCGGCCAAATCCAGCAGATCGGCTACGGCGTCGCGGCCGGCGTGCTGATGGACACGTTCCTCCTCCGCTCCCTGCTCGTGCCCTCGCTCGTCGTCCTCCTCGACCGTTGGAACTGGTGGCCTTCGCGTCTGGCCCGGGCCGAGGGTGGCTCCGACACCCCGGTCGAGGACGCGGCCGGCGCCTGAGCGCGTCACATCAGGGCTTCGCGCTCACGCGACCCGGAGTGTGGGGGTGGCACTGGCGCGCCCGGCAGGATTCGAACCCGCGGCCATCTGATCCGAAGTCAGACGCTCTGTCCACTGAGCTACGGGCGCGTAGGGCCGATTGTAGGGGGCGGTGCCCCTAGCGGTCGCTGGGCCGGCGGCTGACGACCCACCAACCGGCAGGCAGCAGGCCCGCCGCGATGATGAGCTTGAGGATGTCTCCGGGCAGGAAGGGCGTCAGTCCCAGGCTGATCGTGTCGGCCAGCGAGAGATGCGCCGCCGAGGCCAGCCAGGGCAAAGCGATGACGTAGATCGCCGCGTCGCCGACGAGCAGCGCCGCCAGCGAGCCGAGCAGGTGCCGATCCCAGCCCAGCTCGGCGAGGCGGCCCACGACCGCAGCGGCCAGGACGAAGCCCACGAGGTAGCCGCCCGTGATGCCCAGCGCGAGGTGGCCCCCGGAGATGGTGGCCACGGCCTCGAGCCCGGAGCGATAGACGTGCGTCGTCGCGTCGTAGGAGAAGATCGGTAGCCCCACGATCCCCAGGAGCAGATACAGCAGGGACGAGAGGATGCCCCGCCGGAAGCCCAGCAGGGCCCCGCCGAAGAGGACGCCGAACGTCTGGAGGGTGACCGGCACGAGGGGGTCGCCGGGAAGGTAGAAGCTGAGGCGGGCGCCCACGACGATGAGGAACGTGCCGAGGAGGACGAGGACGGCGTGTCGGGCCGGCGAGCTCAATCGCTCCCCGACCCGGATGGGCACCAGGAAGTCCCCCAGGGTCAGTCCGCGCTCGAACGGCGGGACGCGCAGGAGGCGCTCACTGGCCAGCATGGGCCGATGCTAACAGAGCCCCGACCGCGGGCGCCGTACGGGCGGGTCGGAGCCGCCTCAGCCGCCTCGGCTCGTGCCGAGGCGCTCGGTGAGGCTCAGGTCGGCGCGAGGTGATCCGTGAGGCTGAGGCGCAACCGTCCCAGGTTCAGCTCGTCCAGCTCGAGCTCGAGCCGATGATCGCCCGGCTCGAGATGCACGCCGCGGACCTGGAGCGTGACTCGGTCGCCCTGCCCGACGCTGATGGGATGGGCCCGATCGACAGCCGCCGCGTCGAAGACGGCTCCGTCGCTGGCGCGGACGGCGCTGAGGTCGGCCAGGGGGATCGCCTGCCCGTCGACCGCCAGCCGATCGAGGCCGGTCAACGTGCCCCGGCCCATCGGATTCTGGGCCTCCAGCGAAAAGCCGTCCGCGGTCGACCGGAGGCTGCCCGCCACGTAGAACCGTCGGGCGATGATCCCGGGAACGTCCATGGGCACCTCCCTGGCCGAGCTCGATCTCGGCTAGACTTCGGCCTCCCGGGTCCCTCGCATCGTCGGGCTTCGCGCCCTCGGGATGGGCCCGCCTTCTCGGTGACCTTAGCTCAACTGGCAGAGCACTGGATTGTGGCTCCAGAGGTTGTGGGTTCGAGCCCCATAGGTCACCCCAATCACTCCACCCCCGATACTGTGCCCATGAGCCCTGGCGTCGCGAGCCGGACCGTCCTCGTGGTGGACGACGAGCCCACCGTCCGCGACGCGTTGGCCGAGCGGCTGGCCGAGGAAGGCTTCGCCGTCGTCACCGCGGCCGATGGGCCCCGGGCCCTGGAGCGCTTCCGGGCCGACAAGCCCGACCTCGTCGTCCTCGACCTCATGCTGCCGGGCCTGCCCGGCATCGAGGTCTGCCGGACCATCCGCCGTGAATCGGCCGTGCCCATCATCATGCTCACGGCCAAGGACAGCGAGCTCGACAAGGTCCTGGGCCTCGAACTGGGCGCCGACGATTACGTCACCAAGCCCTTCAGCCTGCGCGAGCTGACGGCCCGCATCCGGGCCGTCCTCCGTCGCGGCGAGGCCCCGACCGAGCCAGGCCTCCGCCTGGGCGACGTCGAGGTCGACCTCGCCGGCCACCAGATCATCCGCGACGGGGTCGCCCTGCCGATCACCCCGCGGGCCTTCGACCTGCTGGCCTTCCTGGCCCGCCATCCCGGCCAGGTCTTCAGCCGCGAGCAGCTCGTCGAACAGGTCTGGGGCTACGACTACGCCGGCGAGACGCGCACCGTGGACGTGCACGTCCACTGGCTTCGGGCCCACATCGAGGAGGACCCCACCCATCCGCGCTACCTCCAGACGGTGCGCGGCACGGGCTACGTCCTGCGCCTGCCACGTTGAGCCCCCACCACCATCGTCCCCGTCCCGGCTGAGTCCTCGTGGAGCCCGCCCTCGTCGCCATCGCCGTCGTCGGGCTCGTCATCGTGCTCGGTGGCGCCCTGCTTCTGACTCGGGAGCGGCTGCTCGAACAGCTTCGGGACCTCACCGGCGCCCCCTCCAACGCCGCCCTGCCACCCACCGTGCGCGGCCTCACCGACGCGCGACTGGCGGTCACATGGCAGCGCGACCAGGCGCGCGGCGACCTCACCTACCTGGCCGACCTCCTGAGCCTCGGCGTGGTCCGCCTCGACGAGCGGCTGCGGATCGCCTTCGCCAATGCCGCCGCGGCCCACTTCCTGGGCCGCGATCGGGAGGGGCTGCTCGGCGAGTCGCTGCTCGCCGTCTTCCCCGATCCGGGCCTGATGGCCGTGGCCCGACGGGCGACCGAGAAGGGCTTCGCCACGGCCGAGCTGGGCCCGGCGGCTGGAGCCGACGAGGGACCGCGGCTCGTGGTCCGCGCTCGGCGGTCCCCCCTCACCGGGACCTGGCTCGTCATCGAGGACGTGACCGAGCTGCGCCGCTTGCAGCGCATCCGCAGCGAGTTCATCGACAATCTGGCTCATGAGCTGCGGACACCGCTGACGAACGTGGCCCTCCTCAGCGAGACCCTCAGCCGGGAGGTCACGGGCGAGACCGTGACCCCGCGGATGCGCGAACGGGTCGCCGGCATCGACATCGAGACCGGCCACCTCGTCCAGATGGTCAACGAGCTGCTCGACCTCTCGCGCATCGAGAGCGGCCAGCCGCTCCTGCTCGACGACGTCGATCTCGGCACCCTGGCGGCGGCCACCGTCGAGCGCCTGCGCCTCTTCGCCGAGCGCCAGGGCGTGCACCTGACGACGGATGTCGAAGCCGACCTACCGCCCGTCCGGGGCGACGAGGACCGCCTCGGCCAGGTCATCGTCAACCTCGTCCACAACGCTGTGAAGTTCAGCCCGTCGGGCGGGGAGGTCGCGGTCCGGGTCCGAGCCGCTGGATCGGCCGTGGAGGTCGCCGTCATCGACCACGGCATCGGCATGGCCCCGGCCGAGGCGCGGCGGGTCTTCGAACGCTTCTACAAGATCGATCGAGCCCGCTCACGGCGGGCCGGCAGCGGGACCGGCCTGGGCCTGTCGATCGCCCGCCACATCGTGGAGAGCCACGGCGGCCGGATCGGCGTCGAATCCGCCGAAGGGGTCGGTTCGACGTTCACCTTCACGCTGCCGGTGGCCCCACCGGGGACGGTGGCCCCGCCGACCACCTCGGCCGGTCAGCCGAAGCGGCCGGCCACGTAGTCGGCGGTCAGTCCCTCGCGCGGGCTCGTGAAGATCCGTGCCGTCGGACCTTCCTCCACCAGCCGGCCCACCCGATCCGCACCCAGGGTGAAGAAGGCCGTAGCGTCCGAGACGCGCGCGGCCTGCTGGAGGTTGTGGGTCACGATGACGATGGTGAAGCTGGCCTTGAGGGTCTGGAGCAGCTCCTCGATCCGCATCGTGGCCAGCGGGTCGAGCGACGAGCAGGGCTCGTCCATCAGGATCACGTCCGGCTCCACGGCCAGCGCCCGGGCGATGCAGAGGCGCTGCTGCTGTCCGCCGGAGAGCGCCAGCGCTGGCCGGCCCAGGTCACCCTTGACCTCGTCCCAGAGGGCCGCCTGGAGCAGGGACTGCTCGACGACCTCCTCCAGACGGCGGCGATCGCGGAGGCCGTGGCGGCGCGGACCGTAGGCCACGTTCTCGAAGATCGACATGGGGAACGGATTGGGTCGCTGGAAGACCATCCCCACCCGCCGCCGGACCTCCACCGGCCTGACCCCCTGGCCATAGATGTCCTGCCCGTCGAGAAGCACCCGGCCGCTGACCCGGGCCCCAGGGATGAGGTCGTTCAGGCGGTCCAAGGAGCGCAGGATCGTCGACTTCCCGCAGCCTGAAGGCCCGATGAAGGCGGTGATGGTATCGGCCCGGACCTCGAGACTGACGTCGCCGACGACCAGCCGGGTGCCGTAGTGGACGCTCAGGCCGACGGTCCGCAGCTTGGCCACCTCCGCCCCCTCGGCGGGGACGATGGCGGCTCGCGGCCGGGACAGCTCCTCGGTCAGGCCCTCGCGCGGGGCGGGGATGGTGATGGACATCGGTCCCTCCATACGGTCGCCGGCCCTAGGCGCCCATCAGGCGGCGCTGGAGCAGGCGCCCCAGCCCCCGGGCGGCGACATCGAAGACGAGCACGAGGAGCACGAGGGTGGCCGAGCTCGCGTCGGCGATCTGCCGGACGAAGTGGCCCAGGCCCTCGGCGTTGAGGTTCCAGACGTAGACCGAGAGGGTCGTCGCCGGGTGGAAGGGGCTCCAGGGCGATCGCGGGTCCGTCAGGTCGAGGTCCAGGAAGTCGTAGTGGCTCGGCGTGGCCAGCCCGGAGGTGAACAGCAGGGCCGCCGCCTCCCCGAAGATACGTCCCCCACTCAGGATGATCCCGCTCACGATGCCCGGGATGGCCAGGGGCAGCACGACGTGGCGGATGGTCTGCCACTTGGTGGCCCCCAGGGCCAGGCTGCCCGAGCGCTCGTCGGCGGGCACGGCCCGGATGGCCTGTTCGGTAAGCCGCGAGAGGAGCGGCAGGTTGAAGATCGTAAGGGCCAGCGAGCCACCCAGAGCCGTGTAGCCCCAGTGGGTAAGCCCCACGAAGAGGGCCAGGCCGAACATCCCCACGACGATGGAAGGCACGGAGCTGATGAGCTCCTGGCAGAAACGGATGGCCTGGGTCAGGGGGTTCTCGGCGGCGTACTCGGCCATGTAGATCCCGCCCAGCACGCCCAGGGGCACCGTGATGAGGAGCGTCAGGACCAGGATGTAGATCGAGTTCCAGAGCAACGGGCCGATGCCCCCGAGGGAGGCGGTCGAGGGATCAGAGACCAGGAAGCTCAGGCTGAGGGTCCCGATCGAGGCCAGCAGGAAGTGGGCGATGATGGCCGCCAGGACGGCTACGACCGCCAGTCCGGCGGCCCACAGCGCAGCCGTCGCGAGACGATCAGCCACGATCGTCCGGGTCACCGGGCGCTCCCCCGCCGACCGAGGAGGCGGACGAGGATGACGAAGCCGAAGGAGATGAGGAGCAGGACGAGGCCCATCGTCCAGAGCGCGTCGTTCCAGGGTTCGCCGGCCACGGTGTTACCCATGTCGAGCGTGATCTGGCTCGTCAGAGTCGTCATCGGCCGGGTCAGGCTGGTGGGGATGACCGGCGCGTTGCCGATGACCATCTGGACCGCCAGGGCCTCGCCCGCGGCCCGCATCATGCCCAGGACGACGGCCGTGGCCAGGCCCGCCGCAGCGGTGGGCAGGAGGACGTGGCGGATCGTCTGCCAGCGCGTCGTGGCCAGGGCCAGGGAGCCGGTCCGGAGATCGGCGGGGATGGCGACGAGGCTGTCGTAGGCGATGGTGGTGATGGTCGGCAGGATCATGAGCGAGACCACGACGCCCCCGGCGAACCACGAGAAGCCCACGACGAAGCCGAGGCCGGAGAGGTACTCGCGAAGGAACGGCACGAGCGTCGTCAGGCCCAGCCAGCCCCAGACGACGCTAGGGATGCCGACGAAGACCTCCATCGCCGGCTGGGTGATCCGCCGAGCCCAGGGGGGCGCGATCTCCGACATGAAGAGGGCCAAGCCGATCGAGAGCGGCGTGGCGATGAGGGCCGCCACGGCCATGAGGCCGACGGTCCCGAAGATGAACGGCAGGAGCCCGTAGTTCGTCGGCGGGCTGGTCGGATCGGGGGCCCAGGTCGCGGTCAGGATCTGGCTCACGGGCACGCCACCGGCGACGAAGAGCTGGATGCCGTTCCAGGTGATGGCGCCGAGCAGGAGCCCGACGAGGAGCACCACGGCCGCTGCCGCGGCGAAGGTGATCCGCCGCGGCAGGTCGAGGCGCTCCGTCCAGGAGAGCGGACGGGCGAGGGCGCTGTGCAGGCCGGGAAGGGCCTGGCCGGTCGAAGGGAGCACGGTTCGCGGTCTCGCCCGGTCGAGTCGATGGCGGTCGTCCGGCCGGCCTAGTCGGAGCCCGCTGCGGCGAAGAAGAGGCTCGGCAGGGTCTGATCCTGGACGGTCGGGCTAGCGAGGTAGTCGAGGAAGGCCTTGGTCAAGCCGGTCGGCTGGCCCTTCGTGTAGAGGTGACCGAACGCCTGGAGCTTGTAGGTCCCGTTCTTGAGGTCGTCGATCGTGGCCTCTATCCCATCGAGCTGGAGGCCGCTCAACTGGTCCTTGTTCTGCTGGTAGTAGGGAAAGCCGATGACGCTGGTCGAGCCAGGCGTCTGGACGACGGCCGTCGTCACCGCACCGTTCGAGTCTTCCGTCAGCGTCTGGCCGGTGGCCTCGTTGGCGCCGCCGAGGACGATCTGCTTGAACGTGGCCCGCGTCCCTGACGAGGCCGGCCGGATGATGAGGACGATGGGCTGATCGGGCCCACCGACGTCCTTCCAATTCGTGACCGTGCCCGTCCAGATGTCCCTGGCCTGGGCCGTGGTCAGGTTCGTCACCCCGGTCACGCTCGGGTTGGCGACCATGATCCAGCCCTGGCGGGCGATCACGTGGTCGACGAGCTGGGAAGCGTCGGCGGGCTGGAGCTTGGAGTCGGCCGTGACGTCCGAGGCGCCGATCTCGACGGCGCCCTGGAGGACCTGGGTGAGCCCGGTCCCGGAGCCGCCGCCCTGGACGTTGATCGCGGCCTCGGGGCAGGCCGCCACGTAATCCTTGGCGGCCTTGTCGACGAGCGGTTGGAGGGCCGTCGAGCCGGAGGTCGTGATGCTGCCGGCGAGGCAGTCGATGTCGCTTCCGCCGGTGCTGGCCGGGCTGACCGTCCCGGAGGCAGCCGCCTGGCTCGCGCCTGGCGAGTCGGCCGGTGAGGACGGGGAGGGGGACGGCGATGCGACCGAGCAGGCCGCGATGACGAGGCTAAGGGCGACGGTGATGGCGGGGGCGATGGCGCCGCGGCGCCGTGACGGTGTGACCACGGTGGGCCTCCTCGATCCGGTCCCACGGGACCGGTGTCTTCCTTCTCTGGACGCCACCACGGTGCGACCGGACCATCAAGGCCCCGTTTGCGGCTCGTTAAACCTGCATCGTCGCGCTCAGGGCGGGGTCGAGACGGGAGCGACGCGATCGACGAGAGCCTCCGCCGCCGAGAGACCAGCCGCGATGAGGTTCGGCCCTGGCTGTCCCAGCACGACCCCGGTGATGGTGGTCGCTTGGCCATCGACCCAGCGGACGGCCCGGAAGGCGAAGCAACCGCCCGCCGCGCCGTCCGAGCCGGTCTTGACGCCGACGAAGCCGCCCTGCCCGAGAAGTGTGTCGGTGTTATGGACGATCCCGGCGACCGGCAACTTCGCGGTCGGTGTCGCGACGATCTTCGCGAACACCGGATCACGCATGGCCAGCTCGACGATGCGCACCTGGTCGGTCGGGGTCGACACGGTGGCCGGGGCGTATCCGCTGGGGT
>DASUKL010000011.1:0-10324 GCA_036278755.1 Candidatus Limnocylindrales bacterium | reverse complement strand
CGTCCTGGCCGTCGACGGCGGCCTGACCGTCGTGGCACCGCCCTTCCACGCCCAGTCCGGCCCGCCGATCAACGACGCCTGAGCCGAACCGCTACGCCTTCGGCCGATGCGGCCCGAACCGAGCCCCTAGAGGTCCGTCGGCGTCGACGTACAGCGCCGCCCGGACGGCCTGGAGCTCGATCGGCCGGCCCGTCGTCGCGGTGAGCGTGCCGCGGAACGGCGCGCCGCAGCACAGCGGCACCGGGTCGAGGGCCAGGGTGGCGGCGAAGCCGGCGCCGGCCAGGTCCGCCTTCGGGTACAGGGCGAACTCGCCGACCGGCACGACCCCCGCCCGCAGGAGGGCGGTCGGTTGGAGGACCACCACGTCGTAGCTCGTGCTGGGATCGACGCCCGGCAGGTCCATCTTCACCTCGAGCTGCCAGGTCAGTCGGGAGACCGTGCCTTCGAAGGTCGCCGGACCGAGTCCCGGCACAGGCATGGCCAGGGGCAGCGTGCGCTGCTCGCCGGCGGCGAAGTCGGTGGGCCCCAGGAGCTGGACGGGCAGCCGTTGGAGCTCGTGGGTCTCGGTCACGACCTGGGTCGAGACGTGCCCTTGGGCGTCGGTCCGGGTCTGACGGTGGCGCCACTGCTCGGTGGCCACGAGGGCCGCTACGACACCGCGGCAGGCGAGGGCCTGGCGGGCCGTGAGGCGCACCTCGCCACCCGCGGAGCGTCCCGGTACCAGCTCCGTGCGCTCGAGCCGGACGTCCCATTCGACGCCCCCGCCGATGAGCCCGCGCAAGGCGTCCATGGTCACCTCCGGCTGCTGGCTCGACCGGCGCCTGCTCGGTCGGTGCTCGCTCGCCTCATCGTAGAGGCACCTGAAGCCGAGATCAGAGCCAGTGGCGCAGGCTCGTGGCGGGATCGCCCGGGTGCTCGTCGAGCAGCTCACCCAGTCGAGTGACGAGCCGACCAAGGGTCCGCGCGCGTCCGCGTGGATACCTCGCGGGGTCGATCAGGACGAGCCCGAAGTGAGCCGTGCCGCGTAGATCGGCGCGGTCCGCGATCCTGGAGAAGTCGCCCACGTTCTCGGTCACCACGACGCGCCGTTCGTGCTGAGCGGCCGTGAACACGTCATCGTCGGCCAGGGACCGCAACTCCCGCCGTTCGGTCGCAGTCTGGACGTCATGGCCGCGGGCGCGCAGCTGTTCCGCAGCGGCGGCCGGATACATCTCGTCGAGGAGAAGTCTCAACCAAGCGCTGCCTGCACCCGTTCCCAGACGAGCCGCTGCCGTTCGGCCTCCTCGCGGTTGAGACGGATCCGCTCATCGACCTCATCGCGGTACTCCGCGTAGTACCGAACCGCCCCTCGCACCTGGCCGGGCGTCAGGCTGCCCCACGTCGCTGTAGCGTTCACGGCGTCGTCTCCGTTGAGGCCGGTGCCCTGGAGCGTCTCGATGACCTCCCAGATGTCCGGGCCACCCGAGAGGGCGGCGCGCCGGCCGGTAGGCCCGTCGCGGAAGGTGATGCCAGGGTGGTCCTCCATCCGCAGCCCCTCGTCGATGAGGCGCTCGGCCGTGCGGGCCTTCGGTTCGCTTCGTCGGCGGGCGCGCTCGTCCAGACGCGCCAGGGTTCGGGCGTTCATGCGGATCGAGAAGGGCTTGGGCCTGCTCGACGTCGTCATGTAGCGCATTGTAGCCGTCCGCACTACACATGGGCTCCGATGGACGTCCCGACCTTGCCGGAGCCCAGCTAGCTCAGGTCGACGAAGACGTTCTTGACCTCGGTGTAGAGGTCCATGGCCGCCATCCCCAGCTCGCGGCCCACGCCGGACATCTTGTAGCCGCCGAACGGCGCTTCGGTGTGGACCGAGCCGTTCGAGTTGACCGACAGGACCCCGGCCTGGACGGCCTTGGCGACGCGGAGGCCGCGGGCCAGGTCGCGGGTCCAGATCGAGCCCGAGAGGCCGTAGGGCGTGTCGTTGGCCAGGCGGATCGCCTCGGCCTCGTCGTCGAAGGGGATGATCGAGACGACCGGGCCGAAGATCTCCTCGCGGACGATCTTCATGTCGGGCCGCGCCGCGTCGAAGACCGTGGGCAGGTAGAAGGCGCCGTTGCAGAACTCGGCCGCATCCGGGGCCCGACCGCCGACGACGAGCTCCGCCCCGGCCTCGACCCCGGCCGCCACATAGCCCGCCACCCGGTCGCGCTGCTTGAAGCTGACCAAGCTGCCGACCTCGGTCTTGTCGTCGAGCGGGTCGCCGACGACGACCTTGCGGGTGGCCTCCGCGAAGAGCTCCACGACCTTGTCGTGGACCGAGCGCTCGACGAGGATGCGGCTCCGGGCGCAGCAGTCCTGGCCGGCGTTGTCGAAGACGGCGGAGGGGCTCTCGCGGGCGAAGCGCTCGAGGTCCGCGTCGGCGAAGCAGATGTTGGGGCTCTTGCCGCCCAGCTCGAGGCTGACCTTCTTGATGTTGCCGGCGGCCAGCCGCATGATCTCCTGGCCGGTCGTCGTCTCGCCCGTGAAGGCCACCTTGCCTACGCCCGGGTGCGCGGCGAGTGCCGCTCCGGCCGAACCGCCGGGGCCGGTGATGACGTTGACCACCCCGGGCGGGAAGCCGGCCTCGAGGGCCAGCTCACCGAGGCGGATCGCGCTGAGGGGTGTCCAGCTGGCGGGCTTGAGGATGCAGGTGTTGCCCGCGGCGAGGGCCGGGCCCAGCTTCCAGCTGGCCATGTTCATGGGGAAGTTCCAGGGCACGATGAGGCCCACCACGCCGATCGGCTCGCGCAGGGTGAAGTCGAAGCCCGGCCGGCTCGTCGGGATGGTCTGGCCGAAGACCTTGTTGGCCGCCCCGGCGTAATACTCGAAGACGAGGCTGACCGCGAGGGCCTCGCCCCGGGCGCTGCTGATGGGCTTGCCGACGTTCCGGCTCTCCAGCTGGGCCAGCTCCTCGAGGTGAGCCTTGACCAGGCCGCTGAACTTCTGCAGCGTCCGCCCCCGCTTGGCGGCGGACCAGGTGCTGAAGCCCTTGGGGTCGTCGTAGGCGGTCCGGGCGGCCTTGACGGCCCGGTCCACATCCTCGGGGCCGCCCAGCGGGACGCGGGCCATGACCCGCCCCGTGGCCGGGTTGGTGACTTCGAAGGTCTGGCCGTCGGCGGCGGGGACGTGCTCGCCGTCGATGATCATCTGGTAGTCGGTGATCGCGCCGTCGGCGGTGGTGGTCCCGACGCCGGCAGCCGGCTCTGTGGTCATGGTCCCTCCGTGGCTCAGGTGCCCTCGGTGGCTCAGGTGCCTTCCGTGGCCTAGCTGCTTTCGATGGCCCCGGTGCTCTCGGCGACCGCGGTGCTCTCGGCGACCGCGGTGCTCTCGGCGACCGCGGTGCTCTCGGCGGCCCCGGCGGCGATCCGCTCGGCATAGCCGTGGTAAGCCGCCACGACCTTGCCGATCGGCTCGACGGTGGCGACCGCATCTGGGTCGTCCGACGCGGCTGCCTCGGCCTGGACGCGCTCGCCGAAGGCGGCCGCTTCGCGCAGTCGCTCCTCGATGATCCGCCAGGCCGGGCCGCGATGCGGCAGCAGGTAGTCGGCTGCGTAGAAGAGCTCGAAGTTCGGCCCGGCGGTCCAGCCGAAGTGGTCGGGCCCCAGGGGCAGGGTCGTGATGACGTTGCCGAGGGGGCGCACGGCGTCGAACATCAGGCCCACCGAGACGTCCGCCAGGGTCGCCAGCTGTGTCTCGGTCTCGTCCGTGTGGGCGAAGTAGCGCGAAAGGATCTGGAGCAGGATCTCGTAGCCCACGTTCATGAGGTCGGCGACCCGGATCGTGAACGGGTCGCTGATCATGGGCATGACCAGGCCGCCCTCGACAGGACGGATGCAGGCGGGGATGACCAGCCGCGAGGGTTGGAAGCTCGGGTCGGCGGCCGTGAGCGCTCGCAGCTCATCGAGGACCTCGACGAACCGGCCGAAGTGCGCCTCGCGCCAGTCGCCCCGGGCGCCCTCGCCCTGCTCGACGATGGTGTCGATCGCGGCCCGCGCGGAGGCGAGGTCGTGGACCCGGACCAACTCCGGCCAACGGAAGTGCTCCGCGGTCGCCTGGGCCGAGGGCGGCCCGATGAACAGCCGCTCCCCCCCGAACCGCTCGGCGAGCTGGAGGAAGCCCTCCTCGATCGCCCGATAGAGGTGGCCCACGGTCTGGAAGTCCTGGACCTGGGGCACGATCTCGGGGTCCACGAGGCCCGGCGGCGACGCGTCGACCGGGAGTCCGGCGAACTGAGCCGCATCCTCCATGGCCATGCCCTCGGGGCGTTCGAGGTAGACGAAGTGGCGCATCGCCTCCTCGCCGAAGGGCATGAGCTGGAGTTGCACGGCCTGGGGGAAGTGGCGCGCAGGATGGGGGAAGTTCGGGCGTGACAGGTGGGGCGCGGCCCCGAGCGACACGAGCAGGTTCTGGACGAGGGCCAGATGGAGCATCTCCTGCTCGGCGACCTTGCCGATCGTCCGGCGCCAGCGCTTGACGGCGTCGAGCTGCTCGGCCGTCAGGCCTTCGTCCGCGTTCTGCTTCATGGTGAACGTGGCGAAGAGGTACTGACAGGTGATGCTGTGCTCGAGCTCGGCGGCGAGCGCGAGCATGTAGATCAGCGCCTCGCGGTGCTCGATGACGAACGGCTGCTCGATGATCGGCGCCTGCTCACCGGTCGTGCTGGCCGCGCCGCCCGTGCGTGCCCCGCCGGTCGCCGGGCCGCCACTCGTGCTGGGCCCGCCGGTCGCCGGCCCGGCCCCGCCCCTCGTGCGCTCGACGTGCGAGAGGCGGCCCTCGCTCAGTCGCGGCTCGATGGTGGCGCTCACCTCGCTAGCCTACGCGCCCTGCCGGACACGTGTCGGTTTGCCTGCCTCCGTCTCGCCGCGCGTGACAGCTGGCGATTCACGGCCTCGCGGACGCTCTGCCGTCTCACCTGGCGTGACAAGCGCCGATCGGGAGTCCGCCGACAGCTCACCGTCACGCCACGCGTGACAGCCGGCGACTGAGCGGCCGGCCATCGGTCATCCGTCACGCCCGCCGGCACGCCGGCCCACCGGTGCCGACACCGTTCGTCGCTTGTCTCGCTGGCCGTGACACGGGAGGGACTCGGACCCGATCCTCCGTCGCTTATCTCGTCGGCCGTGACGCCCGTCGGGCCCCGACCAGATCGCCCCATCGCCTGTCTCGCCCGACGTGACAGGGGACGGTCGTGACATGCGACCGGCACGGACCAGGCCGTTGGTCGCTTGTCGCCACGCCACGGCCGTCCTGTGATGGTCCGGTGAACCGCGGGCCATCGGGGACCGTCACCCTAGTAGACGCGATGGGAGGTCGGATGGAGACGGAGCTCGTCGGTCGGGCTCGGTCGGGCGACACGGCGGCCTTCGACGCGCTCGTGCGGACGAGGCTGGAGCGGGTGCACCGGATGAGCTTGGCGATCCTTGGCAACGAGGCCGACGCGGCCGACGCGACGCAGGACGCGTTCATCGCCGCGTGGCGCCGCCTGCCCGCCCTGCGCGACCCCGACCGCTTCGACGCGTGGCTGTGGCGCATCGTCAGCAACACCTGTCGGGAGCGGCTGCGCGGCCGTCGGCGGGCCTCCGTCCGCGAAGTGCGGGTCCGGGCCGAGGATGACCCCCCGGGCGCTACCGCGGAACCGCCGAGCGAGGCCGTTGTGGCGGCCGATCGCTTCGACCGCGCCTTCGCCACGCTGTCCGCCGAACAGCGCGTGCTGCTCGTGGCCCATCACCTCGAAGAGCTGCCGGTCGGCGAGATCGCGACGCGCCTCGGCGTGCCGGCCGGGACGGTCAAGTCGCGCCTCTTCCATGCCCGCCAGGCGCTCGACCGTGCGTTGGCCGTCGAGGACGACCGATGAAGGCGACCGATGGACGGCCGATGAACCAGCTGACCGATGACGAGCTCCGTCGCGAGCTCGTGCGCCGGGGCGCTCGACCCGCCCCGCCCTGGCTCGAAGCCGCGATCGCCGAACAGGTCGAACGGGTCCCTCGGTCGGTCGTCCCGGGGGCGTTGGCGGCTCGACTGCCCCATCGGCTGGCTGGCTGGTCGGGCTGGCTGGGTCGGTCGTCGGCCCTCCTCGCCGCAGGCGTCGTCGTCATCATCGTCGTCGCCCTGGTCGGGGCCGTGATGCTGCTCAAGCCGGCGCTCGTAGGCCCGACGCCCTCGGCAAGCGCTGGTCCGTCGCCCACCCCGACCGTTTCAGGTTCGCCGAGTCCGAGTCCGAGTCCGAGCGTCGGTCCTACGCCGACCGCGACCACGGGCACGACCTATCGGTATCTGGGCCCGGTCCCGGCCCTGAGCCGCATCTGCGACGGGTCCGAGGCTGGGGGGCGGGTGACGTTCCAGACCGCGGTGGCCACGGACATCCCCGGCGAGCAGGTGGGCAGGCTCACGGTCTGGCTCACCGGGAGTGAGCCGTGCTGGCTGGAGGGCTTCCCGAGCGTGACGCTGGTGGACCGGACCGGGAAGCCGCTCGCCGTGCGGGCTTCCGCATACCCCGGGAGCGAACCGCCGGCCCTGCTCGTGCCGGGCCTCGGCGAGCCCGACGTGGCCGACAACGGTGGTCCGTTCGGTCAGTCGGCCAGTGCCTTCCTGGGTTGGTGGGACTGGTGCGGCCCGCCCGTCGACGGTGGCATGGTCACGGTCGCGCTCCGGCCCGGTGGCACGCCGTTCACGATGAGCGCCGATCTGAGTTCGCCCACCTGCATCTCCAACTCGACTTCGTCGTCGCTCGACGTTGGCCGATTCGTCATGGCCAGCGCCCCGCCGGCCGACCTCGTCCTGCCCTCGCCGACGCCGGTGCCGAGCGCAGGCCGGAGCTGCACCGCGGCCGATCTGAGCGTGCGGTTCGACCCGTACGTACCACGTCCGGATTCCGCAGGGGGCGGGCACGGCGCCGATCTCACGGTCTGGGACCGCGGCTCGACGCCCTGCGACCTCCAGGGCGTGCCGGGGGTCACGTTCGTCGATGGGTCGGGGAGGACGTTCAGCCCGACCGCCACCTCGGATGGCTCGCCGACGCCGTCGATCACCCTCCTGCCAGGCCTCGGCGAACCGTCGCTCGCGACGGCCGGGACCGCCGGCAGCGCAGCGACCACGGGCGTCCTCTGGCAGCCCGACTGTGGCACGCGGATCTCGGGTCCCAAGGTGACGGCGGTCCTGCGCCTGAAGAGCGGCACGCTCCAGGTCCACATCCCGGCCCCTGAACCGATCTGCCCCTCGCCGCCACCGGGCGACGACGAGCCACTCATCGTCTCGGCCTGGGCTCCCGGCTGGCTGCCTTAGCAGTGGCTGCCCGGCCAGGGCTCATCACCGGCTGCGGCCATCACCGGCTGCGGCCATCACCGGCTGCCGGTCTTCCGCAGCAGGCCGGCTCGCCGGTGGCGCCGATCTCGACAGCGCGGCCCGTCCTGGACCTGATCGACACGGAGGTGTCTGCCTGCCTTCGTCTCGCCACGCGTGACAGCGGCCGCCTCCGTCACGCCCGGCGTGACGGCTGATGATCGACGGCCTCGCGGGCGCTCTGTCGTCTCACCTGGCGTGACAAGCGCCGATCGGGAGATCCGCCGACAGCTCGCCGTCTCGCCACGCGTGACAGCCGGCGACTAAGCGGCCGGCTACCGGTCATCCGTCACGCTCGCCGGCACGCCGGCCCACCGGCACCGATGCCGTTCGTCGCTTGTCTCGCCGGCCGTGACGCCGGAGGGACCCGGACCCGATCATCCGCCGCTTGTCTCGCTGGCCGTGACGCCGGTCGGGCCCGGCCCGGCCGGGCCCGCGCGAGCCGTGCGGATCGGAGCCCTCAGGTTGCCCGGCGCCGGTCGACGACCAGCCCCGTCAGCCCGATGAAGATCAGCCCCAGGCCGCCGAAGGTCGCCGCCTGGGTGCCGTCAACGAGCGGAGCCTTGTCTCCCGGGACGATCAGCGTGACGATCTCCTGACCGTTGGGCAGCTGACCATCACTGCCGATGACGATGTCGTTCGTGGCCTGTAGCGACCCATCCGTGGCGCGCACGGCCTGCGCGACGAAGAGGCTCCCGCTGGCGGGCGTCTGGTCAGCCCGTACCGCCGTCGCGACACCGCGAACGATCGCGCCACGACCCATGTCCGCGGCTGTCAGCAGCGCGATCGTGACGACCCCGGCCACGATCAAGGCAGGCAGCTGGCGGCCCATCAGCGCACCGACGAGGACCGCCACGCCGAAGGTCAGCAAGCCCCGGCCCACCAGGATCGGCCCCCGAAGGCCATCATCGGTGAATGATGTCCACGGGTGCGCCAGGGGATCGCGCGCGCCCTCCAGGACCTGGGCGGCCAGGGCAGGCAGCGCCAAGACGATCGCAAGCACGACGGCGAGAGGGACCGCGCGGGCAAGCAGCCACCGTCGTCGTGATCGGGCCAAGGTCCACGCCAAGGACGCTGTGCCCCACTCGATCTCGCGGCCGACCAGCGGCACCCCGAGGAGTAACCCGGCCAGGAGAGGGAACGGGGCCATGAGCGCCATGACCGGGGCCGCCTGGCCGTTGTCGAGCGTGTAGAAGGCATTTCGCTTGGCCTCGCAGGCTGCCTCGTGCGCCTCGAACGCCGGGTCATCCGCAACGGGGGCAGCGACCGCACCGGTCGATGAGCCATACAGACAGTCGCTCGGGATGCCGACCGCGTCGAGCCGCCAGGCGACGACGAGCGCGGCGCCAGAGATGAGCAGCGCACCCAGGATCACCGCGACCAGTTCGAACCGCAGCCCCTTGACCAGCAACCGGAGCGTGGTGCGCATCACACCGCCCGCCGAACCGGTAGGACGACGAGTGCGGCACCGATGCAAGCGCCCATGCCCGCCGCCTCCAGCCCCAGCTCGAATCGCTGGGTGTCCGGGTACACCTGGCCTGGCGCGGAGCGAACGACAGCGAGCAGCTGCGCGTTCCCACACAGATCATCCCCGACGTCGCCCTGAGGGTTCGGCGTCGCAGTCGTCCCAGGCGACTCCATGGCCAGGGCGGACTCGACGCTGAGGATCCGGCCATCGGGCGCCAGGCACTCGACGAGGCCCGTGTCCAGATCGCCGGCGTGCGACAGCGAACCTGCCTCGGCCATCGGCAGGTAGACGGAGCGACCGTCGAGGTAGCCACGCACGATCGCAGCCCCCACGAGCAGCGCGATCGCGACCGAGACCACGGCGACGATGAGAGCCGGCAGCTGGCGTCCCAGGATCAGCCCCAGCAGAGCCGCCACGGCCAGGATGAGCAGGCCGCGACCCAGGAGTGGCCAACCTCGGGCGCCGTAGTCGACGAGGCTCTGGCCCGGTGAGACGGCCGCTTGCTGCCAGCCTTCGAGCCGCTCGGTCGCAGCGGCGGCCGGAGCCAGGGCCGCGATCATGACGCCGCCGAGGACCGACAGTCGCGTCAGGAACCAGCGTCGGCGCGAGCGGCCCAGGGTCCAGGCCAGGACCGCGGTCCCGCTCTCCAGCTCTCGGCTGACCAGCGGGACACCCAGGATGAGACCGGCGAGGAATGGCAGCGCGGCAGCCGCCGCGAACGTCCTGCCGACCCATTCCGACCCGGCCTGGCCGGGCACCAGGGCCGGGAGGAGCAGGGCGGCCAGAGCCACGGCCCAGCCGGCGATGAGCGTGCTGACGACCTCGAAACGCGAGGCCTTCAGGGTCAGCCGCAAGGTCGTCCCCATCAGGCGGCGAGACGAGCGCCGGTGGCGCGGCCCAGGAGGCCGGGCCGACCCGAAGCGAGGCGGCCGAGGACCAGCTCTTCGAGCGTGGCCGGTCGAACGCCGGGCAGCGGCGGCGCATCGGCCGGCATCTCCCAGAGGGTCAGGGCCTCGCCCTGCTCACCGAGGAACGTGGCGATCTCGCGCGCCCCGGGCACGACCGCGGGGGTCTCGGCAGCGGCACCTCCGTCGGCGGTGGCACCACCACCGGCGGCGCTGGCCCCTCCGGCTTCTTGGGCCGACGCCTCGCTCCTGATGCGGTGGCGAGCCAGGGCGGTGGCGATCACTTCATCGAGCAGGAGGTGCCCCTCGCCCAGGACGACCAGCCGGTCACAGGCCTGCTGCACGTCGGTGATCACGTGCGACGAGAGGAGGACCGTGGCCCCACTCTCGCGCGCGCCGGCCACGAGGACGTGGAGGAACTCACGGCGGGCCAGCGGGTCCAGGCTGGCCAATGGCTCGTCGAGGAGGAGGACCGGCGCCCGCGTCCCCAGCGCGAGCGCCAGTCCGACCTGCGCCTGCTGACCGCCCGACAGCTCCCCGGCGCGGACATCGAGCGGGATCCCCAGATCCGCCAGTCGAAGCGCCGCCAGATCGC
>DASUKL010000010.1:0-56978 GCA_036278755.1 Candidatus Limnocylindrales bacterium | reverse complement strand
GCATCGTCGAGCAGTTGGGGTTGGCCACGATGCCCTCGTGAGCCGCGGCCGCCTGGGCGTTGACCTCGGGCACGACCAACGGCACAGCGGGGTCCATCCGCCATCGGGAGGAGTTGTCGACGACGGCCGCGCCGGCCTTGACGGCCTCCGGGGCCAGGCTCCCCGAGACGCTCCCACCGGCCGAGAAGAGGGCCACATCCACGCCCTCGAACGCCTCCGGGCCAGCCGCTTCGACCGTCACGCGCCGGCCGCCGACCTCCAGGGTCGAGCCGGCCGAGCGCGGCGAGGCGAGGGCCCGCAGCGACCCGAAGGGGAACTCCCGCTCGACGAGCAGCCTGAGCATCGTCCGGCCCACCGCTCCGGTGGCACCCACGACGGCCACGCTGTACGAGCGTCCGGCGACGGCATCCATGCCCGGCATTCTACCGTCCGCGCGGGGCCCGACCGCCCGGCCCGCCGAGCGCCAAGGGCCGCTGCAGGCCGTCCGGCATCGATGGCCGGCTCAGGTCGTCGTGCGGCGCCGGTACAGGGCGATGGCCAGGGGCACCGTCACGGCGAGGATGGCGATCGACCAGGCCAGGGCCGTGATCACGGGATGCTGCATGGCCCAGGCCGGGCTCGCGGCGGATGGGTTCGGGTCGCCCCACAGGACCCGGCAGGCGGCCGTCACGGCGCTGACCGGGTTCCAGTCGGCGATGAACTTGATCCAGTCGGGCATGCCGCCCGTCGGCACCAGGGCGTTGGACACGAACGACATGGGGAAGAGGACCAGGAAGCCGACGCCCTGCGCCGATTCCACGCCCTTGGCCCACAGCCCCACGCAGGCGCAGGCCCAGGAAAGAGCGAAGGCGAACAGGAGGGCCACGCCGAAGCCGGCCAGGATCTCCGGTACCGAGGTCGTCGGCCGCCAGCCTACGATGAGGCCCGTGACGGCCACGATGGCCGTGCACAGGGCGGCCGTCAGGAGATCGGCGATGGAGCGCCCGATGAGCACCGCGGGGGCCCACATGGGCAGCGTCCGAAGGCGGTCGATGAGGCCCGTGGCCAGATCGGCCGTGAGGCCCACGGCCGTGCCCACGCTCGAGGTCGTGAGGTTGAGCAGCAGCAGGCCGGCGATGGCGAAATCGGCGTAACTCCCGTTCGGTACAGGGATCCCGGAGCCGAAGACGTAGACGAAGAGGAACGTGAAGAGGATCGGCTGGACCGTCACGTCCGAGAGCTGCAAGGGCTCCCGAGCGATGTGGATGAGGTTGCGCCGGGTCATGGCCCACACGTCGCCCAGGGCGGCTCGGGCACCACCTCGGCGTTGGCCGGTGACGGTTCGGGCCGCGATAGCGGTCATGCTGCGGTCCTCTCGGTCTCGGTCTCGGGCGCCGCCCCGGTGAGCTGCATGAAGACGTCGTCCAGGGACGGCTGGTGGACGGTGATCTCCTCGATCTCGACGCCCCGTTCGTCGAGGGCCCGCACGATGCGGGCCACGACGCCCCGGGTCTCGTGCAACGCGGCGCGCAGGCGACGGCCGTCGTCCTCGATCTGGACCGGTGCGTCCACCACGGCGGTCACGGCCGAGGCCGCGCCCGTATCGGGCCCGGCCAGGTGGACCTCCAGGCTGGCTCCGCCGGTGAGGCGCTTGAGGCCGGCCGAGGTGTCCTCGGCGATGACCCGGCCGTGGTCGACGATGGCGATGCGGTCCGCCAGTTGATCGGCCTCATCGAGGTACTGGGTCGTGAGGAGCACCGTGGCCCCGGTCTCGACCAGGCCGCGGACCACGCTCCAGACGCGCTGCCGGCTCACGGGGTCCAGACCGGTCGTGGGCTCGTCGAGGAACAGCATCGGCGGGCGGGTCATGAGGCTGGCCGCCAGATCGAGGCGGCGGCGCATGCCGCCCGAATAGGTGCGCACCACCCGATCGGCGGCCTCCACCAGCTCGAAGAGCTCGAGCAGCTCCGCCGCCCGGTCCCGAGCCTCGCGGCCGTCCATCCGGCCCAGTTGGCCCACGAGGAGGAGGTTCTGGCGGCCGGTCAGGGCCCCGTCGAGGGTCGCGTCCTGGGCCGCCACGCCGATCGTGCGCCGAACGGCCTGTGGGTCGTGGACGACGTCGTGGCCGGCCACACGGGCCGTCCCGGCGTCGGGGATCGTCAGCGTGGTCAGGATGCGGACGGTCGTCGTCTTGCCCGCCCCGTTGGGTCCCAGGAGCCCGAAGACCGAGCCCGTGGGCACGCTCAGGTCGACCCCCGCCACGGCCTCGGTGGACCCGAACCGCTTGCGCAGGCCGCGAGCCTCCACCATCAGTCCTGCCATATCACCATCCTCCGGATGTCAGTCATGCCATCGCCCTCCGCGCGACCCGTCCGACCCGCGGTCCCGGCCTCGCCTGTCCGTGCGCTCGTCCCCACCTTGTCGACCCGACTTACCGGCCGGCAAGTAACTGCAGCATGGTACGGCTTGACTGACCGGCCGTCAAGTAAGATGCTCTGACCGATGGACACGCCGCCCGGACCTGCCACCGACCCGCTTCACGGCTCGCCGACAGCCCAGCCAGACCCGCCGTCGGCGCCTCCGGCCCCGCGTTCGGCGACGCGCGAGCGCATCCTCGATGTCGCCCTGGACCACTTCAGCCGGCGCGGCTACGCGGCCACCTCGCTACGGGAGATCGCCCAGGAGCTGGGCATCACCAAGGCCGCGCTCTACTACCACTTCCAGAGCAAGGAGGACATCCTCCTGGCCCTGCACCTGCGGCTGCATGGGCTCACAGCTGAGATCGGCCCGCTCATCGAGGCCCTGCCGGAACCTGGAGGCTGGGAGCGACTCATCGAGGCCATGGTGGGCCTGGCCATCCGCAACCGGCGCCTCATCACCCTCCACCTCCGCGAGCAGCAGGCCCTGGGCCTGCTCAATCGGACCGAGCTGAGCCACCGCCACCCCCACGAGGAGCCCGACGTGGAGGTGCAGTTCATGACCCTCCTGGGCGACACCAGCGCGCCGACGGAGGTCCGGGTACGACGCCTTGCTGCCCTCGGCGCGGTCTTCGGAGGCCTCCTGGGAGCTCAGGCGCTGATGGATCTGCCCGACGAGGAGCTGGAGCGGATCCTCCGCCGCATCGCCCTGGAGGTGCTCCGACCGGCGACCGCCTGAACGCGGCTGTCACGCTCTGGGGTCATCCGGCCGGGCTGGGACGGTGGCCGACCCAGGAGGGCCGGCCCCGTGCGAACCGAAGCTTAGGCCGGTTCCTTGGCCAGGTGGCGGGCCATGGCCGCCCGGCGGGAGAGGTTGATCCGGCCCTGGCGGTCGATCTCCATGACCACGACCATGATCTCGTCGCCCAGCTGGACGACGTCCTCGACCGACGGCACGTGGTAGTCGGCCAGCTCACCGATGCGGACCAGGCCTTCCTTGCCCGGCAGGATCTCGACGAAGGCGCCGAAGTTCATGATCCGGGTCACCTTGCCCAGGTAGAGGGCCCCGATCTCGACCTCGCGGGTGAGGCTCTCGATCCAGGTGATGGCCTTGCGGGCGTTGTCCTGGTTGACGGCGGCGATCTCGACCGAGCCGTCGTCCTCGACGTTGATCTCGGTCCCGGTCTCCTCCTGGATCTTGCGGATCATCGAGCCGCCCTTGCCGATGATGTCGCGGATCTTCTCGGGGTTGATCTTGATGGTCGTGATCCGGGGGGCGAAGTCGCTGACCTCCTGGCGGGCGCTGGGCAGGACCTCGACCATCTTGTCCAGGATGGCCAGGCGGGCCACACGGGCCTTCTCCAGGCCGGTCCGGATGATGGCCTCGTTGATGCCCTGGACCTTGATGTCCATCTGCAGGGCGGTGATGCCGTCGCGGGTGCCGGTGACCTTGAAGTCCATGTCGCCGAAGGCATCCTCCTTGCCGAGGATGTCGGTGAGGACCTCGAAGCGGCCGTCGTCCTCGCTGACGAGGCCCATGGCCGCGCCGGCCACCGGAGCCTTGATCGGCACGCCGGCGTCCATGAGGGCCAGCGTGGAGCCGCAGGTCGAGGCCATCGAGGTGGAGCCGTTCGACGTCACGCACTCGCTGACGAGGCGCATGACGTAGGGGAACTCCTCCTGCGAGGGCAGGACGGGCACGAGGGCCCGCTCGGCCAGGGCGCCGTGGCCGATCTCGCGCCGGCCGGGCCCGCGCATCGGCTTGTTCTCGCCGGTGCTGTAGGGCGGCATGTTGTAGTGGTGGATGTAGCGCTTGGACTCGGTCGGGCTGATCGTGTCGATGCGCTGGACGTCCGACGAGGGGCCCAGGGTGGCGATGGTCAGGGCCTGGGTATCGCCGCGGGTGAAGAGCCCCGAGCCGTGGGCTCGCGGCAGCAAACCGACCTCGACGCTGATGGGCCGGATGTCCTCCAGGCGGCGGCCGTCCATGCGGATGCCCTCCTCGAGGACCAGCTTGCGGACGGTCTTCTTGTGGAGCAGGCCGAGGAGCGACTTCGAGAGCCGGGACTGGCGCCGGGCCAGCTCCAGCTGGGCCTCGGCCTCGGGCGCCGGCGTGCCCTTGGCTCGGGCCCGGATCGTCTCTGCAGCCGCGGCCTTGAAGGCGGCCACCCGGGGCGGGAGGTCGCTGGCCAGGCGCAGCAGGAGGTCGGCCGTGGCCTCGGCATCGGGCAGGGCGCGATGATCGGGCTTGGGCTGGAGGCCGAAGAAGGCGGCCAGGTCGGCCAGCTTGGCCGAGTCGGCATCGGGCCAGGCCTCGCGAGCCAGGGTCAGGGTGTCGAGATAGCGCTCCGGGGCCAGGCGCGTGCCGTCGCCCAGGGCGGCCTCGACGAAGCCGATGTCGAAGCCGACGTTGTGGCCCACGAGGATGCCGTCGCCGGCCCAGTCGAGGAGCTGCCGGGCGGCGACCGCCGCGGCCGGAGCGCCCTTGACGTCCTTGTCGGTCAGGCCGTGGAGCTGGGCCCCGATGATGGGCTGGCCGGGATCGACGAGGGTCGACCAGCGGTCGGTGATCTTGCCGCCCTGGACCTTGACCGCGGCGATCTCGACGAGGCCGCCGATGCGCACGTCGCGGCTCGTCGTCTCGGTGTCGAAGACGACGAAGGTCCGCTTGGCCTCGACGGCGTCGAGGAAGCGCAGGACCGAGTCGGTGCCCGGCTCGAGGAAGGGGTAGCGCTTGGCCTTGCCGACCTGGGCCGCGAGCTGCTCCTGGATCTCGATGATGGGGCGCAGGGCGCGGTGGCCGAAGAGGATGGCCTCGGCCATGACCGACTCGGGCAGGAGCTTGGCCCCGGCCTCGACCATCATGATGGCGTCCCGGGTGCCGGAGACGACGAGGTCGAGCTCCGACTCCTCGACCTGGCTGAAGGTCGGGTTGACCACGAACTCACCCCCGATGCGGCCGACGCGGACGGCGGCCACGGGGCCCTGGAAGGGCACGTCGCTGATCGACAGGGCGGCCGAGGCGGCGACCGTGCCGATGACGTCGGGGTCGTTCTCCTGGTCCGTCGACAGGACGGTCAGGACGATCTGGACGTCGTCCTTGTAACCGGCCGGGAACAGCGGCCGGATGGGCCGGTCGGTGAGGCGGGCGGCCAGGATGGCCGCCTCCGAGGGGCGCGACTCGCGCTTGATGAAGCCGCCCGGGATCTTGCCCGCGGCGTACATCCGCTCCTCGAAGTCCACCGTCAGGGGGAAGAAATCGAGGCCCGGCCGGGGGTCGGAGCGGTTGGCCGTGCCGAGGACGACGGTATCGCCGAAGCGGACGGTGACCGAGCCGCCGGCCAGACGGGCGAGCTTGCCCGTCTCGATGGTCAGCGTGCGGCCGCCGACCTCCGTGGAAACTGAGACTGACATCAGTCCTCCGATCGAGGAGGACGGGATCCCTCTTGCGATGGGGCCGGACAGGCTCTCGCCGATCCCCGGCCCGGCGCGCCGGGCAGGTCGGTCGAGACGGTGTCCGCCCGGCGATCCGCTAGCGGCGGAGCCCCAGGCGGCCGATGACCGCGCGGTAGCGGGCGTTGTCCTTACGCATGAGGTATGCGAGGAGCCGACGCCGCTGGCCCACGAGCTTGAGGAGGCCGCGCCGCGATTGATTGTCCTTGGGGAAGCGCTGCAGATGCTCGTTGAGCTCCCGGATCCGCCCCGTCAGGAGCGCGACCTGGACCTCCGGCGAGCCCGTGTCGCCCTCATGGACGGCGTAGTCGGTGATCACAGCTTCCCTGGTTTCCCGCGCGAGCGGCACCCGTTCCTCCGAACACAATGAAACCTACCTTGGAACGGGGGCAGGATAGCACACCCGTTCGGGGCGGCCGTCGGGCTCACTCCACGACATCGAGGCGGGCCATACGCCAGGCCGCCAGCAGGGACAGGCCGACGATCCAGGCCACGAGGGCCACGGCGCTGACCTCCGGCGGCACCGGCGGGGGCGTCACGCCGCCGGCCGGCTCCGGCCGCCCCGCGTTCTGGGAGGCGGTGGAGAGCCAGACCACGCTGCCCGTCAGGGAGATGCCCCGTACGACATCGAGGGGCGGTTGCTGGAAGATCTGGGCCCCGCTGATCAGGAGCTCGGCGAAGGCATAGAGGAAGGCGACGAGGATGCCGCCCGCGGCAGAGCGGGCGAAGAGGGCCGCGGTCGCGCCCAGGATGGCCAGGGCGCTAGCCGCCGCGAGCCACACGGCCACGCTCAGGAGCGCCTGGCCGAGGGTGATCTGGGTGGCCGGCGGCGGGCTCCCCAGGACGCCCAGGAGGGCCGTGGTGATGGGCCCGCAGACGGCGATCTCGAGGACCAGGAGGACCATCAGGCCGACGAGGGCGATCCAGCGGGCGACCAGGAAGTGGCCCCGCCGCCCATCGGCCAGGAGGGCGCCGCGCAGGGTGCCCCAGCCGAATTCGGCGCCCAGGAGGAAGGCCCCCAGGAGGATGCCGATGAGGGCCAGGATGGGCCCGAAGCCGAAGGCCGTGCTGATCGAGGCCGGGAAGGCGTAGCCGGCCTGGCGCTCGGCGATGGCGGCCAAGACCTCTGCCGGGGTGGGGCCGGGCGGGAAGCCGAAGCTCGAGCTGATGCCCTGGTAGCTGGTGACGAGGCCGACCACCACGAGCACCGGCAGGGCGATCAAGAGGAGCAGCAGGTCCCGCCGGCGGCGGAGGCGCAGCCACTCGGCAGCCAGGGCGGATCTCACGACGCCCCCCGGCCCGCGCCGATGAGATCGAGGAAGCGGGACTCGAGGCTGGGCCGGAGGGGCACGGCCCGGGTGGGGAAGACGGCTGCGGCGGCCAGCAGGCGCAGGATCGCCTCGCCATCGTCCGCCCCATCGGCCACGAGGAGCGTCGTCGGCGCAGCGGCCTCGGGCCTGACCTCGCGCCCCGCACCGGCCAGCAGGGCCTGGGCGGCCCGGGCGAGCTCGGCCGAGGCGAATCCGAGCTCGAGGGTCCCTCCTCCGCCCACGAGGTCGACCGTCGGACCATCGGCCACGACGGTCCCCCGGTCCATCACCGTCAGCCGGTCGCAGCTCTGCTCGACCTCGCCCAGGAGGTGGCTGGAGAGGAGGATCGTGATCCCTTCTCCGGCCAGGGCCGCCAGGAGCCGCCGCACGTCGACGATGCCCTCCGGGTCGAGCCCGTTCGACGGCTCGTCGAGGATCAGCAGCGGGGGGCGGGCCAGGATGGCCGCGGCGATCCCCAGGCGCTGGCGCATGCCGGTCGAGAAGCCGCCCAGCCGGCGCCGGGCCACGGACGCCAGACCGACCCGAGCCAGGGCCTCTCCCGCGAGCCTGCGGGCCTCGTCCCGCGACAGGCCCGCCGCCACGCCGGTGATGACCAGGTTGTCGGTGGCCGAGTGGTACGGATAGAAGGCCGGCCGCTCGATGAGGGCCCCGACCCGCCGGGCGTCGATGGGCTCCCGGGCCAGCGGCCGACCCAGGATCCCCACCTCGCCCCGATCGGCCCGGATGAGGCCGGTCAGGAGGCGCAGGGTCGTCGTCTTGCCGGCGCCGTTGGGGCCCAGCAGGCCGTGGACATGGCCGGCCACGACCTGCAACGACAGGTCATCCACGGCCAGGACGTCGCCGTAGCGCTTGACGAGGCCGCGAGCCTCGATGGCCGCGGCGGCCGGGAGCTGGCTGGCCGGGGCCCTGGAGACGGTTCCCTCCCCCATCCGGTTCGACATCGGGCGCGGTCGGGTCTATCGGTCCAGCAGCCGGCGCACGCGGTCGACGTCCCGGGCCATCTGGGCCACGAGGGCATCGACCGAGTCGTAGCGGCGCTCGCCCCGCAGGCGACGGACGAACTCGACCCGCAGGCGCTGGCCATAGAGCTCCTCGTCGATGTCGAGGAGGTAGACCTCGAGGAGGCGGCCCCGGCCGTCGAACTGGGGCCGCACGCCGAGCGAGGCCGCGCCGGCAGCCGCGCGGGCGGGGTGGAGCGGATCGGGCCCGCCCCAGCTGACGCGGCTGGCGTAGATGCCATCGCTGGGCAGGGCCACCGGCGCGTCGAAGGCCAGGTTGGCCGTGGGGAAGCCCAGGCCGCGGCCGCGGCCGTCGCCATGGACCACGGTCCCGATGACCGCCGCCCGATGGCCCAGCAGTCGGGCCGCCTGGCCCAGCGCCCCGGCGGCCAGGAGGGCCCGGATGCGGCTGCTCGAGATCCGCTCGCCGCCCGCGGGCAGCGCATCGACGACGACGAGGTGCGCGCCCAGCTCGGCCACCAGCGGAGCCAGCGCCGCGGCGCTGCCGCTGCGATCACGGCCGAGGTGCGACTCGGTGCACATGACCAGGCCCCGGAGGCCGCCCCCGGCGGCCAGGCGGCGCACGAAGTCATCGGCCGTCTGGGCCGCGAAGGCCCGGTCGAACGGCTGCCGCACGAGCACCTCGATGCCGGCCGCGGCCAGCCGGGCGTGCGTCTCGGCGGGGTCGCTGAGGAGGGCCGGGGGCCGGCCCCGCAGGACGGCCTCGGGGTGTGGCGCGAAGGTCACCACCGCCGGCCGGGCGGCCAGGCGCCGCGCCGTGCGGACGCTCGCCTCCAGGATCCGCAGGTGGCCGCGATGCGGCCCGTCGAAGGTGCCCACGGTGACGACGAAGGGCCCGCTCGCGGCCAGCTGGTCGATGCTCTCGAGGATGCGCATGGGGCTCTCAGGGACGTGCGGCGGGGGCCGCGGCGGGCACGTCGACGAGGACCTTCTCGGGGTGCAGGCTGCCGCCCCGCAGGCGGCCGATGGCCACCAGGCGTCCGTGCGGACCGATGACCCGGACCAGGCCCGCCGCGCCGGCGGTCCGGGCCTGGGGGCGGATGACCTGTCCGCGGGCCACGGCCGCTAGCTCCCCATCACTCACCACGACCTCGGGCCAGGCCTCGAGTCCCGTGTCGGGCGGCAGGAGCACGTCCTCCAGGCGAGCCTCGGCCAGGGCGGCCCGGACGTCCTCCAGGGGCCGCGCCGCGGCCAGGTCGAAGGGACCGCTGGCGGTCCGGGTGAGGCCCACGAGGTAGGCCCCGCAACCCAGCCGCTCGCCAAGGTCGCGGGCCAGGGCCCGGATGTAGGTCCCGGCCGAGCAGCGCACGTCGAGGGTGGCCACCGGGCGCTCCCCATCGCCCGGCTCCCAGGACGTCAGCTCCAGGCTGCGGATCGTGACCTGACGGGGCTTGAGCTCGGGCTTCTGGCCAGCCCGGGCCAGCTCGTAGGCCCTGCGCCCGGCGACATGGACAGCCGAATAGTCGGGCGGGGTCTGGACCAGGGGGCCCCGGAACCTGTCGAGGGCGGCCGCGACGGCCTCGCGCTGGGGGGCCGGGACGTCCGTGGGCGTCAGCTCGCCGTCGAGGTCGTCGGTCGTCGAACGGGCGCCGAGGCAGACGCGGGCCAGGTAGGCCTTGTCATCCCCGAGGTGGTACTCGACGACGCGTGTGGCGCGGCCGATGAAGACCGGCAGGACACCCCCGGCGAAGGGATCGAGGGTCCCGCCGTGGCCCACCCGGCGCACGCCGGACAGACGGCGGACGAGGGCGACGACGTCGTGGGAGGTGGGCCCGGCCGGCTTGTCGACGATGATGATGCCGTCGACCTGACGGCCGGCGAGAGCGGCGGCTCGGGGCACGCCTCAGCGCTCCGGCAGCGCGGCCACCAGCCGTTCGGCCTCGGCCAGGACGGCCGGCCGGGCATCGGCGGCCGGCAGATCCACCGTGGCCCCCGAGGCCCGCGCATGGCCACCCCCGCCGAAGTGCCCGCACAGCGCGGTCGCGTCCACGCCGCCCTCCCGGGTCCTGACGCTGAGACGCGTCTGCTGGCCGACCTCCTTGAACAGGACGGCCACCTCGGCTCCTTGGGCCTGGCCCAGGAGGTCGATGAGGCCCTCCGCGTCGCTGGGGTCGGCGCCGGCCGCGGCCAGGTCCGCCTGGGTCAGCGTCGACCAGGCGATCCGCCCTTCGTGGGCCGTCTCGAGCCGCGCCAGGACGAGCCCGAAGAGGCGCAGCTGGGCGGCTGGCTTGGTGCGGTAGAGGCGCCGCGAGGTCTCGGCCAGGGGCGCCCCGGCGGCCACCAGCTCGGCCGCCACGCGTAACGTCCGGGGGGTCACGTTGGGGTGCTGGAAGGTGGCCGTGTCGATGACCAGGCCGGCCACGAGGTTGGCGGCCAGGGCCCCGTCGGCGAGGTCCAGGGGCAGGCCCAGGGCCACGGCGAGGAGGGTGGTCATCTCGCAGGTCGCCGCGGCCTGGGGGTCGATCCAGTCGTAGGCCCCGAAGCCAGCGTTCGAGCGGTGGTGGTCGATGTCGAGGATGGGCACCCGCCCGAACAGCTCGGCGTGCTCGGTCAGGACGGCCCCCGTGCGGGCCAGGTCACCGCAATCGCCGACGACGATGAGGTCGTAGTCGAGGTCCGGGTCGGGGGCCTGGCGGAACCGATCGAGGAGCGGCATGAAGTCGTACATCGGCGGTACGGGATCGGCGCAGACCGGGGTGGCCACGGCCCCCAGGGCCTCGGCGATGAGGGCATGGCCGAGGGCCGAGCCGAGGGCGTCGGCCTCTGGGTTCTCGTGGCACACGGTCAGCACCCGGCGCGCTCCGCGGAGGCGCTCGAGGACCTCGGCCGGCACGGCAGCCACGTCGGCCTGGGTCAGCGCGACGAGGCGGTCGGCGGTCCCTGCGGCAGGTATGGCGCGGGCAGCGGTCGTCATCGCCGGCTCCGCCGTGACGGCTGCGAGCGGCCGTGGATGGATGCGGGCGTCGGCAGCGTCTCCGGCGGCGGCGTGGGGCTCGGCTCGGTCCCGGTCTCGAGGTCGCGGAGGAGCTCCAGGACCCGCGTGCCGCGGGTCGCGGTCTCGTCGGCCCGCACGCGGAGCTCGGGGATGCGCCGCAGCCGCAGGCTACCCAGGCGACCGCGGACGAAGGGCATGGCGCCCTGGAGGGCTCGCAAGGCCCGGCGCCGCTCGGCCGGCTGGCCGATGACCGAGGCCCACACCGTCCCATTGCGCAGGTCCGGCGTCACCTCGACCCGGGTCACGGTCAGGAAGCCGATCCGTGGGTCGTCCACGTCCCGGGTCAGGATGCGGCTGATCTCCTCCCGCAGGAGCTCGTCGACCCTGACGCTCCGTTCGCTCATCCGGCCGTCCGTCGTGCCTCCGCCCGCCGCCTCAGGCCGAGGGGGCGCGGGAGACCGTCTGCTGGGTGAAGCACTCGATGACGTCGCCTTCGGCCAGCTCGTGGAAGGCGTCCAGCCCGATGCCGCATTCGAAGCCTGTGGCGACCTCGCGGACGTCGTCGCGGAAGCGGCGGAGGGAGGTGATGCGATCGCTGGCCAGGAGCTTGCCGGCTCGGTAGATGCGGGCCTGGCCGCGGACGATGCGGCCCTCGGTGACGTACGAGCCGGCGATGACCGTGCTCTTGCCGACGCGGAAGATCTGACGGACCTCGGCGCGCCCTTCGACCGTCTCCACGACCTCCGGCTCGAGGAGGCCCTTGAGGGCCGCATCGAGATCGTCGGTCAGCTTGTAGATGATGTCGTAGATGCGCACGTCGACGCCGGCGACCTCGGCCGCCCGGCGGGCCGTCTCCTCGACCCGCACGTCGAAGCCGATGATGATGGCGTCCGAGGCGGAGGCCAGCAGGACGTCGTTGTCGGTGATGTCGCCGGTGGCCTCGTGAAGGATGTTGATGTGCACGTCCTCGCTGGCGATCTGCTCGACGGCGTGGCGGATGGCGCCCAGCGAGCCCTGCACGTCGGCCTTGACGATGATCCGCAGCTCCTTGGTCTGACCGGCCTGGATCTGGCGGTAGACGTCCTCCAGGGTGGCGCGACCGGTGCCTTCCGGTCGGCTCGAGGCGGCCTTGCGCTGCTCGATCATGTTCCGGGCCGTCTTCTCGTCGGCCACGACGCGCAGCGTGTCGCCCGCGGCGGGCACCTCGGCCAGGCCCAGGACCTGGGCGGCCGATGACGGGCCGGTCTTGGTGACGCGCTCGCCGAGGCTGTTCTGGAGGGCTCGCACCCGGCCGTAGGTGTCACCCACGACCACCGTGTCGCCAACCTTGAGCGTGCCGGTCAGGATGACGATCGTGGCCACTGGGCCACGGCTCTTGTCGAGCTCGGCCTCGATGACCGCGCCGACGGCCGGCCGCTTGGGATTGGCCCGCAACTCCTGCAGGTCGGCGACCAGGAGGATCATCTCGAGGAGCTCCTCGATGCCGGTCCCCTGCTTGGCCGAGACGGCGACCATGGGCACGTCGCCGCCGTACTCTTCGATGACCAGTCCGTGCTCGGTCAGCTCGTTCTTGACCCGGTCCGGGTTGGCGTCGGCCTTGTCGATCTTGTTGAGGGCGATGACGATCGGCACCTTGGCCGCCTTGGCGTGGTCGATGGCCTCGACCGTCTGGGGCATGACGCCATCGTCGGCGGCCACCACGAGCACGGCGATATCGCCGACCTTGGCCCCCCGGGCGCGCATGGCCGTGAAGGCTTCGTGGCCCGGGGTGTCGAGGAAGACGATGCGCTGGCCGTCCTTGTTGACCTCGCTGGCGCCGATGTGCTGGGTGATCCCGCCCCGTTCGCCGGCCACCACGTCGGTGGCCCGGATGGCGTCGAGGAGGCTGGTCTTGCCGTGGTCGACGTGGCCCATGACGGTCACGATGGGTGCCCGCGGGCTCAGCTTCGTGGCGTCCGCTTCGACCTCGAAGAGAGTGTCCTTGGCCGCCGGGGCGGCCGGCGCGGCCTCGGCGCCCTGGCCCTCGCCGTTTTCCGCCGGGGCCACCGCCTCGGCCACCTCGTAGCCCAGCTCGCCGGCCACCAGGCTGGCTGTGTCGCGGTCGATGAGCTGGTTGATCGTGGCGAAGATGCCGTTGCGGATCAGCTCGCGGATGACGTCGGCCACGTTGACCGTGAGCAGGTCGGCCAGGTCCTTGACCGTGATCGAGGCCGGCAGCTCGATGGCGCCACGGGCCGACGGATCGATGGTCTGGACGGCCGTCGTGTTCTGGGCGGGGCCGCGCTGGGGCTTGCGCGGCCCGCGGCGGTTGCGGGTGCCGCTGCGGCTACGTGCCACGGGAGCCTCCTTCGTGGGTGTCGGGGTCGGATGCGGGTTCGGATGGGGTCATGGTGCTGGGTGCGGACGCGACGTCAGCCGGCCCGACGGCCAGCAGGGCCCGTGTCTCGGGTGTCAGGGCCACGCCCAGGGCGTGTTCGATGGACCGGCGCCGGAGCGCCGTCTGCCAGCAGCTGCCGTCCGCGCACAGGTACGCGCCACGGCCGGCCAGCCGGCCGCTGGGGTCGATGACCGTCTGCCCATCCGGCGTCTTGACGACCCTGACCAGGGCTCGCTTGTCACGCTCGGTGCGGCAGGCGACACAGGTCCGCCGGGGCCGGGGTCGGAGTGCCGGGCCCACGACCGGGGCTACGATGCCGGCTCCTCGGTGCCGCCCTCGGCCTCGGTGACAGCGGCGGCCTTGGCCCGTGAGCGGCGGGGCTTGGGGGCGGCCTTGACGGGCTTGGCGGCGGCGGCTTCGGGTCCGTCCTCGGCAGCGTCGGCCGCGGGCTGGGAGGCCTCCGGCGCGACCGCCTGGGCGTCGGCAGCGGCCTCGGAGGCCGGGCTGCCGGCCGCCTCAGCCGTCGGCTCGACGGCAGCCTCAGCGGGAGGTTCGAGCGCCTCGGGCGCGACAGCTGTGGTTTCGGTAGCAGCAGCTTCGGCAGCAGCAGCTTCAGCCGTCGGCTCGGGCGCACTGCGAGGTGCCGGCCGCTCCTCACCGGCGGGCGCCGTGTCGGACCGGATGTCGATCCGCCAGCCGGTCATCTTGGCCGCCAGACGGGCGTTCTGACCCTCCCGGCCGATGGCCAGGGAGAGCATCCGCTCCGGGACGGTGACGTTGGCGATGCGGTTCTCCTCGTCGATCCGGACGCCGACGACCTGAGCCGGGCTGAGGGCGTTGGCCACCAGCTGGCCCGGATCGTCCGACCAGGGGATGATGTCGATCTTCTCGCCGCCCAACTCGGCCACCACGGCCTGCACCCGGCCGCCGCGCTGGCCGACCGTGGCCCCGACCGGATCGAGGCCCTCCTGACGGCTGGCCACGGCCACCTTGCTGCGGCTGCCGGCCTCCCGGGCGATGGCCCGGATCTCCACCGTGCCGGCGTGGATCTCGGGCACCTCGAGCTCGAACAGGCGGCGCAGGAAGCCCTTGTGGGTCCGGCTGACGAAGATCTGGGGGCCCTTCGTCGTGCGTCGCACCTCAAGGACGTAGGCCTTGACGTGCTGCCCGATGCGGTAGTGCTCCATGGGCGACTGCTCGGTCGTGGCCAGGATGGCCTCCACCCGCTCCGGCTCGCGGCCCAGCTCGAGGATGATGGCCCGCGGCTCGACGCGGCTCACGGCGCCGCTGACGATCTCGCCCTCCATCGAGACGTAGCGCCCGAAGGTCTGCTCCCGCTCCGCCTCCCGCAACCGCTGGAGGACGACCTGCTTGGCAGTCTGGGCGTGGATCCGACCGAAGCCAGCCGGATCGACCTGCTCGAACTCCACCAGGTCGCCCAGCTTGGCGTCGGGCTTGAAGGCCCGGGCCTCATCGACGGTGAACTCGAGGTCCGGGTCCTCGACCTCTTCGACGACGGTCTTGGCCCGGAAGACGCGGATCTTGCCGGTCTCCGCGTCGACCTCGACGCCTACGTTCTCATTGCCCGGCGAGACGCGCCGGTAGGCCGACTGGATGGCCTCCTCGACGGTCCGCAGGAGGGCTTCCCGGGAGATGTTCTTCTCCGCGTTCAGCTGCAGGAGTGCGCCGACGAAATCGCGACTCATCGTCCGCCTCCTTCCGTGCTCGTGATCGCCGTTCTGTCCCGGTCACAACAAAACGTGGGGGTCACCCACGTCGTGAGGCGGCCGGGTCGTATCGGCGAGGAGTATATCAGGAGCCTCGCGGCGGCCTCAGTAGGCTCGCGCGAAGACGACCCTGGCCCGGGAAGGCTGGCCGTCGATGAGGCACTGCCCGGCCTCCCCAGGCGCGTCGAAGGGGATGACCCGGATCGTGGCCCCGGTCTCCTCATTGATCTGTCGCTCGCAGGCCGCCGCGCCGCACCAGTGGGCCAGCAGGAAGCCCCCTTGTTCCTCGAGCGTCGAGCGGAAGGTGGCGTAGTCGTCCACCCGATGGGTGTTGGCCTCGCGGAAGTCGAGGGCGCGCTGGAAGAGGGCCGCCTGATAGTCGGCCAGACGACCCGGGAGGTCGGCCGCCAGGGCCTCGAAGGCCACGGGCTCCTTGGCCCGATCGGTGCGCCGCACGAGCATCCCCTGGCCAGCGGCCACGTCGCGCGGCCCGACCTCGAGCCGGTAGGGCACGCCCCGCAGCTCCCAGTGGTTGTACTTGAAGCCCGGCGACTCCTCGCGCCAGTCGACATGGAAGCGCAGTGGCCCGCTGGTCGTGGTGACCGCGGCCAGGGCCGGTCGGAGGCGCTCGATGGCCTCGGCCACCGCCCGGCGGTCGTCCTCGCTGCGGAAGATGGGCACGACCGCCAGCTGGATGGGGGCCACGTTGGGCGGCAGGACCAGCCCGGCGTCGTCGCCGTGGGCCATGATCGTAGCCCCCACCATGCGGGTGCTGAAGCCCCACGAGGTGCCGTAGGGCGCCCGGCGCTCGTTGTCACGGTCGAGGAACTCGATGCCCGCGGCCCGGGCGAAGTTCTGGCCCAGCATGTGGCTGGTGCCGGCCTGGAGGGCCTTCGTGTCGCGCATCATGGCCTCGATGGCCGTGGTGTAGACGGCCCCCGGGAACTTCTCCCCTTCCGACTTCCGGCCCCGGATGACGGGGATGGCCAGCCACTCCTCGGCCACGGCCCGATAGCACTCCAGGCCGGTCTCCACCTCGGCCGCCGCCTCGGCCTCGGTAGCGTGGAAGGTATGGGCCTCCTGCCACAGGAACTCGGCCGTGCGCAGGAAGAGGCGCGTCCGCAGCTCCCAGCGGACGACGTTGTTCCAGAGGTTCATGAGCAGCGGCAGGTCGCGATAGGACTGGATCCAGTCCTTCACGCTGTCGGCGATGATGGCCTCGCTGGTGGGCCGGATGGCCAGCCAGTCGTCGAGGTCCTTGCCGCCCGCCCGGGTGACCCACGCGACCTGGGGGTCGAAGCCCTCGACGTGCTCGGCCTCCTTCTGGAGCAGGCTGCGGGGCACGAAGAGGGGGAAGTAGGCGTTCTGGTGACCGGTCCGCTTGATGTGGCGGTCCAGCTCGTCGCGCATCGACTCCCAGATCGCGTAGCCGTAGGGCCGGATGATCATGCAGCCCCGGACCGGCGAGTAGTCGGCCAGCTCCGCCTTCAGGACGACGTCGTTGTACCAGCCCGGGAAGTCGTCCGACTGGCGGGCGATGGACGTCACGAAGCGGTCGCCGGGCACGGGTCCTCCTGGCTACGAGGCGGGGCTGGGAGGACGATGGTAGCGGGCGCAGCGGCCCGCCGCTCAGCCCTGGCCGGCGGCGGCCTGGGGGCCTTTGACGAGCAGGACGATGAGGACGATGAGGCAGATGATCAGGATGACGAGCATGGGGTCCATGGATCAGGCTCCGGGTACGGTTGCCCTCAGCGTAGCGCCATCCAGCGCGGCCGATGCGGCGGGCGTGCTCTCTGCGGGGCCCGACGAGCCATAGCGCCCGACCACGTAGGCCTCCAGGATGGCCTCGAACTCCTGCACCAGCCCCTCGCCGCGGAGGGTGGTCTCCAGCCGGCCGTCGATGAAGACCGGCGCCACGGGCTCCTCGAAAGTCCCCGGCAGGCTGATGCCGATGTCGGCGTGCTTGGATTCGCCTGGTCCGTTGACCACGCAGCCCATGACCGCCACCCGCATCTCCTCGACCCCGGGGTAGCTGGCGGCCCAGACGGGCATCCTGGCTCCGAGGTAGCCCTGGACCTCCTGGGCCAGTTCCTGGAAGAAGGTGCTCGTGGTGCGGCCGCAGCCCGGACAGGCTGAGACCTGAGGCAGGAATGAGCGGAGGCCCAGCGACTGGAGGACCTGCTGGGCGATGCGCACCTCCTCGGCCCGCTCGGCGCCCGGCTGGGGCGTGATCGAGACCCGGATCGTGTCGCCGATGCCCTGGGCGAGGAGGATGGACAGGCCGGCCGTGGAGGCCACGATGCCCTTCATCCCCAGGCCGGCCTCGGTCAGGCCGAGGTGGAGGGGGTAGTCGCAGCGGACGGCCAGCTGGCGGTAGACCGCCACGAGGTCGGAGACGCCGCTGACCTTGGCGCTGAGGATGATCCGATCGTGGCCCAGCCCGGTCGCCTCGGCCAGCTCGGCCGAGCGGAGGGCGGACTGGAGCATGGCCTCGATCATCACCTCACGGGCGTCGCGCGGCGCGGCCAGGCGGGCGTTGGCCTCCATGAGCTCGGTCAGGAGGGCCTGATCGAGGGAGCCCCAGTTGACCCCGATGCGGACCGGCTTACCGTGTTCGATCGCTGCCCGGACGATGGTCATGAAGTGCTCGTCGTGGCGCTTGGCGCCGACGTTGCCGGGGTTGATGCGGTACTTGTCGAGGGCCCGGGCCATGGCCGGGTATCCGACCAGCAGCTGGTGGCCGTTGTAATGGAAGTCGCCCACGATGGGCACCCCGATGCCCAGGCCGCGGACCTTGCGGACGAGCTCCGGCACGGCCGCCGCGGCGGCGCCGGTGTTGACCGTGACCCGCACCAGCTCCGATCCGGCATGGGCCAGGGCCGCCACCTGAAGGGCCGTGGCGTCCGGGTCGGCCGTGTCGGTGTTGGTCATCGACTGGACGACGATGGGGTGCTCCGAGCCGACGAGGACCCCGCCCACGTCGACGCTGACGGTCCGCCGGCGCGGGATCGCCTGGCCCGCGCTCATCAGCCCCCGCCCAGGCGCTGGAGATCGAAGAAGCTGACGTAGAGGATGAAGGCGAAGAGGAGCACGAAGCCGACGAGGTAGGTGGCCTGCTCGGCATGGGCGCTGACGCGTCCGCCCAGGGCGGCCTTGAACCAGCCCACGACCATCCGCCCCCCATCGAGGGGCGGGAAGGGCAGCACGTTGACCACGGCCAGGTTGGCCGAGAGGAGGCCGATGAGATAGACGAGGAAGATCGGCGGGGCCTCGCTGCGGACGGTGCCCACGGTGGTCACGATGCCGATAGGCCCGGCCACCTCGGGCGGCTGGTCGAGGTGCGAGACGAGGTCGGCCAGGGCACCCAGGACGAGCGTCGCCGCGCTCCACGTGCGGCGGGTCCCGACGGCCACGGCATCGAGCGGGTCACGAGTGATGTCCTGACCGATGCCCCGGGTCACGGCGGCCACCCCGAGGGCCGGCAGGCCGTCCGCGACCTGGGCCGCGTCACGGAGCTGGATGGGCACGTGGGCCACGCTCCCGTCGGGATGCTCGACGTCGACCACGATGCGCTGCCCGACGCGGGTGCTGGGATAGGCCAGGGGGTCCTGCTCGTTGGCGTCGAAGTAGGGGAAGAGGCGGCCGTCGAAGCCGATGATCGTGTCGGCCGGGCGGACCGCCGGCCCGGTGGCCGTGTCCGAGGCGCCGATGAGGCCGGCCTCCGCCGCGGGCGAGCCGGGGAAGACGTAGTTCAGGGGGATCGTCGTGCTGGGGTCGGCCAGGCCGGCCACGAAGGTGAAGATGACCCAGGCGCAGACGACGTTCATGGCCACCCCGGCCAGGAGGATGATCGTCTGGCGGCGCAGCGGCTGGCGGCCGAAGCTGCGCGGATCGTCCGAGCCGCCGTCCTCGCCCTCGAGCCGGACGAAGCCGCCCAGGGGCAGCCAGTTGAGGGTGTAGGCCGTCTCGGGGCCCTGATGCATGGTCAGGGCCCGCGGCGGGAAGCCGATGCCGAACTCGTGGACCAGGACGCCGGCCCGGCGGGCCACGATGAAGTGGCCGAACTCGTGGACGACCACGAGGGCCACCAGGATGATGAGGACGATGGCCACGTTGAGGAGGCCGTTGAGAAGGTCGATCATCGGCTCCCCTCCCCCACCCAGGCCGAGCCGAAGGCCCGCACCTCGGCCTCCAGGGCGACCAGCGCGGCCGCGTCGGGTGATCCCTCGCCGCTCCGCCCGAAGCGGTCCACGGCGGCCTCGACGAGCCTGGGGATGCCGGGGAACGAGAGGCGGCCCTCCAGGAAGCGGCTGACCGCCACTTCGTCGGCGCAGATGAGGGCGGCACTGGCCCAGGGCCCCTGCTCACCGGCCTCGCGGGCGATGCGGAGGGCCGGGAAGCGCTCCGTGTCGGGCGCGCCGAAGTCGAGCCGGCTCAGTCCGGCGAGGTCGAAGCCGGAGCCGGGAGAGGCGGCGCGGTCGGGGTAGGTCAAGGCGTACTGGATGGGGAGGTGCATGTCAGGGGGGCCCAACTGGGCCTTCAGTGAGCCGTCGCGGAAGACGACGGCCGAGTGGACGACGCTCTGTGGATGGATGACCACGTCGATCCGCTCGTAGGCCGCATCGTACAGCCAGTGGGCCTCGATGACCTCCAGACCTTTGTTCATCAAGGTAGCCGAATCGACGGTCACCTTCGGTCCCATGCGCCAGGTGGGGTGGGCCAAGGCCTCCGCGGGGGTGACCTCCGTCAGGTCGGCCGGGGCGCTGCGGAAGGGCCCTCCGGAGGCGGTCAGCACGAAGCGGTCGATGCTCGCCCGGGACTCGCCGGCGAGGCACTGCCAGATGGCCGAGTGCTCGGAGTCGATGGGCCGCAACCAGCCCAGGGGCCGGGCCAGGGGGTGGTCCGGGCCGCGCCCGGGATCGACGGCCACGGCTCGGGCCAGGGCCACGGCGCGGGGCATGACCAGATGGCCGCCGGCGACGAGGGTCTCCTTGTTGGCCGTGGCCACGACCTTGCCCGCCTCGAGGGCGGCCAGGACCGGCCGCAGGCTGACGAGGCCGGAGGTGGCCACCACGACGAGGTCCACATCCGCGCGGGTGGCCAGCTCGACCAGGGCTTCCTCCCCGTCCCGGGCGGTGAGGCTGGTCGCCGCCGGCCGGAACCGTTCGGCCTGGGCCGCCAGGCCGGCCGCGTCATGGCCTGTGGCCAGGGCCACCACGGCGAAGCGGTCGGCCAGCCGTTCCAGGACGTCGAGCGTCTGGCGGCCGATGGAGCCGCTGGAGCCGAGGACGGCGACCCCTGTCCGCCCCTCCGCCCCGCCGGCCGCCCAGGGCCCGGTCATCGGACCGCGCCGAGGACCAGCAGGTAGAAGTAGACGGCCGGTCCGGCGAACAGCAACGAGTCGACCCGATCGAGCATGCCCCCATGGCCGGGGATGAGGTCGGACGAGTCCTTCACGCTGGCCGCCCGCTTCAGCATCGACTCGGCCAGGTCGCCAGCCTGGGCCGCCAGGCCGACGAGCGGGCCCAGGACGATGGCCCCCAGGAGCGGCTGGCCGGCGGCCCAGAGGGTGATGACCGAGGCCACGGTCGCGGCCACCAGGCCTCCGGCCACCCCCTCCATCGTCTTGCTGGGCGAGATGTGGCTGGCGAAGCCGTGCTTGCCCCAGGTCCGCCCGGCGCCGTAGGCCCCGCTGTCGTAGGCCCATACACCGACCACGGCGATCAAGAGCCAGGCCCGGCCGCCGTCGAGCCAGCCGGCCAGGGGCGCCCCGGCGGGCAGCGCGCGGCCGTTCTCGACGAGCAGGAGGAGGAAGCCCAGGAGGGCCACGTAGAGGGCTCCGAAGGCGGTGGCCAGCCAGCTCTGGAAGCCGGCGAACGGATCGGGCCGGCTGAAGCCGGCCACGGCCGCGGCGATGATGCCCACGGCGATGATCGTGGCCGACTCGCCCTCGCGGTCGGCGAAGACCCAGGCCGCGGCCACGGCCAGAAGGCAGATGGCCGTGCCGATCGTGGGCTGGCTGGCGTAGCCGGCCTGGCGCAGCAGCTCGAACGTCTCGAAGGCGGCCAACCCGCAGATGGCCAGGATGAGGAGGCCCAGCCAGGGCTGGCCCAGCAGCAGGACGACGACCAGGGCGGGGATGGCCACGAGCGCCACGGAGATGCGCTCGCGGAGCACCTCAGCGTCCGAAGCGGCGGGAGCGGCGAGCATAGTCGGCCAGGGCCTCATCGAAGGCCGGGGCGTCGAAATCGGGCCACAGCCGGTCCGAGAAGTGCAGCTCGGCGTAGGCCGCCTGCCAGATGAGGAAGTTGCTGATGCGCTGGTCGCCACCGGTGCGGATGAGGAGGTCGGGGTCGGGCAGGCCAGCGGTGTAGAGGCGGCCGGCGATGGTCTCCTCGTCGATGGCCTCGGGGGCCAGGCCGTCGGCCAGGCAGCGGCGGGCGGCGTCGACGAGCTCGGAGCGACCCGAATAGTTGAAGGCCACGCCGAGGGTCATGCGCCGTCCGGCGGCGGTGAGGTCCAGCGATTCGGCGATCTCGGTCCGGGTCTCCTGGGGCAGCTCGTCGAGGCGGCCCAGGAGCAGGACCCGGACGCCCTGGGCAGCGAGCTCCGGCGTCTCGTCGCGGACGGCCGCCCCCAGCAGGCCCAGGAGGGTATCGACCTCGATCGGCGAGCGAGCCCAGTTCTCGCGGCTGAAGGCGTACAACGAGAGGACGCCCACGCCGCGCTCCAGGGCGTGACGGACGATGGGCCGGATGGCCTCCACGCCGGCGGCATGGCCCTCCGCCTCGGAGAGGCCCCGAGCCCGGGCCCAGCGCCGGTTGCCGTCCATGATGATGGCCACATGGCGCGGCAGGAGCTCCTCGCCGTCGGGCGGCACTAGACCTCCAGGACCTCCTGCTCCTTGAGCTTGCCCAGGCGCTCGATCTCCTCGATCCAGTGGTCGGTGTGGTGCTGCACGGCCTCCAGCGCCCGGCGGGCCTCGTCGGAGCCCAGCTCGCCGTCCTTCTCCTGGCGGCGGACCTCGTCAGCCGCTTCGCGGCGCTGGTTGCGGATCTCCACCCGGGCCTCCTCGACCCGCTTGTGGACGCTGCGCACCAGCTCCTTACGGCGCTCCTCGGTGAGGGGCGGGATGTTGAGCCGCACGACGTTGCCGTCGACGTTCGGCACGAGGCCCAGGTCGCTCTTTTGGATGGCCTTCTCGATGGCTCCCAGGACCGAGCGGTCCCAGGGTTGGATGACGACCTGATGGGGCTCGGGCACGCTCAGCCCGGCCAGCTGGTTCAGCGGCGTCGGCGTGCCGTAATACTCGACCGGCAGGCGTTCGACGATGGCCGTCGAGGCCCGCCCGGTGCGGATGCCCTGGAAGTCGCGTTCCATAGCCTCGAGGGCGCGGCCCATGCGGGCGTCGAGTTCGGGTCCGGCAGGACTGGTCATGGGAGGTCGCCTCCGTCGATGCGGGTGCCGACGGCCTCGCCCAGCACGACCCGACGGATGTTGTCGGGCTGGTGCAGGTCGAAGACGACGATCGGCACGTCGTTCTCCATGCACAGTGAGACGGCCGTCGCGTCCAGCACCTGGAGGCGGTCGCTGAGGACGGCGGCGTAGGTGAGGTGCTCGTGGCGCCGGGCGCCGGGGTTGGTCAGCGGGTCAGCGTCATAGACGCCGTCGACCTTGGTGGCCTTGAGGACGACCTCGGCCGCGATCTCGACGGCCCGCAGGGCGGCCGCCGTGTCGGTCGTGAAGTAGGGGTTGCCCGTGCCCGCGGCGAAGATGACGACCCGGCCTTTCTCGAGGTGGCGCTCAGCCCGGCGGCGGATGTAGGGCTCGGCCACCTCGTTCATGGCGATGGCCGACATGACTCGCGTGGGCAGGCCGGCCTTCTCGATGGCGTCCTGGAGGGTCAGCCCGTTCATGACCGTGGCCAGCATGCCGACGTAGTCGGCCGTGGCTCGGTCCATGCCCCTCGCCGCGGCGGCCAGGCCGCGGAAGATGTTGCCTCCGCCGACGACCACGGCGACCTCGACGCCAAGGGCCCGGACGCCCCGGATCTCGGCCGCGATGAAGCTGCAGAAGGCCGGGTCCACGCCGTAGGCCCGGTCGCCCAGGAGCGCCTCCCCGGAGATCTTGAGCAGGATGCGGCGGTAGCGGGGAGCCGGCCCGGCGGCCGCGGCGAGCTGGCCGGCCGCCGCAGCGGTGGCCTCGCCCATCAGTCGCCCCCCAGCTCGTAGCGCACGAAGCGGCGGACCTTGATGTTCTCCCCGGTCCGGGCGATGGCCTCGCTGATGAGCTGGCCCACGGTCTGCTCCGTGTCGCGGAAAGGCTGCTCGGTGAGGATCGCGCCGCTCAGCCACTTGGTCAGCTGGCCCTCGACGATGTGGTCCTGGATGGCCGACGGCTTGGCCTGGACCTGGGGGTCGGCCCGCAGCTCCGCGCGCTTGGCCTCGAGCACCTCGGGCGGCACGCTGTCGAGGGTGGGGTACTGGGCATCGAGGCCGGCCACCTGGATCGCCAGGTTGCGAACGAGGTCCTGGAACTCCTCGGTGCGAGCGACGAAGTCGGTCTCGCAGTTGACCTCGATGAGGACCCCGATGCGGCCGCCGGTGTGGATGTAGCTGGACACCAGCCCCTCGCGGGCCTCGCGGCCTTCGCGCTTCTGGGCCGCGGCCAGGCCCTGCTCGCGGAGGTAGGCCACGGCCCCCTCGACGTCACCGCCGGAGGCCTCGAGGGCGCGCTTGCAGTCCATGAAGCCGGCCCCCGTAAGGGCTCGCAGCTCCTTGACCTGGTCGGCGCTGATGGTGGGGCTAGTGGTCATGCAGATCGATCCTTCGATGCTGTCGGGTCGCGGTCGCTGCGGGTCACTCGCCCGCGGCGGGCCTGGATTCGGCCGCCGGTGCCTGGCCGGCCGCACTGGCTTCCGTGGCGGGAGCCTCGGTGGCCTCGGTGGCGGAAGCCTTGGCCTTGGGCGCTTCGGCTGCGGGGGCGTCGCCGTTCGGCGGCTCGGTGGCGGAAGGCTTGGCCTTGGGCGCTTCGGCTGCGGGGGCGTCGGCAGCTGGCGCCTCCGGCGCTGAGGGCTGGTCCTCGACCACCGCCCGGGCGTGGACGGGCAGCAACTCGTCCTCTTCGTCGGGACCCGGTTCGAAGGAGAGGGACTGCCCGGCGGCCAGGGTAGCCAGCATCTCGTCGTTGGCCGACTCGTCCGCCTCGAAGGCCTGGGCGACCACGGCCTCGTCGACGATGGGCTCCTCCTCGTCCCGGGCGGCCCGCTCGGCCACGCCCGCCAGGCAGGCGTCAGCGACAAGGCTGCTGAGGAGGCGGATGGCCCGGATGGCGTCGTCGTTGGCGGGGATGATGTAGTCCAGCAGATCCGGATCGACGTTCGTGTCGCCGGTCCCCACGACCGGGATCTCGAGCTTGCGCGCCTCGACCACGGCGATGTGCTCGCGGTGGGGATCGATGACGAAGACGGCACCGGGCAGACGGCGCATCTTGCGCATGCCGCCCACGGTCCGCTGGAGGCGGGCCATCTCGTCGCTGAGGCCGGAGGCCTCCTTCTTCGTCAACCGTTCGAAGTCGCCGTTGGCCTGACGGGCCTCCAGCTGGTCGAGCAGGGCCAACCGCTTACGGATGGTGATGAAGTTCGTGAGCATGCCGCCCAGCCAACGGCTGTTGACGTAGGGCTGGCCGGCCCGGGTGGCCTCCTCGGTGATGGGCTCCTGGGCCTGCTTCTTGGTCCCGACGAAGAGGACGGTCTCGCCGCGCGCCGTCGTCTGGCGGATGAAGTCGAGGGCCACGTCCAGGCGCTGGACGGTCTGGGCCAGGTCGATGATGTGGATCCCGTTGCGCTCGGCGAAGATGTAAGGGCGCATCTTGGGGTTCCAGCGCCGGGTCTGGTGGCCGAAATGGACACCGGCCTCCAGGAGCTGACGCATCGAGACGGGCATGGGTGCCTCCATGGCGGTTCGTGCCTCCGCGCACCTCGAGCCCACGGACCGTGACAGCCATCGTCGACGGCACCCCCGTAGGAAGCGGCGCGCGTGTGTGATCCGCGGCCGGTCGCGCCGGCGGCGGGAACCAGCGACGCGCTGGGCCGGCCGCAGTCTAGCACGCTTGGACCAGCGGCCTAGCCCGGGTAGAGGCCGCGCAGGTGGCGTACGACGGGGCCGCCCAGGCCCCGACCCAGGCTGGGGTCGAGCTCCACGGCCACCAGGTCGACCCGCCACGGCAGGCGCGGCAGGGGCGCTCCTCCGGGCAGGCAGCCAGCCGCCCGGAGGGCGAAGGCGGCCCGGTAGCAGCGCCGCACCTTGGCCCCGTCCACACGCGCTTCGGGTGGCCCGAAGCGGCCACTGCTCACGCTGCGCACCTCGACCGCGACGAGCGTGGCTGGCGGTCCCGGGTCGAGGGCCACGAGGTCCAGTTCGTCGCGCCCGACACGGACGTTGCGGCCCACGATCGTCCAACCGCCGGCCGCCAGGCCGCGAGCGACCAGGGCCTCGGCCCGGTCCCCGTGCTGGCGACGGGCGGTGGTGGCCATCGGGCCAGCATGACCAGGCCCCGTCGACGGAGCCTTAGCCCACGCTCCACGCGCCGTTCACCACCGCCTCGCGCGGGACCCGGGGAGGTCGCTGGGGTGGTGCGAGAGGCTCCGTGGTCGCGATGGTCCCCGAGATGGCCCCCTAGCTTGCCGGCCAGAGGGCGGACTGCTCGGCCAGGGGCCGGTCGACGCAGGTCCCGAAGGTGCGACGGTGGATGGGGCTCAGGCCCAGGGCTTGGATGGCCGCCCGATGCTCGGGCGCGGCGTAGCCCTTGTGTCCGGCGAACCCGTACCCCGGATAGCGCGCGTCGTAGGCCACCATGAGCCGGTCCCGGTGGACCTTGGCCACGACCGAGGCGGCGGCCACCGAGGCACAGACTCGGTCGGCGTCGACGAGCACACGCTGGACGGCCGCCACGCCGGGCAGGTCGAGCGAGTCGGTGACCAGGGCGTCGGGCCGGACAGCGAGACGAGCCGCGGCCAGGAGCGAGGCCAGGAGCGTTGCCTGGAGGATGTTGATACGGTCGATGACCGTGGCTGGGACCTCGGCCACGGCCCAGGCCACGGCCCGCGCCTGGATCTCGACCGCCAGGCGTTCCCGCTGCTCGGCGTCGAGGAGCTTGGAGTCGCGCAGGCCGCGGGGGATCCAGCCTCCGGGGAGGACGACGGCGCCGGCCACGACCGGACCGGCCAGACAACCCCGGCCGACCTCATCGATGCCGCCCACGTGCCGGCAGCCCCGGGCCCGGAGGGCCTGCTCCTCGGCTTCGTCAGGATCGAGCCGCAGTCGGAGCCCGCGCGGCACGGGGGCCCGTCCACCGGGCGCGAAGAGGCTGGGGAAGGTGGTGGCCCGGCCGTGGGGCGCGGCCACCGCAGCCGATCGCCTAGCTCGTGCGGCGCTCGCGCAGGGTGGCGGCCTTGCCCACCCGGTGGCGCAGGAAATAGAGCTGCTTGCGGCGGGCCACGCCGTGGCGCACGACCTCGATCTTCTCGATGCGCGGCGAGTTGACCTTGAAGGTGCGCTCGACACCCACCCCGCTGCGCACGGCGCGGACGGTGATGGAACGGCTGATCCCGCCGCCCCGGAGGCGCATGATCGTGCCGGCGAAGACCTGGACCCGCTCGCGATTGCCCTCCACGACCTTGGCCGAGACGCGCACGGTGTCGCCCGAGGCCAACTCGGGCAGGTCGGTGCGGATCTGGTCCGCGGTCAACTCGTCCAGGAGGTTCACAGGGCGGCGCTCACTCGTGCTCGGTGGGGGGCGGGTCGGGGAAGGCCGGCGGGGCCGACGGGCCCGGCGACCGACGGCGGAGTATAGCACGGGCCGCGGCCGGCTCCGGGAGGAGGTCCGGCCGTCGCCGGGCCGTCCGTTCGAGGGCCATGGCCCGCCGCCAGCGGGCCACGGCGCCGTGGTCGCCCGAGCGCAGCACGGCCGGCACCTCGTGACCGCCGAAGACCGGCGGGCGGGTGTACTGGGGGTACTCCAGCAGCCCGGCGGAGAACGACTCCTCGACGATCGACTCGGCCTCGATCGCCCCGGGCAGGAGCCGCAGCACCGCGTCGCAGACGACCATCGCCGCGAGCTCGCCGCCGGAGAGGACGTAATCGCCGATGGACAGCTCGAGGTCGACCATGGCCCGCACCCGTTCGTCGACGCCCTCGTAGCGGGGACAGACGAGGATCAGGTGTTCCCGGCCGGCCAGCTCCGCGGCCCGGGCCTGGCCGAACGGCTCGCCGCCGGGGTCGAGGAGGATGGCCAGGCTGGCTGGCTCCCGCAGGGCAGCCAGGGCCCCGGCCACCGGCTCGGGACGAAGGACCATGCCCGCGCCCCCGCCGTAGGGCTCATCGTCCACGCTGCGATGGCGGCCGAGGCCCCAGGAGCGCAGGTCGTGGGCCGTGACCGCGGCCAGGCCGTGCTCGAGCGTCCGGCCCGCCACGCTGACCCCCAGCGGGCCGGGGAAGAGCTCCGGGAAGAGGGTCACGACGTCGATGCGGAGGGCCATCTCAGCCCTCGCCGGAGGCGGCGGCCCGCGACGAACGCCGTCCGCGCGGCCGCCGGGGACGCTCCTCCTCGAGCCCCAGGGCGTCGGTGTCGACGACGATCCGGCCCTCACGCGGGGCCAGCTCGCTGACGACCGCCGAGACGGCCGGCACGTAGAGCTCACCCCGCGGTCCACCCCGGACGACGAGGACCTCGGCCCCGCCGGCCCGGAAGACGTCGGCCACGCGGCCCAAGGGCTGCCCTGCGGCGGTCGTCACCGCCACGCCTTCCAGCTCATGCCACCAGAAGGCACCCTCGCCGAGGGCCGCCTCGTCGGCCTCGACCTCGAGGTAGCGTCCGCGCAGCGATTCCGCCGCCGGACGATCGGGGACCTCGGCGAAGCGGACCAGGGTGCCCTTACCGTCGTCCTGGCTCCAGACCACGGTGAGTGGCCGGGCCTGGCCTTCGAGGTTCAGGCGGCTGCCGGGGCTGAAGCGCTCCGGGACGTCGGTCAGCGGCTCGACCCGGACCGCGCCGCGCAGGCCGTGGAGTCCACGTACGAGCCCGACGACGAGCCGCTCCATGCCCGGACCGCGGGCTAGCCGATCTCCAGCGAGATCGGCTCACCCTCACGGGCCGAGACGACCTTGAGGAGGGTCCGGATAGCCTTGGCCACGCTGCCATTGCGGCCGATGACCTTGCCCATGTCGTCGTCAGCGACATGGAGTTCGATGACCGTCTCCCCTTCCTCCTCGTGGACCTCGACGCTCACCGCATCGGGGTCGTCGACGAGCGATCGGGCGACGAAGGTGACGAGATCCGCGGCTGCCATGATGCGGCTCCTACTTGACGGGCTGGGCGATGCCGGCCTGGCGGAAGAGACGGGCCACGGTGTCCGAGGGCTGCGCGCCCTGGGCCAGCCAGCGGGTGGCCTTCTCGGCGTCGACTTCGAACTCCACCGGGTCGCGCCGCGGATCGTAGTGGCCGATGATCTCGATGGCCCGGCCGTCGCGCGCGGCGCGACCGTCGGTGACCACGAGGCGGTAGGCCGGCTGCTTGGTCGCGCCGACTCGGGTGAGGCGGATCCTGACTGCCACGGTGCTCCTTATCTGCTCCCCTGGAAGCGGCCAGGGCCGATCACTTGGTCACCAGCTGGACGACGCCGGTGAAGGTCGAACCGTCCACCGACTGGACGGCGATGAGGTGGTCGATGACGTCGAGGTAGGGCTTGACCTGGGCCTCGAACTCGGCCCGCTGGCCGGCCGGCAGGACCTTGGCCAGGTGCTGGTCCAAGGCGTTGACGTCGATCCAGGTCAGGCCGCTGTCGCGGGGCCCGCCGGCCGCCGCGAGGGCCGCGCTGAAGCGCTCGGAGCTGGCCAGCGAACCGGCCGGGTCGAGGGCCAGGACCTGCTTGACGAAAGCGTCGCCGAGGCCCACGACGATGAGGTCGCCCTTGGCCGCCACGGCCAGCTCTGTGGGCAGGGCGGCGGCCCCGCCCGCACCGGCCGCCGGCCCGCCGGACCCAGCGTCCAGGTGGATGATGGTGATCGTCACGCCGCTGGCCTGCTCCTGCGTCGTGGAGACGCCGCTCGACGAGCCGGCCAGCGAGAGCAGGCCCAGCCACTGCTTGAGGCGGGCCTGGGCCGTGTCCGCGTCCGTGGCGAGGGCCACGAGGCCGGCCTGAGGCTGCCCGTCGGCGCCCCACGTGACGGCCGCTCCCGCGTCCTTGATCCAGCCCACCAGGGCGTCCGGGCCGCCCAGGAAGCCGAGGTAGCCGTCGAGGGCCTGGAGCTGCTGGTCATCGGCCGAGCCCTGGCCCGCGGCCGCGCTCAGCTGGCCGAGGCTCTGGCTGAGGAGCTGGCCTGCGTCGTGGGCCTCGAGGTAGACGATCGCGCCGGCCGGCACGTGCTGGGCCAGGTCGCTGGTGCGGGCCGAGAGGTTGGGGGCGTCGGGGCCCTTGGCCGCCCGGAAGGAGGCCACCAGGCGGTCGCTCTCGGCGTGCAGCTCGCCGGCCACGGCCCCCAGGGGCTGGGGCAGGCTGGCCAGGAGCGAGGCCTGGGGGCTCCCGCCCGCGGCGCGCTGGGCCGCCGCGGTCAGGCCTGGCACGTCGACGTAGACGGTCCCCAGGCGATCGGCCCGCAGGCCGGTCAGGGCGTCGGTGAACGTGCCGGAGGCGGCCAGGCTGGCGCCTTGACCGCTATGGACGTCGAGGGCGCCTTTCACCGCCTCGGCGCTGGGGCCCACGATGAGCATGTCCTGGCTCAAACCGAGGACCGCGCCGCCGCCCGAGCCGTCGGTGAGCGTCTCGAGCGTGGCTCCGCGGTACGTCCCCGGGGCGCCCACCGTGGCCCCCGCGGCCGAGGCGATAGCGGCCAGGTCGGATCGGGCGGCCGTGACATCGCTGACGCTGAAGAGGGCCAAGGCCCCCGCCGAGGTGGCCTCGGCCGGGGCCTGGCCGCCGGAGGTCGTGGGCCCGCTGGTCAGGGCCAGGGCCACTCGGCCCCCGAACCAGGGCTTGATCTGGCTGTCGTAGTCGACCTTGCCGTCCGAGGCCGAGCGGACGAGCCGGGTCAGGACATCGTCCAGCTTGGCCGGCAGGGCCGCGCGATCGGCGAGGCCGGGGAAGCGAGAAAGGAAGTCCGCCACCTGCTGGCCCTGGTCGCCGGGCAGGTCGAGGCGCGCATCGAGGTAGACGAGCGTCCCGGCCGGCAGGTAGCCGGCCGTGGCCGGCGCCCCGGCCGTGCGCTGGCCGGCCAGGACGACGAAGCCGGCCACGGCCAGGATCAGGAGGACCGTGAGGCCGCCGGCCACGAGCCAACGGCCGGAGCCGCGGGTCCGGCCAGCGACGACGAGGGGGGTGGTGGCGACGGGCGGACCGGCCTGGCCCTGACCGTCGGGGAGCGGCTGCTCGTCGATCATCGTGGCACCTCGCGGGGATGGGGGCGTGCGCTCATCGGCCGAAGGGCAGCATCGGCCGTCGGCCGCTGCCGCCGCCCAACTGCTTCATCATCCGCTGCATCTCGGCGAACTGCTTGAGGAGGCGGTTGACTTCTGGGATGGAGGTCCCCGAGCCGCGGGCCACGCGCCGCCGCCGGCTGCCGTCGAGGAGGCTCGGGTCGCGCCGCTCGGCCGGGGTCATGGAGCGGATGATGGCCTCCACCTTGGCCAGCGCGCCCTGGTCGACCTGGGCCTGGGCCTCACGGGCCATGCCTCCCAAGCCCGGGATCATCTCCAGCAGCTGGCCCATGGGGCCCATCTTCTTGACCTGCTGCATCTGCTCCAGGAAGTCCTCCAGGGTGAAGGCGTTGCGCTGGAGCTTGCGGGCCATATCGGCCGCCTGGCGCTCGTCGAACTGCTCCTGGGCCCGCTCGATGAGGGTCAGCACGTCGCCCATGCCCAGGATCCGCCCGGCCAGACGGTCGGGATGGAAGGGCTCCAGCCCGTCGGTCCGTTCGCCGGTGCCGAGGAACTTCACCGGCAGGCCGGTCACGGCCCCGATGGAGAGCGCCGCGCCGCCTCGGGCGTCGCCGTCGATCTTCGTCAGGACGAGGCCGCTCAGGGGCACGGCAGCCCCGAAGGCCTGGGCCACGGCCACCGCCTCCTGACCCGCCATGGCGTCCACGACGAGGAGGGTCTCGCTGGGCCGGGTGGCCCCGGCCAGGGCCCGGATCTCCTCCATGAGGGCCTCGTCGACGGTGAGCCGGCCGGCGGTGTCGAGGATGACCACGTCGCGACCCATGCGGCGGGCCTCGTCGATGCCGGACCGGGCGATGTCGAGGACGGGTGTGCCGGCCGGAGCGTGATGGACCGGCACTTCGAGGCTCGCCCCCAGGGCCACGAGCTGATCCACCGCCGCAGGCCGATAGGGATCGGCGGCCACGAGCAAGGGCTGGCGGCCCTGACGGGCCACGAACCGGGCCAGCTTCGCGGCGCTGGTCGTCTTGCCCGAGCCTTGCAGGCCGACGAGGGCCACGACGGCCGGGCTGCCGGTGAGGCGGAAGGTGCGGTCGCCGCTCGAGAGGAGCGCGGTCAGCTCCTCGTTGACGATCTTGACGACCTGCTGCCCGGCGTTGAGCTGCTCCAGGATGTCGGCCCCGACAGCGCGTTCCCGGACCCGGGCGATGAAGTCCTTGACCACGCGGAAGTTGACGTCGGCCTCGAGGAGGGCCAGACGGACCTCCCGCAGGGCGGCGTCCACGTCGGCCTCGCTCAGCCGCCCGTGGCCGGTGAGCCGGGCGAGGGTGGCGCGGAGATGGTCGGACAGGGCGTCGAACACGAGGTTGGCTGGACTCCCCTGGGATCGGCCGGGCCGCTCGTCGGCCGGGCGGGTGGTGCGCGGGTTCTGGCGACACCGAGGCGGGCGCAGTGTAGCGCATCGGCTGTCCCCAGGCCCTGGGGGTCGGGCCCGGGCTCAGGCGAAGAGGGCGGCCACGAAGGCGTCGGGCTCGAAGGGCAGCAGGTCGTCGAGCTGCTCGCCCACGCCGACGAAGAGGACCGGGATGCGGAGGGCCTGCTCGATGGCGAAGACGATCCCACCGCGAGCCGTGGAATCGAGCTTGGTCAGGACGATGCCCGTCAGGCCGCTGGCGGCCTGGAAGGCCTGGGCCTGGGCCAAGCCGTTCTGACCCGTGGTGGCGTCCAGCACGAAGAGGACCTCGGGCTGTGCCCCCGGCAGGCGCTTGTCGATGGTGCGCCGGATCTTGGCCAGTTCGTCCAGGAGATTGTGCTTGGTGTGGAGCCGACCCGCCGTGTCCACGATGACGAGGTCGCGGTGGCGGGCCACGGCCGCGTCCAGGGCATCGAAGACGACGGCCGACGGGTCGGCCCCCGCCGCATGGGCCACCACCGGGACGTCGAGCCGGGCGGCCCAGGTCTGGAGCTGCTCGATGGCCGCGGCCCGGAAGGTGTCGGCCGCGGCGAGGAGGACACCTTGACCCAGCCGCTGCTGCCTGGCCGCCAGCTTGGCGATGGTCGTCGTCTTACCCGTGCCGTTGACGCCGACGACGAGGACGACCGCCGGCCTCCCGTCGGGCGCCCGCGGGGGCTGCCACTCGACCGCCGAGCGCGGCTGGAGGAGGGCCGCCAGCTCGGTTCGCACCGCCGCCTCGGGGCCAGCGGGGTCGTGGCGGGCCCGGGCCCGCTCGACGACCTGGGCGGCCAGGCCGGCCCCGATGTCCGCCGCGATGAGGGCCTCTTCGACGGCCTCCCAGGCGGCGGGGTCGTCCCCTGCCCCGACCAGCCCGCGCAGCCGGGCGATGAACCCTGTCCGGGTGCGGGCCAGCCCCGCGTCGAGGGTCACGCGCTGCGGCTCGCGGCGAGGGCCGTGGCCTCGGCCAGGCGAAGCGAGATGACCCGGCTTACGGCGTCGTCGCCGATGGTCACGCCGTACAGCGCGTCCGCGGCCTCGATCGTGCCCCGGTTGTGGGTGATCACGACGAACTGGGTGGCCGCGGCGAGATCCTGGAGGGCGGCCGTGAAGCGGCCCACGTTGGCCTCGTCGAGGGCCGCGTCGACCTCGTCGAGGACGCAGAAGGGCACCGGTCGGATCTCGAGCATGGCGAAGAGGAGGGCCACCGCGGTGAGGGCCCGCTCGCCTCCCGACAGCATGGCCAGGGCCTGGCGCTTCTTGCCCGGCGGCCGGGCCATGATCTCGACCCCGGTGGCAGCGAGGTCCTCGGGGTCGGTCAGCACGAGCCGGGCGTCGCCGCCTCCGAAGAGCGTCTCGAAGCGGGCGGCGAAGGCGTCCTCCAGGGCGGCGAACGTGCTCCGGAACTGCTCCACGATGCGCTCGGAGAGCTCGGCGATGAGCCGGCGGGTGGCCTCCATGGCCTGCTCGAGGTCCGCCTCCTGGGCCTCCAGGTCGTCGAGGCGCCGGCGCAGCTCGGCGTACTCTTCGGCGGCGAAGGGATTGCCCGCCCCGAGCTCGGCGAAGCGCCGGCGCAGGCTGGCCAGGCGCCCCGGTGCGGCGGGGACCTCGCCGCCCGCCCCGGCCTCGGCCTCCGATCCCGCGCTCGCCGTGGCCGCGGCCAGGAAGCCCTCCACGGCCGCCTCGAGGAGGGCCGGCTGGTCCTCCTCGGACGCATCCGCCGGGTCGCTTCCGAGAGCGCTCAGGCCCACCGGACCCAGGCCGGCCAGCTCGACCAGCAGGCCGTCGCGCAGCTGATCCGTGGCCAGGCGGGCCTCGACGGAGGCCAGCTCGGCCAGACGGGCCTGTTCGTCGGCGGCCCGTAGCCGCTCGCGCGCGGCCGCGGCCCGGCGCTCCTCCTCGGCCAGGCTGCTGCGCCCGGCGGTCTCGGCCCGATCGAGGTCGGTCGAGCGCGCCTCCGCGGCCCGCAGGACGTCCTGGGTCCGGGCCTCGGCCGCCACGGCCCGGCTGCGCTCCGAGGTCAGCGCCGCCCGGGTCTCGACCAGCTTCGCCGCCCTGGCCTCGAGCTGGCCCAGCCGACCCTGCTCGAGCTCGGCCGTGACCTCGGCCCGGCGGCGGCGATCCTCGGCCGCCCGGCGCTCCTCGCGAGCGGCCTCGACGTGAGCCGCCACGGTCGCCCGTCGCGAGCGCAGCTCGGCCAGGCGTTCCTGCCAGGCCCCGGCATGGGGCCCGGCCGCCGTCTCGGCTCCGGCCTGGCCCTCGGCTCCGGCGTGAGCGCCGATCCCGGCCGTCTCGCTCAGCACGGCCAGGGTCGCTGCGGCCCGCTCGCGGCCCTGGCCCAGGCGGTCGGCCTGAGCCTCGGCCCAGGCCGACTCTCGGCGGGCAGCTTCGGCCGTCCCTCCGGCGCTCCGCTCCTGCTCCTCGGCCAGCCGTCGCTTTCGGAGGGCGGCCTCCGCCGCTTCCCGGGCCGCGTCGAGATCGGCCCGAGCCGCCGTGGCCGCGGCGATCGCCTGCTCGGCCGCCGCCCGGGCCGTCGTCGCCTGGCCCTCGTGGCTCGCTGCAGCCGCTGCAGCCGCGTCCCGTTCCGACCGCAGGCTCAGCAGGGCCTCGGCCGGTCCCAGACGGACGAGGCCGCCGGCCTCGATCCGCTCGCCAGCCAGGGTGACCGCCAGCCAGCCTGGTGGCAGGCTGCCCCGAAGACCCAGGGCGGCCTCGAGATCGGGCAGCCACAAGGCCCGGGCCAGGAGGCCACTGACCGTGCCGCCCGGGTCGCGGCGGATCGCGTCGCTCAGGGGTCCACCGCCGGCGGCCCGCGCGGCCTCGAGGGCCGCTGCCGCGACGCGCCGCTCGCGCTCCAGCAGGGCGAGAGCGGCCTCGACGACGACATGGCCCTGCTCCCCGCGAAGCTCGATGACCGCCGCCTCGGAGACGGCGGGCGCGCGGAGGGCCGGTCCGAGGGCCGCTTCGACGGCCGCCTGGAGGCGAGGCTCGACCTCCAGCCCCTCGGCCACCAGCCGTCCGCCGCGCCGGCGGGCGGCGGCCACGATGCCTCCGCCGGTCTGTCGAGCGAGGCGGGCCTCGAGGTCGTCGAGGCGGGCGCGGGCGGAGGCGGCCAGCCCCTCGGCCGCCGTGCGCCGGCCCACGGCCAGCTCGCCATGGGCCTCAGCCGCGGCGGCCGCCTCCCGGGCCGAGACGAGGGTCGCCTCGGCCGTCCGTTCGGCTTCGCGGGCCGCGGCGGCCTCGTCGCGGGCGGCCTCAGCCGCGGCGGCAGCATCCCGGGCCGCCCGGGCCCGCTGCTCGGCCTCGGTCGTCGCCTCCCGGAGGCGCGACTCACCTTCGAGCAGGGCTCGCTCCGCGGTCAGGCGCTCGGCCTCACGAGCAGCGCGGGCGCGGCGCAGGGAAGCTTCCCGCTCCCCCTCCGCCTGCCGCTGGGCCAGGGCTCGCTCGGCCTCGGCGCTGGCCTCGCCGATGGCCCGGTCGAGCTCGGCCAGGGCCAGCTCGGAGGCCGGATCGGAGCCCGGCACGGGCAGGGCCATCGCGGCTCGCGCCTGGGCCACCCGTTCGGCGCTGGCCCCTCGTTCGTCGTCGACGCGGGCCGCTTCGCGGACCAAGGCATCCAGCTCGAGGGCCACCCGCTGGACCTCGAGGCGGGCCTCGGCCTGCTGGGCCTGGGCGGCGTCCCGCTCGGCTCGCTGGGCCTGCAGCCCCGCCGTGCGCTCGGCCAACTGTTCGGCGAGGGCCGTGGCCCGGGCCTCCGCCACCCGCAGGTCCGCGAGGGCCGCCGCCACGGCTGCACCGGAGCGGGTCTGATCGGACGCTGCGGAGGCCGCGCTGCGGGAGGTCGAGGCGGCTCGCAAGCGGGCCGAGCGGACGACCTCCGCGGCCAGGGCCTCGGCCGCGGCCTGGCGAGCCACCGCCTGCTCGGCCTGGGCGGCCAGGCGACGGGCCTGGGGCCGCAGCTCGACCAAGATGTCGCGGAGCCGGGCCAGGTTGTGCTCCGCCTCCTCGAGCTGCTCCTCGGCCTGCCGCCGACGGCGCTCGTGGCGGCGCACCCCGGCCACCTCCTCGAACAGCGGGCGGCGCTCCTCGGGTCGCAGGGAGAGGGCCTGGTCGACCATGCCCTGGCCGATGAAGAGGAAGGCGTTGTCGGCCAGGTTGGCCCCGTCGAGGAGGTCGGCCAGGTCGCGCAGCCGGACCCGCTGGCGGTTGAGGAGGTACTCGCTCTCGCCCGAGCGGTACAGCCGCCGGCCGAACTCGATCTCGGCGTAGTCGATGGGCAGGAGCCGGTCCTCGTTGTCGACGACCAGCGTCACGTCGGCCATGCCGGTGGCCCGGCGGCGGGCCGAGCCGGCGAAGATGACGTCTTCCGCCCTCCGCGCGCGGAGGGCGCGACCCTGCTCGCCGAGGGCCCAGCGCAGGGCGTCGGCCAGGTTGCTCTTACCGCTCCCGTTGGGCCCGATGACGGCAGAGATGCCGGGGCCGAACTCCAGCACGGTCCGCTCGGCGAAGGACTTGAAGCCCACGAGGCGGAGGGCCCGCAGGCGGGCTGCGGGACGGGCGGCTGCGCGCCCCTCGGGGCCCACCGTGGCGCTCACCGCCCGGCCGCCTCCATGGCCGCCAGGGCCGCCTCGGCGGCCTGCGTCTCGGCCGCCCGGCGGTTGCGGCCCTCGCCGTGGCCCAGCACGGTGCCGGCCACGAGGGCCTCCACGACGTAGTGGCGGGCATGGTCAGGGCCGTCGACGCGGACGACGCGGTACACGGGCGCCCGACCGTCGCGGGCGTAGCCCAGCTCCTGGAGGCGGCTCTTGGCCGAGACGAAGGCGTCGGCCGGCTCGGGCCGCGACAGCTCCGGGCCACACACCTCGCGGACCCAGGCCCGGGCCGCGTCGAGGCCGCGATCGAGGTACAGACAGGCGGCCACGGCCTCCAGGCCGGCGGCCAGGATCGAAGGGCGATGGCGTTCGCCGGTCCGTTCGGCCCCCTGGCCCAGGCGCAGGTACTCGCCCAGGTGCAGCCGCTCCGCCACAGCAGCCAGCCCGGCGGTCGAGACGATGGCCGCGCGGCGGGCGGTCAGGCGGCCCTCGTCGTCCTCGGGATGGCCGGCATGGAGGGCCTCGCTGACGACCAGCTGGATGACGGCGTCACCGAGGAACTCCAGGCGTTCGTTGCTGGCCTCGTCGACCCCGGGATGCTCGTTGGGGAAGCTGCTGTGGACGAGGGCCTCGTCGAGGTGGGGTAACTCCCCAGCGGGCAGGCGGAGGTCCCTGATGCGTCCCAGCGTTTCCGGGCGGCCGGCGCGTGGCCGGGGCGGGCGCTGCCGGCCGGGACCGGCAGCGGGGCGGTTACTGTGCGCCGTGCTCGTCGATGTAGTCGACGGCGTCCTGGACGGTCCGGATCTTCTCCGCATCCTCGTCGGAGATCTCGGTCCCGAACTCCTCCTCCAGGCTCATGATCAACTCGACCAGGTCCAGCGAGTCGGCGTTCAGGTCGTCCACGAACGAGGCCTCGGGCTTGACGTCTTCCTCGTCGACGCCCAACTGCTCGACGACGATCTTCTTCAACCGATCGTAGGTCGAAGCGGTCACGTGCTCCCTCCTGGCGGGCGGTGCGCCCCTGTCTGGTCGGATCCTTCGGGTGGACCGGGAGGCACCGTCGTCGCGAGGCGTCCGAGGACGCCGTTCACGAGGCGCCGGGCAGGCTCGCCGCTGTACGTCCGAGCCAGCTCGACCCACTCGGCGATAGCCACCCGTTGCGGGGTCGCCGGGCAGTGTAGCACCTCGGAAAGGGCGCAACGCAAGAGCGCTCGATCGACCCGCGCGAGGCCCTGCACGGGGTGGGCCGGGGCCAGGGCCGCGATCCGATCGTCGATCCCCTGACGGTCGGTCACGACGCCCTCGACGATGCCCTGGGCCAGCTGCCCCGCGTCGGCCCCTGCGGAGTGTTGGGCCAGGATGCGGGTCAGGACCGTGCGGGCCGTTCGCTGCCCGAACTCGGCCTCGAAGACGGCCTCGAAGGCCAGCTGCCGCCCGGCCGCTCGGCCGGCGTGCCGGGCAGCCCGGCTGCGCGGCCTGCGGGAGCTTGATGGGTCGGCCACGGTCGCCTCGCGGCTCGTCACGAGGCCGCCTCGGCGGCCGCTTCCCGGGCCGCGTCCTCGGCCAGCGCGGCGGCGATGTGCTCGGGGATGTGGGCCCGGGCGGCGGCCGCACCGACCTCGACGGCGAACCCGATCATCCGCCGTCGGGCCCGGCCGTGGGTGATGAGCACGGTGCCCTTGACCCCCAGCAGCGGTGCCGCCCCGAAGCGCTCGTAGTCGAAGGTGCGACGGATGCGGGCGATGCCCGGCCGCATGAAAAGATAGCCCAGCGGGCCCCAGGGCAGGCGTTTGAACTCCTGGCGGAGCTGGTCGAAGATGAAGCCGGCCAGGCCCTCGAAGAACTTCATGGTGACGTTGCCCACGGTCGCGTCGCAGACCACGATGTCGGAGAGATGGGCGGGCAGGTCCTTACCCTCCACGTTGCCCACGAAGCGCAGGTCGCTGGCGGCCAGCAGGCGGGTCGCTTCCTGGACCCGGGCCTCGCCCTTGCCCGCCTCCTCGCCGATCGAGAGGAGCGCCACCCGGGGATCGGGCACCCCGACCACCCGCTCGGCGAAGATGGCCCCCATGCGGGCGTACTGGGCCAGGTTGTGGCCGGTCGAGTCGGTGGTCGCCCCGATGTCGAGGAGGATGAAGGGGCCCTGGGGGGTCTGGAGCTGGACGGCCAGGGCCGGCCGATCCACGCCCCGCAGGCGGCCCAGGCCGATGATCGCGGCGGCCACGCCGGCCCCCGTGTGGCCGGCCGTGACGACGGCGTCCGCCAGGCCGTCGCGCACGAGGCGCATGCAGACGTTGATGCTGGCGTCGCGCTTGCGCCGCACGGCGGCGGCGGCGTGCTCATCCATGGCGACGCTGTCGGCGGCCTGGACGAGCGAGACGTGAGTGGGCAACGGGCCGTCGAAGAAGGGCCGCAGGCGCGGCTCGTCGCCGACGAGGATGACGTCCGTCTCGGGATGCTCGCGGGCCCAGCCCACGGCGCCGCGGACGATCTCCTCGGGGGCGTGGTCGCCGCCCATGGCGTCCACAGCGACGCGCGCGCGCGCCCCGCCCGGCGGCTCGAACCGGCCGGGGACGCCCTGGAGGTCCATGATCAGGTGGCTGGCCTGCCCGCGGCGGACTAGGCTCCGCTGCGCTCGCTCGGCGTGGCCGGCTTGATCCTGACCGTCTCACGACCGCCGTACCAGCCACAGCTGGGGCAGGCGTGGTGGATGCGCTTGGGCTCGTGACAGTGGGGGCAGGCCTCGAGCTGCGGCACGCTCAGGGCGTGATGCGAGCGGCGGTCCCCCTGCCGGGCATGGGACACCCGGCGCTTCTGGACTCCCATGTCAGTTCCTCCTCGGTGCTGGTCGCTCGGGTCGACCAGGTGCTGCTCGGTCAGGTGGTGATGATCGGTCGGATGATGATCGGTCGGATGATGACGGCCCGCTCGGGTCCTCGTCGAAGCCGGGCCAGGCGGCCAGGCCGGCCAGGCGGGGGTCGATGGGGGCCGGTCCATGGTCGTGATCGGGATGATCGTTCAGGTCGATCCCGCACTCGGGGCACAGGCCCCGGCAGTCGGGCCGGCAGAGCGGGGCGATCGGCTCGGCCAGCAGGATGGCCTCCCGGAGCGGGCCCCGGAGATCCAGCTCGTGATGGTCGTCCAGGCGGATGGCCTCCGGGTCGTCCGCGGTCGCGACGGGCAGGCCGGTGTCGATGTCGATGGACGGCAGCGCCTCCTCGTCGAGCTGGATCGTGATGGGGCTGGCCACCGGCCGCAGGCAGCGGCCGCAGCGCTCGGCCAAGGCGGTGCTGAGGTCGGCCCGTACGAGCAGGCCGCGGTCGGTGCGTTGAAGACGGACCTGGCCCTCGATCGGCGCGGCCAGGGCCAGGTCGTCGGCCACGGTCAGCGTCTCACCCACGACAGGATACGTGCGGGCCGCGCCGGGTGCCGAACGGAGCAGGCCCGCGACGTTACAGCTGAGCATGGGAGGCCGTCGCGGCCTCCTCGTCTTCCGGCTCCCGTGCAGGCTCGGCCTCGACGAGGCCGACGGCCGACATGTCGGCCGGCTGGCGCTCATCGAGGAGCGTGATGCCATGCTTGATCGTCTGGAGGATGCGCACGACCTCGCCCTCGAGACGGATGAGGACACTGGCGGCGTACTCGTCGGCCCCCCTGCGGATCTCGTCGGCCTGGGCGTGGCCGTCGTCGATGATGGCTCGGCTGCGCTCCTCGGCGGCCCGCGTCAACTCGCGGTCCTCGATGAGGAAGGCGGCCTGCTCCTGGGCCCGGGCGATGATGCGGTCGGCCTCCTCCTGGGCCTTCTCCAGGATCCGGTCCGACTCCTGGGTGATCCGCTTGGCCTGGCGGACCTCCTCGGGCACGGCCACCCGCAACTGGTCGACGAGGTCGAGGGCCGTAGCCTGGTCGACGACCACGTTGTTCGTGAGGGGCAGCTTCTTGCCGTTCGCGACGAGGGATTCGAGGCGCTCGACGAGGAAGATGATGTCGATCGGGCCGTCCTCCTGGTGAGCCTGACGGGTCATTCTAGCCGACGGGTGGCCCGCCGCCCAGCCCGGCCAGCGCGGCCGGGGGGACCATGGCGCTCACGTCACCGCCGAAGGCCGCGATCTCGCGCACCAGGCTCGAGGAGACGTAGGCGTGCTCGAGGGCGGTCATGAAGAACACGGTGTCCACCTCGGGGGCCAGCTTGCGGTTGGTGTGGGCCATCTGCATCTCCGACTCGAAGTCGCTCACCGCCCGCAGGCCACGGACGATGAAGCCGGCCCCGCGGCGCCGGGCGCACTCGACGGTCAGGCCCTCGAAGGTCAGGACCTCGATGCGTCGGGCCTGCTGGGGCAGCGTCTCGGCCACGGCCGCCCGGATGGTCGCCGCCCGCTCCTCACCTGGGCGCTGGGCGACCTTGCTAGTGTTGACGAGGACCGCCACGACGACGCGCTCGAAGACACTCGCGGCGCGGGCGATGACGTCGAGGTGACCGTAGGTGATGGGATCGAAGGAGCCCGGATAGAGAGCCTTGCTCACGAGCCGGCGGCCCCCGCCCCGGCAGCGGCCGTCGGCCGGTAGATGCTGAGGGCCGTCTCGCCCAACCGCCGCCGGCGGACCAGGACCAGGCCGCCCATCGCCTCGACCGGCGCGGACCGCCAGAAGTGCTTCGCCACCACGACGCCCTCCGCCTCGAGCCAGCCCCCGGCCGGGTCGGCCAGCCGCACCAGGGCGGGTCCCAGTGTAGCGTCGCCGTAGGGTGGGTCGACGAGCACCGCACCGTACGGGCCTCCGCCGCGGGCGCTGCCGACCTCGAGGAAGGCCAGGACCTCGGCCGCCTCGATACGGGCGAGCGAAGCGAGGTCGGGCCCCAGGCGCTCGAGGTTGGCGCGGATCGCTGCCAGAGCCGCAGGGCCGCGCTCGACGAAGGTGGCCCGTGGCGCGCCCCGGCTGAGGGCTTCGACGCCGGCGGCCCCGCTGCCGGCGAAGAGGTCCAGGAAGGCCACCGGCCAGGGACCCAGGCCCCCGCCCTCGAGGCTCCCGAAGAGGACCTCCTTGACCCGGTCGCCTAGGGGCCGGGTAGCGCCCCCGGGACCGGTGAGGCGCAGGCCGCGGGCCGCCCCGGCGATGACCCGCCCGGCCTCAGGCATGGGCCTCGCCGCCCTCGGCATCGGACCCGGCGAGGATCTCGCCGGCCCCGATGCGGGCCAGCCAGCCGTGATCGAGGACCGCAGCCAGGTCGACCAGCCTGGGATGCAACGTGCCGTCCCGGTCCACGAGCCGCTCGGCCAGGGCCCGCGCAGCGAGCGAGACCTCGCGGTCCGCGGCCCGCTGCAGGCCGGCCACGCGGAAGGGCGGCAGGCCGCTCTGGGTCAGGCCCAGCAGCTCGCCCGCATCGCGCAGTTCGAGGTCCTTCTCGGCCAGGGCGAACCCGTCCTGGGAGGCCGCCACGGCCTCGAGGCGGGCGCGGGCCACGGGGTCCTCGCTGTCGGAGACGAGGATGCAGTACGAGCGCGCCTCGCCCCGTCCCACGCGGCCCCGCAACTGGTGGAGCTGAGCCACGCCGAAACGATCGGCGTCCATGACGACCATGACCGTGGCCTCAGGCACATCGACCCCGACCTCGAGCACGGTGGTGCCCACGAGGACGTTGACCTCACCTGCCCGGAAGGCCTCCATGACCCGGTCGCGCTCGTTCGGGCGCTGGCGGCCGTGGACGACGCCGATGGCCAGCCGCGGAGGCACGTCCAGGCCGGCCCGGGCGGCAGCGGCTTCGAGCTGGCCACCGAGCTCGACGGCGAACGATTCGGCCGCTCGCGCTCCGCCGGCCGGGTCGTCCTGGACGAGGGGCACCACGACGAAGGCCCGGGATCCGGCCGCCACCTCGCGGACGATCAGCGGGTAGGCGCCTCGCGTCGGATCGCCAGCCACGGCCGTCAGCTGGTCGCTGGAGCGGATGCCGGTGGTCACCGGCGGGCGGCCAGCAGGCGGGGTCCGCAGGTCGGAGACGGCCAGATCGGCATGGAGCACCTGGCCCAAGGTGCGGGGGATGGGCGTGGCGGTCATCAGCAGGAGGTGAGGGGCGGGGCCCTTGCCGGCCAGGGCGTCGCGCTGGGCTACGCCGAAGCGGTGTTGCTCGTCGATGACGGCCAGAGCCAGGTCGGCGAAGGTCACGCCCTCCTGGACGAGAGCGTGGGTGCCGACGACGATACGGCCCTCGCTCAGGCCGTCGGTGCGCGGCGCGCCGGGCGTGGCCAGCCGCTCGAGTGCGGCCCGCCGCGCGGCAGCCGGCAGCGACCCGGTCAGCACCTCGACCGAGTGGCCCAGGGGCTCGAGCAAGGCGCTCAGGGTCGTCGCGTGCTGGCGGGCCAGCAGGTCGGTGGGTGCCAGGAGCGCGCCCTGGGCCCCGGCATCGGCCACGAAGGCCAGGGCCAGGGCAGCCACCGCGGTCTTGCCCGAGCCCACGTCGCCCTGCAGGAGGCGCAGCATCGGCCGCCGGTCGGTAAGGTCCTCGCGGATGGCCCCGATGGCCGCCCGCTGATCGGCCGTGAGGTGGGCCACGAACGTCTCCGCCGCGGCCTGCCGCTCGGGGTCCGGGGCCGCCGCGAGCCGGCGGCGCACGGCCTGGCCGATGGTCGCCTCGACCGAGACCAGGGCACCGCTGAAGCGGCTCTCGTCGACCGCGATCGGGTGGGCCGTGGCCTGACGGCGCCGGCGATCGCGGGCCACCATGCCGACCTGCAGGGCCAGCAGCTCATCGAATGCCAGCCGGCGGAGGGCCGCGTCCCGAGCCGCGAAGTCGTCCGGGTAGTGAGCTGCCTCGAGGGCTGCCCCGATGGGCTCCAGGGGCCCGGGTGCCGCCTCGCGGACCTCGTCGGGGAGGTACTCCGGATAGGCCGTCCCGACGGCGTCGAGGGCGGCCCGGATGGCGGCCCGCAGGGCGGGCAGGCTGACCCCGCCGGCCAGGCGGTAGACGGGCACGATCCGCCCGGCGTGGAGGGCGTGGTCGTCGACCGGCCCGAACTCGGGGTTCTCGTAGCGGGGCAGCCAGCCGCGGACGGTGACCCGGCCGGAGAGGAGGGCGGTCTGCCCCGCCCGCAGCCGGCGCTCCACGAACCGCCGCCCGAACCAGATGGCCTCGCCCTCGCCCGAGGCGTCGCGCAGGCGGGCCGTGGTGCGCTGCACCCGACGGCGGAACGTCTGCTCCACCTGCAGGTCGAGGATCTCGACGATGGAGCTGACGGGCTCCTGGGGGGGCTCCTCGCGGAGGCTGCGGAGGCTGCGCGGCCGGGTCAGGTCGTCGTAGCGCCGAGGCAGGTGGAACAGCAGATCCTCGATGCTCACGATGCCGGCCCGCTCGAGGCGCCGGGCCGTGGTCGGGGCGACCAGGCCGCTGCCGACGAGCTGGCTTTCCGGGGTCAGCGGCGTTGGGGCAGCCTCCGGGGCCGTGCCTTCCTGGTCGGTCGTCGCGGCCTGTGTGGCTGGCCGCCTGCTATAGTGACCAGCCGCCGGCCTGCGCCGGCCGCCGGGCGGGGGGCCGACCTCGGCCCGGTCCCGCCCAGCAGCTTCACCCGAGGGATCCATGGCCCGCACCTGCGCCATCTGCGGCAAGGTCTCGATGGGGGGCTTCAACCCCCAGTCGAGCGGCATGAACCGTGTCCGCGCCCATCGCCGCTATCAACCGAACCTCCAGCCGCTCCGCGTGGAGCGCGACGGGGCGCCCGTGACGGCCCTCGTCTGCACCCGCTGCCGCCGGACCCTGCGCAAGACCAGCTGAAGCCCGCGCCGGCCGAGCGGGCCGGGCGCCTGACCGGGCCCTGACCAGCCTCATCGAGCGGCCGAGTCGAGCCACAGCGTGAACGGTCCGTCGTTGACCAGCTCGACCTCCATCTCGGCCCCGAAGACGCCTTGGGCCACGGGCACCCCCCGAGCGGCCAGAGCGGCCGCGAAGGCCTCGTAGAGCGCATCGGCCAGTCGCGGTGCGGCGGCCCCCAGGAACGAGGGCCGGCGACCGCGCCCGGTGTCGGCGTAGAGCGTGAACTGGCTGACCACGAGAGCCTCCCCGGCGACGTCGAGGAGGCTGCGGTTCGTGCGGCCCTCGACGTCACGGAAGATGCGCAGCCCGGCCACCCGCTCGGCCATCGCCCCGGCCAGGGCGGCATCGTCGCCGGGGCCTATCCCGACCAGGATGAGGAGGCCCGGGCCGCAGGCCCCCACGGTGCGGCCCTCGACGCGGACCGCGGCGCGGCTGACGCGTTGGAGCAGGAGCCGCATGGTCAGGCCAGCCTCCGGGCCACGCCGGTCGCTGCCCAGAGGCAGCCGCCGAGGACCAAGGCCCAGGGCCCGATGGCCCAAGCCGTGTCCCCCAGGCGCAGGGCCAGCAGGACGGCCAACGCGCCGGCCCCCACGAGGGCCACGGCCAGCCCCTCCCCCACCCGACGCCGATCGAGCGTGCCGGCCTGGGTCCCCGTGCCGCTCCACGCGTCGAGACGGGCCCGGAGGCGGGCCGGCGCGCGGGTCACGGCCAACCAGGCCAGCGAGGCGTAGATGATGCCGGCGTAGGCATCGACGAGGTAGTGGTCACCGAGCAGCACGATCGAGAAGATCACGATGAGGACGTAGCCGAAGAGGAGCCAGCCGATGCGACCGAAGGCCCGCCGCGCGGCCAGGAAGGCGAGGAAGGGGAAGGCGGCGTGCAGCGAGGGGAAGGCGGCCACGAGGTTGGAGGCCATCTGGTAGTAGGCGTAGCTGAAGAGGTAGGTATCGCCGAAGCCGGCCACCTGCGACAGCAGGCTGAAGCCGCGGTCCTTGAGGTAGACGATCGAGGGCAGCCCGCCTGGCCCGTCGAGGTAGCCATCCTTGGCCGCCAGCCAGGGCGGGGCGGTGGGCAGCAGGAGGTAGGTCACGAAGCCGCAGACGCAGAGCAGGATGAGGGCCGCCACGAAGTCGTAGTAGGCCGTGCGATGCTTGATCCAGAGCAGGAAGCCGACGGCCAGGGGCAGCGGGAAATGGAGGAAATAGACGATGGTGGCGGCCACCGAGAGCGGGTCCGTGAGGCCCAGCGAGGCGACCCAGTGCTGCAGGTCGGCGGTCGGCAGGTGGCCCAGGGCGAAGAAGCGTTCGAGGGCGATGAGGTCGGTGATGTGGACCGGGAGGGCGAGATCGTCGGCATAGCCGCGCATCAGTTCGTAGGCGAAGAAGAGGGCGATGAAGGGCACCCAGTCGCGGACGAAGAGGCGGCCCCGCCCGAGGACGGCGGCGGCCAGGCCGAGGGCCACGAGGAGCACGTCGGGGGTGACCGAGACGCCCCGATCGATCATCAACCCGCTGAGGACGGCGACGTAGCCGATGACCGCCCACAGCAGGAGGCGCTGGTTGCGGGCCCCCAGACCCGAGGCCGGGACGGCCGGGGTCGTGCGCTCCCCGGGCTCGCCGCTGCCGGTCACCCCTCGACGGCGCCCACCGCCGGCATCTTCTCGATCGCGCGCCAGGCGGCATCGGCGTGGGCCTTGACGAGGTTGACCTCACGGTCGGCGTCATGGCCGCGCTCGAAGAGGGCTGACCCGACGACGAGCACGTCCGCCCCGCAGGCGCCGGCCACCGACGCCGTCTCGTGATTGACCCCACCGTCCACGTGGACCTCCCAGGGCTCCGGACGGCCGTTGAACAGGGCCCGCGCCTCGGTGATCTTGGGCGCCCGATCGGCCATGAAGCGCTGGCCGCCGAAGCCCGGCTCCACGGTCATGATCATGGCGATGTCGAGCAGGTCGACGTAGGGCCGGGCCGCCTCGACCGACGTGCTCGGGCTGATGGCCAGACCCGCCTGCCGTCCCGCGGCGCGGATGGCGCTCAGGACCTCGCGCCGCTCCTCCTCGCTGGCCGGGGCCTCGAGGTGGAAGGTGAGGCTGTCGCCACCGGCCTTCAGGAACCGTTCCACGTAGCGGCCCGGCTCGCTGATCATGAGGTGCAGGTCCAGGGGCAGGCGGGTCAGGCGTCGGAAGGCGGCCACGATGTCCGGCCCGAAGGTGATGTTGGGCACGAAGTGGCCGTCCATGACGTCGAGGTGGAGGCGATCGACGCCGGCCCGCTCCAGCTTGCGCACGACGTGGTGGAGGTTGCCGAAGTCGGCCGTGGTGACGCTGGCCGCGACGAGCGTCCCCGCCCGCGTCATCCGCGCAGCGCTCCGGCTAGGGCGGCCGCGCTGCGCTGGGCCAGCAGCTCGCGCCGACGGGCCACCGCGGCGGGGCTGGGCTGGCGGGCCTGCTCGGCGGCCAGCTGCCCGCAAGCCGCGCCGATCTCGATGCCGCGGTTGTGGCGCACGGTGACGGCCACGCCGGCTGCCCGGAGGGTCGCTCCGAAGGCCGCGATGCGGGCCGGCGGCGAGGGCCGCCAGACGGTGTGGGCCACGGGGTTCATGGGGATGAGATTGACGTGGGCCAGCCGGCCCTGCAGGAGCCGGGCCGCGGCCAGGGCATCGGCTTCGGTGTCGTTGATGCCCTCGATCATGACCAGCTCATAGCTCACCCGGCGGCCCGTGGCCGCTGCGTAGGCGTCGGCCGCGGCCACGACCTCGGCCAGGGGGTAGCGATGCTCGAGGGGCACGAGGATGGACCGCAGCTCCGGGCGGGCGGCATGCAGGGAGACGGCGAGGGTCCACTGCGGCGCCAGGCGCACGAGGCGCCGCATACCGGGCACGACGCCGCTGGTGCTGATCGTCAGGCGGCGGGCCCCGAGCCCGAAGCGAAGGCGGTCCCCCAACGCCTCGGCCGCCTGGAGGACCGCGTCGGCATTGAGCAGGGGCTCCCCCATGCCCATGAAGACCACGTTGCTGACCCGTCGCCCCTGGGCCACCAGGCGACGTTGCCAGAAGCGCACCTGGTCCACGATCTCGGCCGCATCGAGGTCGCGCAGGAAGCCCAGCTCGCCGGTGGCGCAGAAGGGACAGCCGACGGCGCAACCGGCCTGGCTCGAGATGCAGACCGTGGCCCGCTCGCGCCGCCCGCCACGAGCCGGATAGCGCATCAGGACCGACTCCACCGTCCGGCCGTCGTCGAGATGGTGGAGGGCCTTCTCGGTCAGTCCGCCGTCACCGATGCGGACGTCCGTGGCGGTCAGGGTGTCGAGGCGGAAGGCGTCGTCGAGGGCCGTGCGCAGGGCGACGGGCAAGGTGCACATAGCCTCGGTCGAGACCGCGCCGCCGCGCCACAGCGCGTCGAGGATCTGGCGGCTGCGATAGGCGGGCTGCGCGCGGGCCGCGATCCAGTCGCCCAGCGCATCGGGGGGCAGGCCCGAGAGGCCCGGCCGGCGGTCCCGGGCGCCGGCTGGCCGGCTGCTGATGAGCGGCACGACGACGTCGGGCACGATCGGGTCGTTCGGGCTCATGAAGGGTTCATGCTAGCGTCGGCGGCCGTTTCGGGTCCGCGACGCTGCTGCCCACGAGGTGCGGCCGGCCCCGGCGGGCCTCCGCGCCGCTCATCGCCCGCCGTCCAGCGGGCCGGACGCGGAGCAGGCGGAGGCGGCCGGCCCCGGTCTGGAGGGCCAATCCATCGCCATCGGCCACCACACGTCCCGCCTCCCCTACCGGTTCCCCAGGCGGGCCGTCGACCGCCGCCTCGAGGACGATCAGGCGTTCCCCGTCCAGCTCGAGGTAGGTCCCCGGCCAGGGCCGGTAGGCCCGCACCTGGCGCTCCAGCTCGGCCGCCGGGCGGGACGGGTCGAGCCGCCCGTCCATCCGCCGCAGCGGACGGGTGAGGGTCACGCCGGTCGTGGCCTGGGGCCGTGGCTGGAGCTCGCCCCGCAGCCACGGCCCGAGCGAGGCGCGGAGCAGATCGGCTGCCTCGCCCGCCAGACGAGCTTCGAGGTCCGGCGCGGCTTCGTCACCCTGCAGCGCCACCGGGCGCGTGGCCACGAGCGGTCCGCTGTCCAGGCCGACGTCCATGAGCATGAGGCTCACGCCGGTGATCCCATCGCCGGCCAGGATCGCCGCAGGGATCGGGCTGGCCCCCCGCCAGCGGGGCAGCAGCGAGGGGTGGAGGTTGAGGGCGCCGCGGGCCGGGAGGTCCAGGACGGCCTGTGGGACCAGGCGCCCGTAGTCGGCGAGGACGATGAGCCCCGGCTCGAGGGCGGCCAGGGCCGCGACGGTGGCAGGGTCTCGCAACCGCTCCGGGGTGAGGAGGGCCAGGCCGCGCTCGACGGCTCGCGCCGCGGCGGGCGTCGGCCGCCCGCGGCCCCCCCGGTCGGCCGGTCGGGCCGGGCTGCTGACGACCGCCAGCACGACGACCTCCGGGGCTTCGGCCAGGGCCTCGAGGATCGGCACGGCGAACGCGCCGCTGCCGAAGAAGACCGCGCCGGGGCGGTCGTTCAGGGCTGCGACGGGATCGCCTCGGTCCGTCCCGACTCGGTACCCGAGGCCACCGCGGCGCGCAGGTCGGCTCCTCCACCGTCGCCGTCGGCAGCGGCGGGATGGTCCCGGACACCTTCGCCGTCAGCCTTGCGGGCCTCGATCATGGCGTCGAGCTCGGCGTTGGAGATGAGCGAGGCGTCGGGCGCCAGCTCGTCGATGTACAGCTGCCCCTCGAGGTGGCCCAGCTCGTGCTGGATGGCCCGGGCCAGAAGCCCGCTGCCGGTCAGGCGGATGGGACGGCCATGGCGGTTCTGGGCCTCCACGGTGGCCGTCGCGGCCCGGGTCCGCTCGGCCCAGTAGCCAGGCAGCGAGAGGCAGCCCTCGAGGTCGGTCTGATCGCCGCTGAGGCGGACGATGCGGGGGTTGATCAGCTCATGGACCTGGTCCTCGACCTCGATGACGCAGACCTGCAGGGCGAGGCCGATCTGCTGGGCGGCCAGGCCCACGCCGGGTGCCGCCCGCATCGTCTCGAGCATGTCATCGAGGAGCTGCCCGAGGGCGCGGTCGAAACGGGTCACGGGCGCGCCCCTCAGGCGCAGGACGGGGTCCCCCAGGGTGACGATGGGCCGGATGCTCATGGGCGAGCAGTATACGGAGGGCCGTCCGGGTGACGCAGGCGGGGCGTTCGGGGCGCCGGCCGCCGGACGAGAGGCGGCCGGGACGGCGTCGGAGGAGGCTGTCGGGTCGAGATCAGAGGAGACTGTCGGGGTCGACATCGACGCTCCACGGCGGGCCGGGGTCGCCGTCCAGGGCGGCCAGCGGGTCGGTCCCGCGAAGGACGAGATGGAAGCGCCAGCGGCCGGCTCGCCGGGCGACGTAGGCCGGCAGTGGGCCGAGCACCACGGTGTCGCCTGCGGACTCCCCGCGACCGGCGGCCCCGGCGGCCCGCTCGGTGACAGCCGCCGCCAGCCGCTCCGCGGCCCGTGCCGCCGCCTCGCGATCGGGATCCGCCACGGTGAGCTTGACCAGGCGTCCGAAGGGCGGGCTGCCGAACGCCCGGCGGGCTTCCAGCTCGGCGTCGTAGAAGGCGGCCGCGTCGTCCTCGGCCACGGCCCGCAGGGCGGGATGGTCGGGCAGATAGGTCTGGATGATGGCGCTCCCCGGCCGGACGCCCCGACCAGCCCGGCCCACCGCTTGACGGAGGAGCTGGTAGGTCCGTTCGGCGGCCCGTTCGTCGGGCAGGTTGAGGGCGACGTCGGCCGAGACGATGCCGACCAGCGTCACCTCGGGCACGTCCAGGCCCTTGGTCACGAGGCTCGTGCCGAGGAGGACATCGAGCTGGCCGTCGGTGAAGGCGTCGATGATCCGCTCCGTGGCCCCCTTGCGCTCGCTCACGTCGCGGTCCAGGCGAGCCACGCGAAGGTCCGGGAAGCGTCGGCGGACCTCCGCCTCGAGCTTCTCGGTGCCGGCGCCGAGGTAGCGGATGCGGGCCGAGCCGCAGGCCGGGCAGCGGCGGGCCACGGGCGCCGAGGCGCCGCAGTGGTGGCAGCGCAGGGCCAGGCCGGCAGCGTGGTAGACGAGGGGGCGGTGGCACTCCGGGCAGACCTGCACATAGCCGCAATCGCGACAGAGGACGATGCTGGCGCTGCCGCGCCGGTTGAGGACGAGGATGGCTCGCTCGCCGGCGGCCCGGTCGAGGGCCCCCAGGGCGGCCGCCAGGGGCGTCGAGAGCAGGCCGTGGTTCCCGGCCGCGAGCTCGGCTCGCAGGTCGACGATGCGGACCGTCACCGGCCGCCCCGCCAGCTGCTCCGGCAGGTCGAGGCGGACGAGCTCGCCGGCCCGGGCCCGACCGACGCTCACCACGTCGGGCGTGGCTGAGCCCAGGACGACCGGCGCGCCAGCCAGGCGACCCAGCTGGAGGGCGGCGTCGCGCGCCTGGTAACGCGGCGTGCGGTCCGACTTATAGGCGGCGTCGTGCTCCTCGTCCACGACGATGATGCCCGGGTCGGCCAGCGGGGCCAGGATGGCCAGCCGAGTCCCGACGACGACCCGCGCCGCGCCCGAACGGATGCGCCGCCACTCGTCGCCTCGTTCGCCCTCCCCGAGGGCCGAATGTAGGAGGGCCACCGAGCCGGGCGCCAGGGGGGTCAGGCGATCGAGCAGCGGCGCTGCCAGGGCGATCTCCGGCACGAGCAGGATGGCGCCTCGGCCGGCGGCCAGGGCAGCCTCCACAGCGGCCCGGTAGACGGCCGTCTTGCCGCTGGCCGTAGGGCCCACGAGGAGGAACCGTTCGTGGCGGCCGGCGGCGATGGCCTCCCGGATCCGCCCGGCGGCCGCGGCCTGAGCCGGGCTCAGCTCCGTGTCCAGGGGCACAGCAGGGCGGGTGGGGCCGACCCGGCCGGCGAGCGGCTGCCGCCCGACCGTCGTCAGCTCGACCTCGACCAGCCCACGCCGCAGGAGGCTGCTCACGGCGCTGCCGCCATGCCGCTCGGCAAGGCGGGCGGCGGGGATGGCGGCCCCTCCCCCGTCAGGACGGGCCCCGGCGTCCCTCGGCGCGTCCGTCGCCGGGCTCGCCGCGGCCAGTTCCCCGAGCACGGCTCGCTGTCGCGGTCCCAGGCGGCCACCGGGAGGCGTGACCCCCGGCCCGCCTTCCGGAGCCGTCAGGGACGCCAGAGCCGCAAGGGCGGCTTGGCCCTCCGGGCGGATCCTGACCCGCCGCTCGAGCCGCGGCCGCACCTCCGCCGCTCGCAGCACCCACTCGAGCCGCAGCCGCCCGGCCCGCTCCTCGGCCCGGAGCCGGCGCAGGAGCGCCGGCCGGCCGGCCGATCCTGCCGCCAGGGCCGTCACCGGCAGCCCGTCGGGCGGACCGGCGGTCAGGGCCGCCACGATGGCGGGCTCGAGCTGCGGCGGATCGTCAGCCGAGATGCTCGTGGCCACCAGCTCGAGGCGCTCGAGCAGACCGGGGGGCAGCATCTGGCGCACGACGGTCGCCGCCGGCGCGAGGTACGTTTCGGCCAGGGAGGCGGCCAAGCGGGCCGTCAGGGACGGCAGGATGGGCCCCTCGGCCCGGACTCGGGCGACGACCGAGCGGGCCGGCGTGCCCGGCGGCGGCGGCGTTCCCGGACCCAGCACGATGCCGATGGCCTGGCGACGGCCGAAGGGCACGATGACCACGTCGCCCAGCCCCGCCTCGGCCGCCTCGGCCGGCGGCGGGGGCAGGACGTAGCTGTAGAGCCGGCCGCCGACCGTGCCCGGGGCATCGACGGCGACCGCGACGAGCGGCCGGCCCGGCGGTCCGACCTCCTCGTCGTGGCCGTCGATCATGAGCTCAGAGCTTGATCCGCCGCCGGCCGTGTCGAGCACGCTCCTCGGTCACGATCTCGTCGATGCGCCGGGCCGTCTCGGCCACCCGGCCGGTCTCGTTGACCACGACGTAGTCGTAGTCGGATCGATGGGCCAGCTCGATCGCGGCATTGCGCTGCCGGAGCTCGAGCTCGTCGGCCGACTCGGTGGCCCGTGATCGAAGCCGGGCGAAGAGGGTCTCCAGCGAGGGCGGGACGATGAAGATCAGCAGCGCATCGGGCACGGCCCGCTTGATGGTGGCCGCACCCTGGACGTCGATCTTGAGGATGACGTCGCGACCGGCGGCCAGGTCCCGAGCGACGTCCTGCCGCGGCGTGCCATAGCGGTGGCCGTGGACCTCGGCCCATTCGAGCAGCTGCCCGTCGCGGCGGAGGGCGTCGAATGCCTTCTCGGAGAGGAAGCGATAGCTCACCCCGTCCACCTCGCCCGGTCGGCGGCCGCGCGTGGTGCAAGTCACCGTGAAGGCATAGTCGGGCTCGCGATGACGCTTGCGGAGGGCGGCGATGACGGTGTCCTTGCCGACCCCCGAGGGACCCGAGATGATGATGAGGAGGGCTCCCGGAGCGCCGAAGGCCGGCTCGCTGGACGGCCGGTCGAGGGCCTCCTTCATCGTTCGCCCCGCCTGGCCGGTCCGCCCCGCAGGCTCTCCAGGACCGCCTCCAGCTCGGGCGGCAGCGGCGCCCGGACCTGGACGTGCCGCTTGCCGCTGGGCGCCTCGAGCTCCAGGCGCCAGGCGTGGAGGAAGAGTCGGTCCAGGCCGAGCGGCCCGCGCCGTGCGGCGCCGGAGGCATAGACCGTGTCTCCGGCCAGAGGGTGGCCGATGGAGGCCAGATGGACCCGCAGCTGATGCGTCCGTCCGGTCACGAGGTCCAGCTCGAGGAGGGTCCAGCCGTTCAGGCGCTCCCGGACGCGGTAGCCAGAGACCGATGGCCGCCCATCGGCCACGACCGCCATGCGGGTCCGATGGTCGGGGTCGCGACCCAGGGGCGCCTCGATCCGCCCGGCCGCGGCCGGCGGCTCGCCCCACACCAGGCCCAGGTAGGTCTTCTTGACCCGCCGCGCCCGGAGCTGCTCGATGAGCCAGGCCTGGGCCCGATCGTGGCGGGCGATCATCAGCAGGCCGCTCGTGTCGCGATCGAGGCGGTGGACGATGCCCGGCCGCTGGGGGCCGCTCATCGTGCCGTAGCCGCCGGGCCGGGCGAGCAAGGCATTGACCAGTGTCCCACTGGCGTGCCCCGGGGCTGGGTGGACCACGAGGCCGGCCGGCTTGTCGACGATGAGCAGGTCGGGGTCCTCGTAGACCACCTCCAGCTCGATGCCCGGCTCGGGCTGGGGTTCGGGCCTCGGCGCATCGGGGACCTCCAACTCCAGCACGGCGCCCGCGGCGAGCGGTTCGCTGGAGCGGATCCGGCGGCCGCCCTGGGTCAGGTGCCCGGCCGCGATGAGGCGCTGGACGCGGGCCCGGGAGAGGCCCGAAACGTCAGCCGCGAACCGATCCGCCCGGGTGCCCTCGGCGGCCGGCGGGACGGTCAGGGCCAACCGCTCGGGCATCTAGGCCTGGCCTTCGTGGAGTCCGAGCCGCTCCCCCAGGAGGCCGATCACGAGGAGGGCCACGATGGCCACGCTGATGGCCGAATCGGCCACGTTGAAGGTGTAGAAGCGCAGGCCGCCCAGGCCCACATCGACGAAGTCGACGACGTAGCCCAGCCGCAGGCGATCGGCGAGGTTGCCGAGGGCCCCGCCCAGCAGCAGGCCCAGGGCGATCGACAGGAGCCAGGGCCCGCTGCGCGCCACCCGGACTTCGTAGGCCACGATGAAGCCGATGACGGCCAGGCTGGCCAGGGCCAGGATCGGGGCGCTCGAGCCGAAGAGGCCGAAGATGCCGCCATCGTTGTAGGACTTGGCGATGCGGACCAGGTCGCCCAGGACCGGGGTGGGCGCCGCGTAGCCCGGGAGCGGACCGCTCGTCCAGGCCAGCCCGAAGCTGGCGTCGATCCAGCGCTTGGAGAGCTGGTCGGCCACGATGACCGCCGCCGCGACGGCCCCGAAGGAGGCCCACTGGACCCGGGCCCCCGCGCCCCGAGCAAGGACCTCGGTCATGGCCGCCATGCCTAGCGGTCGAGCGCCTGGCGGCGCAGAGCGATGCCGGCCCGGCCCTGACTGAGGTCCACCGTCCCGCGCTCTGCCGCCGGTTCGCTCCCGTCGGCCGCTTCGCTCCCGGCGGCCCGGAGGTGGACGGAGGCGGCCAGGGTCTCCGCGGCGAGGCGGGGGAGATGGGGGCGCAGGCCGTCGACGTCGCCCGGCAGGTCGAGCCACAGCTCGATCCGGTCGTCGAGGGCTAGCTCGGCGGCCTTGCGCAGGTCCTGCACCGCCCGGGCCAGCTCCCGGGCGTCGCCCTCGGCCACGAGGGCAGCGTCGAGGGTCGTATCGAGGACCACGACCACCCCCTCGTCGTGGCCGACGGCCGTGCCCGGCCGGGGCACGGACTGGATCTCGACCTCGTCGGCGCTCAGGGTCTGGCCGGCCAGGCGCACGCCGCCTCCGGCCAGGAACTCGACTCGACCCTCGCGGGCCGCGGCCATGACCGCCGGCACCTTGGCCCCCAGGCGTGGCCCGACGACCGGCAGGAGGACCTTGACCCGGCGCTCGACGAGGTCCGAGCCGTCGTCGAGGAGCGACACTTCGTGGACGTTGAGCTCGGCGGCCAGGAGGTCGAGCAGCTGGGCCGCGTCCTCCACGGCCAGGCCCGGGGCCAGCGTCCCGCCGGGCAGGGCCAGCCAGGCCCGAGCCAGCGGCTGGCGGACCTTGGACCCAGCCTGGGCGCGCAGGGTCCGCCCGAGGTCCACCGCCCGGCGCAGGGTGGCCATGGCCGCCTCGAGGGTCGGGTCGCGATCGGCCGCCGTGTCGGCGTCGGGCCAGCGGCAGAGGTGGACGGAGTCGGGGCCGGCCGCCGCCACCTCGGCCACGAGGACCTGGTAGAGCTCCTCGGCCAGGAAGGGCAGGATCGGCGCCGCCAGGCGGGCCATCGTCACCAGGACGCCGTGGAGCGTGGCGAATGCGGCAGCCTGGTCGTCGGGCGCCTGGTCGATCGGCTGGTCGATCGGCTGTGCGTCGGCCGCCGGATGGAAGCGCCGTCGCGAGCGGCGGACGTACCACTGGGAGAGGTCATCGATGGCCCCCGCCAGGCGGGCGCTGGCGGCCTCGGCGTCGTAGGCCTCGAGGTCGGCCCGCATCTCGGCCGCCACGGCCGCGGCCCGCGAGCGGATCCAGCGGTCGAGGGCCGTGGGCCGGACGCTCGTCGAGGCTCCCGGCTGCCAGCCGGCCAGGCGGGCATACGAGACGAAGAAGGCGAACACGTTCCACAGGACCAGCAACTCGCGGCGGGCCGCGTCGCTGGCCTGCCAGCCGAAGAGGATGTTGTCCTCGGGTCGGGCGCGGGCGAACATCCAGCGCATGACGTCGACGCCCATCCGCTCGGCGGCCTCGTCGAACTCGACCAGATTGCCGGCGCTCTTGTGCATCGGCCGCCCGTCCGCACCGAACAGCAGGGCATAGCCGAAGAGGGTCCGGAAGGGCGCCTCCCGGCGCAGGACGGTGCTCATGGCCAGCATCGAGTAGAACCAGTTGCGGAACTGGCCGGGGAAGCTCTCGGTCACGAAGTCGGCCGGGAACCAGCGGGCGAAGTAGGCCGGATCCTCGCGGTAGTGGAGGGTGCTGAACGGCACGATGCCGGCATCGAGCCAGGGATTGCCGACGTCGGCGATACGTGCAACGGGCCCGCCGCAGCCGGGGCAGGCGATCTTGACCGCGTCGACCCAAGGTCGGTGCGGGGTGTGTCCCTGGAACGCCTCCCAGCCCTCGACCGCCCGCTCCTGCAGCTCGTCACGGCCGCCGATGACCGTCACCTGGCCGCAGGCCGAGCAGTCGTAGATCGGCAGGGCCAGGCCCCAGTAGCGCTTCTTGGAGATCATCCAGTCGCGCATGTTGCGCAGCCAGTCGAGCTCGCGCTCGTAGCCGAAGCCGGGGATCCAGCGGATCCGGTCGACGACCTCCATGATCTGGTAGCGGAGGCTCGCGTCAATCTCCGCCCGGCTCAGCTCCGAGCGTGGTCGGTCGTACACCGGGCCCATGGCGATGTACCACTCGTCGACGAGGCGAAAGACGAGGGGCGTCCCGCAGCGCCAGCAATGCGGGTACCGGTGGGCGTAGGGCTCGAGGCGCTGGAACCGGCCGGCCGCACGGAGGGCCTCGATGATCGGCTCGGCGACCTCGCGGACCTCCCGGCCCGACAGGGGCCCGAAGCCCTCGAGGTACGCGCCGGCCTCGTCGATCGGCGCGATCGTCGGCAGCCCGAGCGCGAGTCCGAGCTGAAAGTCCTCCGCGCCACAGCCCGGAGCGATATGGACGATCCCCGTGCCCTCGGCTTCGCCGACTTCGTCCCAGGCGACGACCCGGGGTTCGTAGGGCACGTCCGGCTCGTCCCGCGCCCCGCGCGCGAAGGCCGCCTGCACAGCGGGCAGGTCCCTGAAGGGCGCCGCGTAGCGCCAGCCGACGAGGTCCGCCCCGGGATGCTCC
>DASUKL010000009.1:0-4065 GCA_036278755.1 Candidatus Limnocylindrales bacterium | reverse complement strand
CTGCTCCTCGACCTGCACGACGAGGGCCGGCTCGACACGCGCTTCGGGCGCCTGGACGGGCCGCTCCCGTACCACGCCCCCTGCCAGCTGCGGAGCCACGGCATCGGCCTCCCGGCGCTCGACCTCTTCGCCCTCGTGCCCGGGCTCGACGCGGTCGACCTGGATCACGACTGCTGTGGCGTGTGCGGCACCTACGGCCTCAAGGAGGAGCGCTACGACATCGCCATGGCCGTCGGCAAGGACCTCTTCCGCAAGGTCCGGGACAGCGGCTCGCCCGTCGCGGCCTGCGACTCGGAGACGTGCCGCTGGCAGATCGAACAGGCCACCGGGACGCGGACCCGGCACCCGGTGGAGTTCCTGGCCGAGGCGTACGCCGCGGCCGATGCGGAGGCCGACACGCACGCCCGAGCGGACACGGACCACGTGGCCGACACGCACGCCCGGGCCGATGCCGGCGCCGATGCGGAGGCCGGGTCTCGCGGGTGAGGGTCGTCCTCGTCGGTGCGGGGGCGGTCGGGAGCCTGCTCGGCTGGGCCTTGGCCTCGACCGGGGCCGACGTCTCGGTCGTCCGTCGGCGGGGCTCCACGGCGGTCGCTGAGCTGGTCGTCGTCGACCCCGTGGGCGTGCAGCACAGCGCCGCGGTCCGTTCCATGTCCGATCGCACCACCCGCTCTGGATCCGATCCCACCACCCGCAGTGGGTCCGATCCCGCCACGCTCGCCGAGCCGCCCGACCTCATCCTGCTGGCGGTGAAAGCCTTCGACCTCCCTGCCGCCCTGGCGGCCGTGGCGGCCTGGCCGTCGACGGCGGTGCTGACCGTCCAGAACGGCATCGGGGCTGAGGAGGCGACCTTGGAGGCGCGTCCCCAGGGGCCGCTCCTGGCCGGCTCGCTGACGGCCAGCGTGGAGCGCTCGGCGGATGGCTCGGTCCGCTGGCTCCGGCGCGGTGGCATCGGCCTGGCCGCCGTCCAGGGCGACGTGGCCGAGTTGCGCGACGAGCTCGTCGGCCACGTCCGACGGGCCGGGCTGCTGACCCGTGCCCTGCCCGAGTGGCGGGCCATGAAGTGGTCGAAGCTGCTGGCCAACCTCGTGGCCAACGCCACGAGCGGCATCCTGGACCGCGACCCGGCGGCCATCTACGCCGACCCGGTCCTCTACGGCGTCGAGCGAGTCCAGCTGCAGGAAGCCCTGGCGGTCATGGCCGCGCAAGGCTTGCGTCCGGTCGGCCTGCCGGGTGCGCCGATCGTCTGGTTGGCGCGGGCCGTGGGCCTCCCGCCGGCGATCGGTCGGCCGATCCTCGCCCGGGCCGCGGGCGGCGCTCGGGGCGGCAAGTCACCATCGTTGCGGCTGCACCTCGCCTCGGGGGCCGGCGGGCCGGGCGAGATCGAGCAGCTCAACGGAGCGGTCGTGGCGGCCGGCGCTCAGTTCGGCCTGCCCACACCGGTCAACGCGGCCCTCGTCGCGGCCTACGCCGACGTGGCCGCCGATCCGTCGCGCCGGGCCTGGTATCGAGCCCATCCGGAGGCCCTGACGTCGGGCCGCTGACCAGCCGAGCGGTCAGGGCGTTGGGCTCGGACCCCAGAGAGCAAGCGGCCCTGGATTCGCCTGGCCAGCGGGAATCAACACGGGAGCTCGACCCGCTGCCCAGGCGGGTGGAAACACAACGACATCGCCGGGCTTGGGATCCATGCCGGGTGCCAACGTGGGCAGCGCCCCGCCAGCCGGGCCCTTCACGATCGTGTCCGTCGCCCCGACGTTCCCATTCCCCACCACATGTTCGCCCCGCCTGGCTCGCTCTCCTGACGGCTGGCCGTTCGCCACCACAAGGGCGGAGGCGCCCATCCCGATCGCGATGATGACGGAGGCGATCCGTTTAGTGCGCATCAGTCCAGGCCTCAAGGTACTTGCCCGATGAGTAGATGCTACACCCGAAGTACCAGGGCCACGAATGCGGGCTGGCTATGTGGCCCGGGCAGTTTCCATCTGTGAATGTTGGATAGTGCCATGAACCATTGTTATCCTCGAATTCCATGTAGTGCATGGATATGCTTCCATCGGAAACGCCGGTCCCGAGCGACGATTGATGGTTTTCGTTTTCGGCTCCCCACCACGACAGATTCCCGCCCGTTGTTGCCCAGGTCTTTGGAATGTACCAGTACACCCACCCGCTGCCACTGGTCACGTCCCGCAGTCCGAACTCCCACTTAGTTGAGCCCCACCTTGCCACTGCCGCCTCGTAGCTGTGGCCCACAAGGAGAACACCAGCGCCATACCCCTCATTCCATCCTGTCTGCGGAACCTTCGCTCGCCCCGGGGTGACGATGGCGCCCAAATCGGCGAGCGACGCAAGAGGGAGTATCGCCGGACCCCGATGAGCGGTCGACATCGGCGCCGCTCTGGTCGCCCGTCAACGCCCGCGGAGCCTATCGTCCGCGCTTATACTCGGCTCGATGGACGTGCTCGGCTCACTGGTCGTGACGGTGGGGCCGATCGTGGCGGCCTATCTCATCGGCGGCATCCCCTGGGGCATCGTCATCGCCAAGGTCGTCGGCGGGCCCGACCCCCGGACTGTGGGCAGCGGCCGCACCGGCGGGGCGAACGTGGCCCGCACCCTCGGGCCCCGCTGGGCGGCCCTGGCCGGGATCCTCGACGTGCTCAAGGGCGTCGTGGCGGCGGCCATCCCCATCGTCCTCGGCTCCGGTTCCGTCGTCGTCGTCCTGGCTGCCCTGGTGGCCATCATCGGCCACAGCCGCTCCCCGTACATCCGCTTCGGCGGCGGGCGCGGCGTGTCGGTCGGCCTCGGCGGCTTGCTTGCCATCGCCTGGCCGGCGGCCCTGGTGGCCGTGCCGGTCTTCGTCCTGGTGCTCGTCGTGACCCACATCTCGTCGATCGCCTCACTGAGCTCCACGGCAGTCGCCGGACTGGCCATGATCGTCATGACGGCCCTCTCGGGCTTGCCGCCCATCTACTACCTCTACGCGGTCGCCGGCACGGCCTTGATCTGGGCCTTCCACCACGACAACATCCGCCGCCTGCTGGCCGGCGAGGAGCGCCGCTTCGGCGTCCCCCGCTGACCGGGGTGCGGGGGAGTGCCCGGCGCGCGCTCGGGGAGTGCTGGGGGAGACTGCGGCTTGGACGGCCATCTCTGGCCAAACACATCGAGATCCGTATCGTTATGCCCAGCCATCGAGCCTCGAAGACCCCAGATCGCAGGGATCCGGTCCGGAATGGCCCAAATCGCGGCCATCTGCATCGGTTTCGGCCCTGTTTGGCCACGAATTGCCCACCGCCCCGAAGGGCGCTGGGCATAAGGACGCGGTTTCGGCCCTGTTTGGCCACGAACAGCCCACCGCCCCGAAGGGCGCTGGGCATAAGGACGCGGTTTCGGCCCTGTTTGGCCACGAACGGGCACCGCCCCTGAGCGTCGTCGACCCTGCGCTAGACTGGTCGCGCGCCCAGAGGGTGCGTCCAGTCCCGTCCCTGGAGTCCCGACGACCGTGACCGCCGACGACCTGCGCGCCAAGATCCGGGAGGTGCCCGACTTCCCCAAGCCGGGCATCCTGTTCTACGACATCACGACCCTGCTCAAGGATGCCGAAGCGTACCGCGAGGCCATCGACCTCATGGTCGAGCCCTACCGCGATCGGCGGATCGACCTCGTGGTGGGCATGGAGTCGCGCGGCTTCATCTTCAGCGCCCCCATGGCGTATCAGCTCAAGGCCGGCCTCGTGCCCGTCCGCAAGCTGGGCAAGCTACCCGCTGAGACCGTGAGCGTCGAGTACGCGCTGGAGTACGGCACCAACACGCTCGAGGTCCACAAGGATGCGATCCAGCCCGGTCAGCGGGTGCTGATCGTGGACGATCTGCTGGCCACCGGGGGGACCGTCAGCGGCACCATCGAGCTCGTCGAACGGCTGGACGGCCAGGTCGTGGGGCTGGCCTTCCTGGTCGAGCTCGACTTCCTCAAGGGCCGGGACCGGCTGCGCGGCCAAGCCATCCACAGCGTCATCCGGTACTGATCGGAGGAAGCCGGCGTGACGTCGGAGCCGCCGGACGCTTCGGCGCC
>DASUKL010000008.1:0-15233 GCA_036278755.1 Candidatus Limnocylindrales bacterium | reverse complement strand
AGGTCCTGCTCGTGGAGGAGCGCGGTGACCCGCGGCACGAGGGTCATGTGGGCCCCCGAGAGGATCGACAGGCCGACCACGTCGACGTCCTCCTGGAGCGCCGCGGTAGCGATCATCTCGGGGGTCTGGCGGAGCCCCGTGTAGATGACCTCGAAGCCTTCGTCGCGGAGACCGCGAGCCAGGACCTTGGCTCCCCGGTCGTGGCCATCCAGGCCGGGCTTGGCGATGAGGACCTTGATGGGGCGCTCGGCCATGCCCGCATCATAAGCGAGCGCCCGGCGCCGGCGGGCCTCCGGCCGGTCGCGCGCCGGGCCGGCTCCGGACCTCGGATCGTCGGTAGACCGCCGCGTTTCGGTCAGCCGAGATGCAGGCCGTGGCGCTCGGCGAGGACGGGCGCGGTGGAGAAGTCGAGGCTCAGGTCGTAGCGCTGGAGGACGGCACCGATGGCGACCTGGTCCGGTTCGGCCGCGGCCAGGAGCGGGGCGAGCTCGCGGAAGTAGTCCTCGAAGCCGGCCGGTGAGATGAGCTCCAGGAGGCGAGCCGGCTCGTCGGTCGCGTTCCAGAAGGCGTGCGGCACGCCGCGGGGCTTGGTGATCAGGTCGCCCGGGCCACCGACCAGGATCTCGTCACCCAACTGGACACCGACATGGCCCTCGAGGATGTACGAATACTCGTCCTCGCGGTGGTGTGTATGGACCGGGCTACCCAGCGAGCGGGGCGGGAGCGGATGCTCGACCAGGCTGAAGCGGCCGCCGGTGGAACGGCCGTCGACCATGAACCGCACGCCGAGGGCGTAGAGGTGGACCAGTTCGCCGTCCTGCGGGCCAAGCACGTCCTGGCTTGGCCGGATCTCCGTGGTCATCGTCGTCTCCACTGCGTCAGCACGCCGCGGCGTGTCTACTTCGCCTTACGGGCTGTACAGCGATCATGTCAGACGTTGGCCGAGCCGTCAAGTTCGGCTATCATGTCGTTCATCGAAATGACCAGCGCCTCCGAGCCCAAGCCCCCGCGCCCCTATCGCCTGCGCAAGCGAGCGGCCGCTCAGGCCGAGACGCACCGGCGCATCGTCGAAGCCGCCTCCGAGCTCCACAGGACGATCGGGCCAGCCGCGACCACGATCAGCGAGGTCGCTCGACGGGCCGGGGTGCAGCGGGTGACGGTCTACGACCACTTCCCCGATGACGGCGCCCTCTTCGGAGCCTGTTCGGCCCACTGGCGCGAGCTCCATCCGGCACCCGACCTCGCGGCCTGGCACGCGATCGGCGATCCGGGCCACCGCCTCCGCCGCGGCCTTCGCGAGCTCTACGCCTGGTACCGCGAGACCGAGCCGATGACGGCCAACATCCTCCGTGACGCCGAGGTCCTGCCGGCCCTCCAGGAGATCCTCGACCATGGGCTGGGCGCCTGGCTCGAAGCGGCCGTGACGACCCTCGCCGAGCCGTTCGCCGACGGCACCCAGGTGTCGGTGCATGGATCCCAGCCGTCTGCGGCAAGCGTCCAGGCATCGGCGCGTGGCTCCCAGCCGTCCGGGGGCCACGCCGATCGCCTTCCCCGGCGTCTCGCAGCGGCACTCCGCCTGGCGACCGCCTTCGGCACCTGGCGGACGCTCTCGGCCCTGGGCGACGATGAGGCAGCCGAGCTGATGGCGACCTTCGTCGAGCTGGCCGCCCCGGCGACGTCGACCCCGCCCTCAAGGCGCCAGGAGGTCCACCACCACCCGGTTCGGTGAGTCGAGGGTCGAGACCCGGACGCAGGCCGGGCCGGTCAGCCCGGCGATCCAGGTCTGGACGCCCTCGAAGTCGCCCGTGTTGCGCAACTCGGTCAAGATCGGGTAGCCCGGTCGCTGGTCGTAGGTCGCCTCGGTGAGGTTCGGACCGGCCGCATCGTGGAGCGTGATGCGGAGGTACGTCTTCCCGTTGACGTCGACGTCCTGGCCGCTGGCGTCCATCGTGAACGGCGGCTCGGCGGGGACGATCGCCACTTGGGGCCGCAGGGCCGAGTCGGTGATCTCGAACACGATCCGGTCGTAGCCAGGATGCGCGCCAACCCGCACGTCGCTGATCGTCACCGGCGTCGTCGCCGTCCCGGCCAGCGTGCCTCCCGAGGCACACCCGGACGTTGGCGGGGTCGCCGAGGCGGATGGAGACGGCTCGGTCGGCCCGCGCGTGGACGTCGGGCCGGGCGTGGGAGTCATGCTCGGGATCGGCGAAGCCGTCGGCGTCGGGCTCGGCGCCGGGGCGAAGAGCGACGGCGAAGGGGTGGGTCCAGGACCAACGGCCAGGCGCAACCAGCCTGGCAGACGGCCCCCGACGAGGACCGTGCCGCCGACGATGGCCACGACGAGCGCGGCAGCGAGGAGGAGCAGGGTCGCCCTGCCACTGCGCCCCTCGTCGCGCCCGACACGGCGGCCGCCCGGGCCGTCACCCGCAGCGATGCGCGCCGCGGCCGGGGCGTCGGTCCAGCGGGGATGCGGTCCCGCCTCGGCGTCCAGGAGGCGATGGAGAGCGCCGGACAGTCGGGATTCGAAGGGATCGTCAACGGCCATGGCCAGCCTCCCGGGTTGCTGGCAGCGGGGCCGCGGCCGCAGGCCCGTCCCCGTCGAACTCGAGGCGGAGGCGCTGCACGGCCCGGCTGAGCAGAGCGCCCACGTTGCCGGGGCTGGTGTCGAGGATGCGGGCGATGGTCGCGTAGTCGAGGTCGTGGTAGTAGCGCAGGACGACCGCCGCCCGCTGCTTGGCCGGCAGGACCTCGAGCGCCGCGCGGAGGGCCAGAGCGTCGAGTCGGTCGGCCCCCTCGCCGCCGGCCCGATCGTGCCGGCCGGCCTCCAGCGGCTCGGTCCAGCGGACCTTGCGCCGACGAAGGCCGCTGAGGGCGGCGTTGACCACGATGCGCTGGAGCCAGGCCCCGGCCGGCGCCTGGCCCCGGAACCGGTCGCGCTGGCGATAGGCGGCGACATAAGCCTCCTGGGTCACGTCGGCGGCCAGCGAGGGCTCGCCGCAGATGCCCAGGGCGGTGCGGAAGGCCGCCGGGTAGGTACGTTCGTAGAACGGCCCGAAGTCCTCGATCTCGTGGCGAAAGGCCACCGTCTCTCCCTCGTCCCCTGAGCGCCTGTGCGGCGCGCCTACCCTACAGACGCGCCTCGGCAGCCGAACCTTGCACGCGGTCGTCCCGCTGGCGCCCGAGCCTCATGCGTTCGGGGCCGATGGATGGCGCACCGGCCCTACGCGCCCGGGGCCGGCCGATCGAGGTGGGCGAAGAACTCGGCCCGCGTCCGGGCGTTGGCCCGGAAGTTGCCCAGGATGGCGCTGGTGGTCATGACCGTGCCCGGCTTGCGCACGCCCCGCATGACGGCACAGAGGTGGGTGGCCTCGATGACCACGCCCACGCCCTGGGGACCCAGGCGCTCCTGGAGGAAGTCGGCCACCTGCTGGGTGAGCCGCTCCTGGACCTGCAGGCGGCGGGCGTACATCTCCACGATGCGCGGGATCTTGGAGAGGCCGATGACCCGCCCGCGGGGAACGTAGGCCACGGCCGCGGTGCCGAAGAAGGGCAGGAGGTGGTGCTCGCAGAGGGAATAGAAGGGGATGCCCTTGACGACCACCATCTCGCTGTAGCCGACCTCGAAGATGGCGTCATTGACGAGGCGCTCGGGATCGACGTGATAGCCGGCGGTCAGCTCGGCGTACATCCGGTGGACCCGCTCAGGTGTCCGCTGCAGGCCCTCGCGGTCGGGGTCCTCGCCGATCTCCTCCAGGATGCGCCGGACGGCCGCCTCGACGCGCCCGTTGCCCCGGGCGCCCCGTGCCACCCGATCGGAGCCGCCCTGGCGGACGGCATCGATGTCGTCGACGCGATCGCCGGTCCCGCCCTCGCCCACCTCGGTCTCGATCTCCTCGACGATGGCCTGGATGTCGGGCGGCAGTCCCTTGGGCATGCGTCTGGCGACGGCTCGCGCCGAGGGTCCGCGTCAGCCGCCGGAGGGGCCGCCGGACGCGTTCCCCGGCCCGTTCCCCGGCCCGCCCTGGCCCGGAGCCGAAGGGCCCGCGGGCTGATCGGTCGGGCTCGACTTCGCCTCGTCGGGGTCCTTCACCGACTCCCGGAAGCCGCGGATCATCTGCCCCAGGCTCGTCCCGATCTCCGGCAGCACCTTGGGGCCGCGCGCGAGGAGGACGATGAGCAGGATGACGATGAGGATGAGGAGGACGTCGGGGCCCGGCATGTCGTGCGCATCCTACTCCCGCCCACCCTGGCGGTCAGCCTCGCACCCAGCCCGGCGGGTCGCCGGAAGGCTCGTGGTTACACTGCCCGGATGGCGGCCCCGGGACCCGACACGAGCTCGACGCTCAGCCTGCAGGAACGCTACGCGCCCCGTTCGGTCTGCTTCGGTTGTGGCCCGGCCAACGCCGACGGGCTGCGCATCCGCAGCTTCCCCGCGCCCGACGGCGACGGGCTCGTCTGCGACTGGCAGCCCCGCCCGATGCACGAGGCCTTCCCAGGGGTCCTGAACGGCGGCATCATCGGATCGCTGCTCGACTGCCATGCCAACTGGGCCGCGGTCATGGCCCTCATGACCGCCCGTGGCCTGGATCGGGCGCCGGCCTCGGTGACGGCCTCGATGGAGCTGCGCTACCGGCGCCCGGCACCGAGTGGCGGACTGGTCCGCCTCCGAGCGCGAGCCGTGTCGATCGAGGGCGATCGGGTGACCTGCGAGGGCGAGCTCCGGGCCGGCGACGACGATGCGGTCTGCGCCACGGTCCGGGCGACGTTCGTGGCCGTCAAGCCCGGCCATCCCGGCTACCACCGCTGGGACTAGCCAGGCGCTGCGACGGCCCTCGCGATTCGCTCAGCCGGCGCGGAGGAGCTCGAACAGCTGCTGGGCCAGCGCGTCAGGCCGGTAGCGCATGAGATCGTGACCGACACCGGCGAAACGGACGACGCGAGCCGCTGGCAGGCCCGCCCTCGTGCGGGCTGTGAGCTGCTCGTCGAGGGCCACGCGCCGCTCCCGGGCCTCCTCGTCATCGGCGCCACCCGGCTCCGCGATGGCGATGAGCGTGGCACCCGGGTAACGCGCTAACGCGCTGGCAGGCCGGTAGGAGAACATGGCCTCGACACAGCCCGCCAGGGCCCAGCGCCGGACGACGGGCACGACCCGCCCCTGGTGCTTCTCGTCCACCGCCGAGCGGGCGGCCCGCTCCTCATCGGCGTCCCAGGTCGCCGGATCCCAGTCGCGTCGATCGGCCAGATAGGCCTCCATCGAGGCCAGCACCTCGGGCGGCTCCTGGAGCGAGCGCAGCAGCTCCGGCGCGTCCATCCCTGTCTCGTCTTCGGCCCGCTCCCAGCCGGCGTCCAGGAGCGCCAGGCCGACCACGGTCTCCGGGCGGAGGGTCGCCATCGTGGCCGCCACGAGGGCCCCGAACCCATGGCCGGCCACGACCGCCGAGCCCACCCCACAGGCGGTGAGGACGGTGAGCATGTCGAAGGCCAGTGACTCGAGGTCATACCCCTCGCGCGGCGACTCCGAGGCGCCGTGGCCGCGCAGGTCGGGCGCGATGACGCGGGTCACGGTGCGCAGCCGGCGGGCGATGGGCGTCCAGCTCCAGGCGGTCCGCGACAGGCCGTGGACGAGGAGCAGAGGCGGCAGGGACGGGCCGGCGATGGCCTCGGGTCGGGTCGGACCGCCCCAGTCGAGGAAGGCGATCCGGTCACCGGTATCGACCGTGACCTGGAGCTGATCGGGCTCGGCCGCGGGGTCGGGCGAAAGGTCAGGTCGGACCACGGCTATCGGATCGAGCGGGTGCGGGGCCGCCGGGTCGGGCGAAAGCTCGGGCGGGTGCGGGGCCGCCGCGTCGGGCGAAAGCTCGGGCGGGTCGCCGAACGTCACCCCGATAGCATAGGCAGGTGCCCCTTCGACGCCGTGGATCGCCGCTCCGACCCCGAGCCAGGTCGGGCGCGACGCGCCGCCGCGAGCCCCGTCACGACCGCTTCGAGGTCCTCGTCGAACGGGCCCTCGACGGCCTCCCGGAGCAGGTCCAGCGGCTCCTCGAGGGCGTCGCCATCGTCATCGACGATGAGCCCGGTCCCGACCAACGGCGCGAGCAGGGGCTGGCCCCTGACGAGACCCTCTACGGCCTCTACGAGGGCACGCCGCTCAACGCCTACGGCGCCGACTGGGCGCCCTTCCCCAACAAGATCACGCTCTTCCGCCTGCCCCTCGAGGAGGACTACCCCGACCCGGCCGAGCTGGAAGCTGAGGTCCGCCGTACCGTCCAGCACGAGCTGGCCCACCACCTGGGCTTCGACGAAGGCCGCTTGCGCGACCTGGGCCTCGACTGATCACCGCATCACGGTGCAAGCGGATCAGCGCGGCGGCGCGGCGAGGCCGTGGATCTCGTCGAGGCGAGCGAGGTCCACGTTGCCACCCGAGGCCACGACGCAGACGGTCTCGCCCTCGTTCAGGGGGATGCGGCCGGCCAGGACCGCGCCCAGGGCTGCTGCGCCGGCCGGCTCGAGGAGCTGCTTGCAGCGCTCCAGGGCAAAGATCACGCCGCGGGCGATGGTCGGCTCGTCGAGGCTCACGACCTCGGTCACGAGGCGGCGGACGATGTCGAGCGTCCACTCGCCGGCGAAGGGCGCGCCCAGGCCGTCAGCGATCGAGACCGGCGCCAGGGGAACGACCTTCCCCGCGGCGAGGGCCAGGCCGAGGGCGTTCGAGCGTTCGGGCTCGACTCCGTAGACCCGAGCCTCCGGGCGGAGGCGCCGGACGGCCGAGCTGATGCCGGAGATGAGTCCCCCGCCGCCGACCCCGACGACCACGACGTCGACCGCAGGCAGTTGCTCGACGATCTCCAGGCCGACCGTGCCTTGACCGGCGATCACGTCGGGATCGTCGAACGGTGGGAGGTAGACCAGGCCCTGTTCGTCGCGCAGCCGCTCCATCTCCGTGAACGTGTCGCCGACGTGCTGGCCGTGGAGGATGACCGTCGCGCCGTAGCCTTCCGTGGCGGCCACCTTGGCCCGTGATGCGCCCAGCGGCATCACCACCGTGACCGGGACGCCATAGCTGGCGGCGGCCCAAGCGACGGCCTGGGCGTGATTGCCCGCCGAGAGCGTGACGATGCCCCGCCGCCGCTCCTCCTCATCGAGCTGCATGACACGGTTGAGCGCGCCACGCGGCTTGAACGAGCCGGTCAGCTGGAGGTGCTCGGCCTTGAGGAAGAGGCGCGGCTGACCGCCCTTGTCCGGGCCAGGCCCGACGGTGACCCCGGTCCGCTCCCCGACGACCCGGGCGGCTGCGCGCGACGAGAGCATCGGCGTGGTCTGGACGCGGCCGGCGATACGAGCGGCGGCAGCCTCGACATCGGCCAGCGAGACATCGTGGGTGACAGGATCGGGCACGGTCCGAGTATCGCAGCGTCCGGGTCCCCAGGCGACCGAGCATGGTCGGCTGTCCCGGGGACGCAGCGCCGCGGGCCGTCGTGGCGCAGGTCGCGCCCGGCGACGCACGCGGCCCGGGTCCACGCTCTGTCACGCGCACCGAGACACGCGACGAACGAGGGCGGTCCTGGGCCGCTGCCGTCACGCCGGCTGTGACAAGCGACGAACGGCCGGAGCGTCGGTGGTCCCGTGTCACGGCGTGCGATACGGGCGACCGCCGCGTCCGTGCCCCGATCGCTCGGTGTCACGCCCGGCGGGACGCGGCAGGACCGGCGCGGGGCCTCGTACGCCGCTTGTCACGCCCACCGGAACGAGGGCGCCGCGGATCAAGGCTCGACGGTCGTGCGTCACGCGGGGCGGCACGAGGCCCACCCAGGTTCCAACGCGGATCGAGGCTCGCTCGCCCACCGTCACGCGGGGCGGCACAGACGAGCAGGGGGAGGCATCGCGCCGGCATGCGTCCGGACGTGCCTACGGCATCTCGTCCCGCCATGGGCCTGGTATGAACATCCGGCCGTCGCCGACCGTCTGGATAGGTACGATGCCCGTCCAGCAGGAGATGGTGGCCATGGTCGAGCCGATGGAGGCACCCGCGAACCCGGCGGCTTCGGGCGCTGCCCGCGAGGCGGCCTTTCGCGGCCTCGTCGGCGCTCGCCTCGACCACGCCTATCGCTTGGCGTACCACCTCCTCGGCGATCCGACGGAGGCCGAGGATGCCTGCCAGGACGCGCTCCTCGCTGCCTGGCGGGCCTGGCCCAGGCTCCGCGACCACGCCAGTTTCGAGGCCTGGTTCGACCGCATCGTGGCCAACGGCTGTCTGGAGCGCCTTCGGCGCCGGGGTCGTCGGCCCACCGTCCGGCTGACCGAGATCGCTGGGCCTTCGGGCCCTCCAGCCCTCCAGAGCGCCGATCCCGCTCCCGGGCTGGCCGAGCACGATGCCATCGGTCGTGCGCTGGAGAGGCTGAGCCCCGAGCAGCGGGCGGTCGTGGTCCTGCGCTACTGGTCCGACCTGACCACCGAGCAGACCGCGGATCGCCTCGGGATCGCCCCGGGCACGGTTCGCTCCCGACTCCACTATGCCTTGGCCAACCTGCGCCGAGCCCTCGATCAGCACCCCGAAGGCGGCAGCCGATGACCGACCCGACCCACGAACCGCCGGCCCGACGAGCTCCCGATGCTCCCCACGCCCGAGGCGCCGAAGCGCCCGAGGATCCGCTCGAGCCCGAGCTTCGGCGCTGGTTCGCGTCCCACGACGCACCGCCCGCCCCGGCTTCGCTGCGCCGGGCCCTCGACCGCCTTCCGATCGAGCATCCCGCCGTTGAGCGCGTCCGTCCTGCCGTCGGTGCGGCCGGCGGCAAGAGCTCGGCGGCGCGAACGGTGCGCTTCCTGGCCGTCGCTGCGGCGCTGACCCTGCTGGCCGTCGCGAGTGGCGTCCTCCTCTTCGCCGGACGGCCACGGCCAGGTCCGGCGACGCCCACGCCTGCGGGAACGCCCACGGCGACGCCCGCATCCTCCGCCTCGTCCGGCCTGTCGGAGGCGACCCCGACGCCGAGCGGTACGCGGGTGCCCACCGGTACGCCGCTGCCCGTCCTGCCCGGCTTCACCACCCCTGCCCCGCTCGCCGACGATGCCGCCTGGACGGGCCTGCGCTGGACCAAGCTCGACCCCGATGACCCCTTGGGGCTCGTGCGCCAGGTCTTGTCCTGGTCGGGCGGCTACCTGGCCCTGGGGTCCACGACGTTCACCAGCGGCCAGACGGTGACGCCACTGTGGCGCTCGACCGACGGCCAGCACTGGATCACGATCCCGCCCGCCGCGCTCGGCCAGCAACCCTTCGTCCTGGCCATCGGCCGGGCGGGCCCCAACCTCGTCGTCCTGACCTCCGGAGGCGACGACAGGGACTGTGGCCCCGACGACGCCTCGGGCGCCTTCTGCATGGAGCCCGCGGGCGCCGTGTCGAGCTGGACATCCGCCGACGGTGCGGCCTGGACGTGGCACGCGGGACCTGCGGGCCCGCCCGACGAAGTCCCGACCAACGTGGCGAGCGGCCCATCCGGGATGGTCTTCGCGGATCGCGCTGGATCGGGCAGCGCCGACACCAAGTTCGCCACCCCCGCACCGGATGCCTCGACCGTGGCCGTCACGGCCGATGGCACGCTGTGGCGCCTCGTGGACGCGTCCCTGCTCCCGGCCGGGGTGCAGATGAACGCGGTGATCGGGACGCCCAGCGGATACGTGGCGGTGGGCGCGATGACCACCGGGCCCGACCTGGATGCAGCCGTGGCGCTCCGATCCACCGACGGCGAACGCTGGCAGACGACCCAGCTGCCGATGCCGACCGCCAAGGGGAGCGGCATCGTCGAGGCGGCGACCGGCGCGAGTTGGTTGGCGAACTCGATCGTGGCCGGGAGCCATGGCTTCATCGCCCAGGGGGTCGTGGCGGCCGCCCCCGGCGCGGAGCTGTGGTGGCGGTCGCCCGATGGCCGCACCTGGGAGCCGCTCAGCGGCTATCCACCGCTGGGCCCGACGTCGTGCGAAGGCGAGGGCTGCGGCGGTGGCGCCGATGGCTCCCTGGCCGGTGATGGGACCCGGATCGTCGCGTTCCGTGGTCTGGTCCCGTCCGGCGAGCCCGACGTCAAGCCGGGTGACTGGGTCTCCACGGACGGCCTCCACTGGCGCTCGCTGTCGATGACGGGTCCGATCGGCCAGGTTTCCCCATCCGTCCTGCCGTTCGGACTGATCTCCGACCTCAACGACGTCGACGGCAAGCGGGAAGTATGGTTCGGTCAGGCCCTGACCTCGGAGGGCTCCGGTGCCACACCGACCTCGACGCCGCCCGACGGCACCACCCTGCCCATCGATCCGACCATCACCCCGGTCTCGCGCTCGCATCCCGGGAGCGTTGCCCAGGAGGTCCTCGACGCGTGTCACGTCGACCAGATCGGCCTCGATCGGGTGGCCGGGATGGGCCTCATCGCCCACGCCTCGGACGCCTTCCATTACGCGCCGTTCACCGGTCAGGAACCAGAGCTGCGCGGGTCCGAGCCTGTCTGGCTCGTCGTCTTCTCGGGTCAGATCCCGATGCCCATGGAGTGGGAGACGTGGATCGACCCGACCTGCGTCGACGCCAGCGGCGAGGCTGGTTTCTTCGCCACGGGAGCCGTGATCGAGACGAGCACAGGTCAGGAACTGCCGGCACCGGCCGTCTCGCAGCCGCCCGATCGTGCCCTACCTCCGCTGGCCCCTTGAGATCCATCGGACCACCAGGGGCCTCGGAGGACGCGCTGTCACGCGCCGCGACACGAACGGCGAACGACTGCGGTCCTGGCCCGCTGCCGTCACGCCGGCCGTGACAAGCGACGAACGGCCGGAGCGTCGGTGGTCCCGTGTCACGGCGTGCGATACGGGCGACCGCCGCGTCCGTGCCCTGATCGCTCGGTGTCACGCCCGGCGAGACGCGGCAGGACCGGCGCGGGGCTCGTTCGCCGCTTGTCACGCCCGGCGGCACGCGGCCCGCCCGGATCGAGGCTCGACGGTCGTGCGTCACGCGGGGCGGCACGAGGCCCACCCAGGTTCCACCGCCGATCGAGGCTCGCCCGCCCGCCGTCACGCGGGGCGGCACGAGGGGCACCCAAGAGCCACCGCGGATCCCGGCTCGCCCGCCCGCCGTCACGCGGGGCGGCACGAGGCCCAACCTACTTGCGCACTTGCGCAAACAGTGACAGAATCGGCGTCGTGGCGATGATCGTGACCTCGAGCGAGACCGATCGGCGGCGGGCAGCCGACGTCGGACGGGCGCTGGCCGACCCCAAGCGGCTGTGCGTGCTCGAAGCGTTGGCCGGCGGCGAGCGTTCGGTCAGCCAGCTCTCGGGCGAGGTCGGTTGTCAGGTGCCGAACATGAGCCAGCACCTGGCCGTCCTGCGCCATGCCGGTCTCGTCGTCGCCAGGCGCGACGGCAACACCGTGCGCTACCGCCTCTCGGACCCTCGGGTCCTGGAGGCCTATCGACTCCTCCAACAGATCGCCGGCTGACGGCGAGCGATCGCCGGCTTCGGCGAGAAAGGGATCAACGGCAGCGATGGCCGAGATCATGCACGCGACGGACGAGACGTTCCAGCACCTCGTCCTCGAGAACGACAAGCCGGTGGTGGTCGACTTCTGGGCCACCTGGTGTGGGCCCTGCCGGATGGTGGCGCCCGAGATGGAGAAGCTGGCCGAGAAGTACGAGGGCGTCGTCCAGGTCGTGAAGGTCGACGTAGACGCCAACCCGCACATCTCCCAGACCTACGGGATCATGTCGATCCCCACGATCGCCTACTTCAAGCCCGGCGAGAACCCCCGCGGCGTGGTCGGCTTCCGGCCGCTGGAGCAGCTGGAGCAGTCGTTCGGCCTGGCCGACCTGCCGAAGCCCGAGCCTGCAGGCGAGACCGTCACGGCGCCGGCCGCCGCTTCCGCGCCCGAGGCCCCCACCTCCGACGCCGGCTAGGACTGACTCCCGCTGGCTGCGGCGAGGATGGCGGTCAGATCGGCCTCGTGGTCGGCGTAATGGTCGAGCGTGTCGTCGAGGACGACCTGCAGATGGCGGGGGTGCTTGAGCCAGCGGCTCTCGGGCACGACCGTCAGGTAGCCGCGTAGCTCACCGGGCGCGTCGCGGAGCTGCTGGCGCACCTCGGCCAGCGGCCGGGCCCGCCATTCGGCCAGCCAGCGGGCGTTGAGGGCGTCCATGTCGTAGTCCGGCTCGGTCCCCCAAGCCTCCAGGGTCGGGCTCGTCTCGCCCATGGCCAGTTCCTTGACCACACTCAGCAGGCTGAGTTGCCAGGCCACGAGGTGACCGGCAAGGTCGCGGCCTGACCAGCCGTGGCCCGGGCCGTCGGCGTCGGTGGGGCGCTCGAAGTCGGCGTCGGAGAGATCCGCGAGCGCCTCGAAGGGCGCCCAGGCCTCGCGCTCCTCTTCGAGGAACTCGAGGGCGTCGGTGTAGACCGGCACGGCCATCGTCTGCAGCTTCCCTTCCCTAGACCGCCACGGGCTCGCGGTACTCGCCGAAGACGGCCCGAAAGACCCCGCACATCTCGCCCAGCGTGGCGTAGGCCGTGGCGCAGTCGATGAGGGCCGGCATGAGGTTCGTCTCGCTGGAGCCCGGCCGCGCCGCCAGGTCCCGTAGTCGGGCCAGGGCCGCCGCGACCGCCTCGCCGTCCCGTTCGCGTCGCGTCCGCTCCAAGCGGCCCAAGTGGCGCCGTTTGCTCTCCTCGGAGACCTCCAGCAGGGGGATCGCGACGACCTCGTCGCGGTCGGCGTAGGCATTGACACCCACGACCTCGCGCTCGCCCGCATCGAGCTCGCGCTGGTAGCGGTAGGCAGCCTCGGCGATCTCCCGCTGGGGGTAGCCGGCGGCGATGGCGGCGGTCATCCCGCCCAGGCGGTCGATCTCGTCGAGGTAGCGCCACACGGCCCGCTCGGTCTCGTTGGTGAGGGACTCCACGAACCACGAGCCGCCCAGCGGATCGACCGTGTTGGCCACGCCCGTCTCAGCGGCCAGGATCTGCTGCTGGCGGAGGGCCAGGAGGGCCGCCTCGGCCGAGGGCACGGCCCAGGCCTCGTCGTAGGCGTCCGTATGGAGCGACTGCGTGCCGCCGAGCACCGCGGCCAGGGCCTGGACGGCCACCCGGGTGACGTTGTTGAGCGGCTGCTGGGCGGTCAGCGAGACGCCCGCCGTCTGGGTGTGGAAGCGCATCCAGGTCGAGCGCTCGTTCTCCGCCCGGTAGCGCTGAGTCATCAGCTTCCACCAGATCCGCCGGGCGGCCCGGAACTTGGCGATCTCCTCGAAGAAGTCGCTGTGGCTGTTGAAGAAGAAGCTCAGGCGAGGGGCGAAGTCGTCGACGCGCAGGCCGCGCTGGAGGGCCGCCTCGACGTAGGCCATCCCGTCGGCGATGGTGAAGGCCAGCTCCTGGACGGCCGTCGAGCCGGCCTCGCGGATGTGGTAGCCGCTGATGCTGATCGTGTTCCAGCGGGGCAGCTCGCGGGTCCCGAACTCGATCGTGTCGGTCACCAGGCGCATCGAGGGCTGGGGCGGGAAGAGGAACTCCTTCTGGGCGATGTACTCCTTGAGGATGTCGTTCTGGAGCGTTCCCTCCAGCTGCGCCCGGGGCACGCCGCGCCGTTCGGCGGCGGCGATGTACATGGCCCAGATCGGGGCGGCCGGGGAGTTGATGGTCATCGAGGTGCTGATGCGGTCCAGCGGCAGGCCGTCGAGGAGGACCTCCATGTCGGCCAGGCTGCTTACCGCCACGCCGCACGTCCCGAACTCGCCCTGGGCCTCCGGGGCGTCGGTGTCGTAGCCGTAGAGGGTGGGCATGTCGTAGGCGATCGAGAGCCCGGTCTGGCCGGCCTCGAGAAGCTGGCGGAAGCGGGCGTTGGTGTCCTCGGCCGCCCCGAAGCCGGCGAACATGCGCATCGTCCAGAGGCGGCGGCGGTAGCCGCTGGCGTGGACGCCCCGGGTGTAGGGCGGCTGACCCGGCTGGCCGATGTCCCGCTCCGGGTCGAAGGCGTCCCAGCGGCCGCCGGCGAGAGGTTGGCCGTGATGGTCGACGGCCGTGGGCCCACCGCCTCCGGCTCGGGGCCCCTGCCACGAGCCCGACCCGTAGAGGCGCTCGACCTCGACGTCGCTGATCGTGCTGAAACGGGCCTGGCGCTCGTTCCGAGGGCTGCTCACGAGGCCCATGTTGACACGCTCCTGCAATCTCGACCCGTGCGGTCGAGCGTGGCGCTGGCCCACCGGACCGTGGTACCGTCCCCCGGTGCCCCTTCGCCCCGGCGGCGCCCCAGCGTCGTCGCGATTGAGGGTCGCTCGCACGAGGAGGAGCCGCGATAGCGCGGCGGTCGTGCTGGTAGTGGCCCTCGCAACAGCCTCCGCGTTGGTCCCAGGCTTCGGTCATGGGTCCGGGGCGTCGACGTCGCAAGCATCGACGCCCGATATCGCCGCGCGCCTCGCGCGGGTCGACGCCCTGGCCCTCCGCACGGCCCGGGCCACCCTGCCCGACACGTCCACAGGCGGCGCTGCCGCCGGACCGGCCGTGGATGCCATCGGCGCCGGCAACGGGGCCCTGGGCTCGACGAGCCTGGCCTACGACGCCCCGGCCCCGGCCATCCAGACCTCCGACGGCTCGTACCGCGTGCCGGCCCTCGCCCCCCTGGACGGGCCCACGCCCACGGCCGTCCTGCCCGGTGCGCCCAAGGCCCCGGGTGAGCTCTCCGACAGCGGTCACGTGGGCAGGATCGTGAACGTCTGGCGCAACGACCCGGAGATCAGCTGGTACGGCCCGGGCATGTACGGGCAGCGGACGGCCTGCGGCTATGCCCTGACGATGACCCTCGTGGGGGTGGCCCACCGGACCCTGCCCTGCGGCACGATCGTCCAGTTCCGCTGGAACGGCCACACGGTCAGCGTGCCGGTCGTCGACCGTGGGCCGTACGTCGCGGGCCGCATCTTCGACCTGACCTACGGCGCCTGCGCCAAGCTCGGCCACTGCTACACGGGCCCCATCCAGTACCGCATCCCGTAGGGCCCGCGCCTAGCGGGCCGGCAGCCGGTCGGGGGCCTCCGCCGGGCGGTCGGTAGAGCGTCGAGGGATGGCGGAGGCGTCGAGCGGGCGGAGCCCGTAGGCTTTCGGGCGTGGCTCACGTCGCTCGTCGGCTGTCAGCGGTCGGCTCGGTCCTCGCGCGTCGGCTGTCGTCAGGCGGCTCGGTGCTCGCGCGTCGGCCGTGGTCGGTCGGCCCCCTCGTCGCGGTCCTCCTGCTGACCG
>DASUKL010000007.1:0-3862 GCA_036278755.1 Candidatus Limnocylindrales bacterium | reverse complement strand
CGCGACGTTGGCGCAGACCTGTGGCCCGCGGCTGACCTCGTAGGCCAGCTCGACCCCGGCGAAGATCTCCGGGCGGTGGCCGGCGGGCCCGGGGCGCCCGAGGAGCCGAGGTGTCTCAGCCGCCGCAACGGCCTGGGTCGCCAGGGCGCGGCCCATCGGCCCGTCGCCCAGGATGATCTTGCTGACCATGTCTCGTGCCGCTCCTTCACTGGGGAGGAGCCGCCGGGTGGAGGTCCGACGCCTTGCCGTTCGGCCGGGCGAATCGAAAAGCCGCAGTCACCGTCTCGGTGTCTGCGGCCCTCGGAGCCTCCGTGCCTGGAGGCTCCGTTCGGTCGTTCGCGCCGAAGAGCCTCTAGGCCCGTGCCTCCCGGCAGGGCCGCCAACGCTTCTTCGACTTCTTGAGCCATGTGGCGCGAACCATGCTCGGAGCATAGGGCACCGCGGGCCGTGAAGCAAGCGCGATCCCGCCACGGCCCATGGCGAGCTCGGAGTGGTGCCCGCTCGCGGCGAGTTCGGCGGCGCGGCCCACGCGGGGACCTGCACCCGATCCCCTCCGCGCCGGGGGGCCGTTTGCTGACATCAAATGGATCGGGTCGGAAGGGGCCACGAGGCCGGTTGAGTGCCCGTTCGGGGCCACTTCATCTGCTGGCAGCGAACGATCCGCGCCCGAGGAGGGCGCCGCGGCCACGATGTGCGACTTCGGGGCAACTTCATCTGCTGGCAGCGAACGATCCGCGCCGAGGAGGGCGCCGCGGCCACGATGCGCGGCTTCGGGGCCACTTCATCTGCTGGCAGCGAACGATCCGCGCCCGAGGAGGGCGCCGCGGCCACGATGCGCGACTTCGGGGCCACTTCATCTGCTGGCAGCGAACGATCCGCGCCCGAGGAGGGCGCGTACGGTGGGGCGGGAGCTTCGGTCAGGCTGCCCGCCAGGGTCGGCCGACGTGGCCGTGCCCGGAGGGCTCGATGATGGCGCCGCGGGGACGACGCCACAGCGCCTCGCAGACTAGGAGTGGTGTCCGGTCGCGGCCAGCTCGATGAAGAAGCGGCAGTCGGGCTCGGCGCAGCGGTAGAGCTTGACCGGGTCGCGGCGCTCCGGGGGCACGGCACGCACCTCACGGTCGTCCCGGGGCCCTCCCGACTCGATCTCCACCAGGGCATGGTGGGTTCCATCGCTCGCCACGTGCAAGAGCTGGACGTTCGGGTCGACCATCGGCGCACCTCCTCGAGGCAAGGGTAGCGCGCCCCCGGCGCCCATCCGACCCGCGCCACGACGCGGGCCTCGGCCGCGCCCGGACGGGGCCCTAGGCCGCGCCGCCGGCGAGGTCGATGGCCGTCCAGGCCAGCAGCGTGGCCGCCTCGACGATCAACGCGTCGGCCGAAGGGCCGGCGCAGGCCGCCGCGAAGGCCGGCTGGTGATTCGATGCCCCACCCGTGTCGAAGCTCAGCAACGGATGGATCGAGGGCACCACCTGGGAGACGTTGCCCATGTCGGTCGAGGCCGCCAGGCGCGGGTCACCCGTCTCCGCCATGCGGCGACCGAGCCGTCGCGCGTTGGCCCCGAACGACTCGCTCAGCCGCGGATCATGACGGACCTCGGCGTAGACCCCGGACGGCTCGTCGACCGAGAGGCTGCAGCCTGTGGCCAGGGCCCCGGCCTCCAGGCACCCCTGCGCCCGCGGTCGGAGCCGATCCAGGGCCGCCAGGTCCGTGGCCCGCAGGTAGAGCTCGTAGGTCGTCCGGGCCGGCACGACGTTGGCCGCGTCGCCGCCGTGACGGACGATGCCGTGGATGCGATCGCCGTCCCTCAGGTGCTGGCGCAGCAGGCCCAGCCCCACCTGGGCCACCGTGATCGCGTCGGCCGCGTTCAGGCCTTCTTCGGGGTGGGCCGATGCGTGCGCCGCGCGACCGGCGTAGCTGACCAGCAGATGGGCCACCGCCAGCATGGGGGGACGCAGGACGTCGCGGGGCGAGGGATGGATCATCAGCGCCGCCGCGGCGCCATCGAAGGCCCCCCGCTCGAGCATCAGGATCTTGCCCCCGCCGCCCTCCTCGGCCGGGGTACCCACGATGCGCACGGTCAGGCCCAAGTCGTCGGCCAGGTCGCGCAGGCCGATGGCCGCGCCGACCGCCGAGGCGGCGATGATGTTGTGGCCGCAGGCGTGGCCGATACCCGGGAGGGCATCGTATTCGGCGCAGATGGCGACGGTGAGCGGCCCATCGCCGGCCGTGGCGACGAAGCCCGTGGGCAGCTCGCAGGCGCCAGCGGTGACCGCATAGCCGGCCTCGGCCAGGGCCTCGCCCAGCCAGGCCGCCGCCTGGCGCTCCTCGAAGCCGACCTCGGGTTCGGCGTGGATCCGATGGCTGAGAGAAAGGAGCGAGGGCGCCGACCGATCGACGGCCCGCCGGGCAGCCGACTTGGTCGCCGAGCCGGATCGTCCAGACGTGGGAGCCGACTTGGCCGCGGAGCCCGACCGTCCGGTCGCCGAGCCCGACTGCGGCGCCGGTGTGCGCTCAGCCCTGGCCACGGGGCCCGCCTCGGTGTTCGGAGGGGACGAGCGGCCGATCGCCATCGCGCTCTCGGAGGGTGATGCCGTAGACGTCGTCGCGCCGGCTGGCCAGGGCGGGGAAGCCGGCCCGCAGCCGGCCCAGCCGTCGGGGGTCGATGTCGGCCATGACGAAACCGATCTCATCGGGCGCGCAGGCCAGGACCGTGCCCCACGGGTCGGCGATCATGCTGCGGCCGTAACAGGCGATGCCCCGCCCGTCGATGCCCACCTGGTCGGCCGCGACGAGGTAGCACTGGTTCTCCAGGGCCCGCGCCCGGATGAGGACTTCCCAATGGTCGCGCCCGGTCTCCAGGCGGAACGAGGAGGGGACGAGGAAGGCCTGGGCGCCGAGGAGCGCCTGGGCCCGGTAGACCTCGGGGAAGCGCAGGTCGTAGCAGACCGAGAGGCCCATCGTCAGGCCGTCTACTGGAGCCACGACGACCTCGTCGCCGGCGGCCACGAACTCCGACTCGTGGCCGTCCACCTCGCCCAGGTGGACGTCGAAGACGTGCACCTTGCGATAGCGGGCGGCGACCGCTCCGGCAGGATCGAGGAGGACCGAGGTGTTGTAGCAGCGGCGGCCGATCTCGGGCGCCCGCTCCCAGACCGAGCCGGCCACGATCCAGACCCCGGCCTGGCGGGCGACCACAGCGAAGGCGTCGACGGTGGGGCCGGGGATGGGTGCGGCCAGCTCCCAGGCTCGCTCGGCCGGGCCGAGGTAGTCGACGTACTCGGGCAGGACGATGAGCTCCGCCCCGGCCGTGACCGCGCGCTCCACCTGCTCGAGGGCCCGCTCGAGGTTGGCCTCCCGATCGGCCCCGGAGGTGAGCTGGATGGCCGCGACGCGCATCTGGACCTCGCCCTAGGAGGCGGCCGGCGGCTGCCAGGAGGCGATGGCCCCCCGCAGCAGCTCGAGCTGCCGCTCGTGGAAGCGCAGCACGTGGCGCCGGGCCTCGAGCCCGGCTCGTTCCGGGTCGTGGGCCCGCAGGGCCGCGACCAGGTCACGATGCCGTTCCTGGCGCACGTCGTCGTTGAGGCGCTCGTGGGCCACGTACCACAGGCGCAGCGAGCCGCAGTTGAGGCGGTCGATGGCCTGCATCAGGAAGCGGTTGCCGCTGCCCCGGGCGATGGCCAGGTGGAGGCCATGGTCCAACTCCACGGCCTCGTAGATGGCGCGCTCGGCGATCGAGGTCTCGATGGCCGCCGAGAGGGCCTCCAGCTCGTCGAGGGCGGCCGCGTCGAGCCGCTCCGCGGCCAGGCGAGCGACCGGCTCCTCGAGCACCAGACGAGCTTCGAAGAGGCGGTGCAAGTCC
>DASUKL010000006.1:0-20369 GCA_036278755.1 Candidatus Limnocylindrales bacterium | reverse complement strand
CCTGACGGCTCGTGGCACACTGCCCGCATGTGCCGCAGCATCAAGACCCTTCGCGGGCCTCAGCCCGCCAGCGACGAGGAGATCCGCGCCGCCGCCCTCCAGTTCGTGCGGAAGGTGAGCGGCTACCGGGCCCCCGCGGCCCGCAATGCCGTGGTCTTCGACCGGGCGGTGGACGAGGTCGCCGCCAGCAGCCGCCGGCTCCTCGACTCGCTCGTCACTCGCTGACCTCGACGGGCGCGGCCGGCCCGACCGGGGTAGCCGCTCCGTCCCCCAGCGCCCGCTGCATCAGGACCGTATCCAGCCAGCGCTCCTCCTTGAAGCCGACCGCCTCCAGCACACCCACCTCCCGGAAGCCGAAGGCCCGATGGAGGGCCACCGAGGCCTCCCCGCCTTCGACCACGATGACGGCCACCATCTGGCGCTTGCCGATCGACTCGCAGGCCTCGATGAGCGCGCCGAGCAACTGCCGCCCGAGGCCCTGGCGCAGGGCCTCTGGCGCGATGTACACGGAATCCTCCACCGTGTAGCGGTAGCCGGGTCGGACCCGCCAGGGCGAGGCGTAGCTGTAGCCGACCACGGCGCCCTCGGCCTCGGCCACCAGGAAGGGCAGCCCGTCCGCGACGATCTCGGCCAGCTTGTGGGCCCAGGCCGTCTGGGGCGGGGGCTGGAGGTCGAAGTTGGCCACGCTATGGACGACGTAGTGGCCACCGATGCGGGTGATGGCGGGTAGGTCATCGTCGGCCGCAGCTCTGATCCGGAAGGACATGCTAGACGTGGATCACCGAGAGGCCCGTCACCTATGGCGAGGGCTATTCGCTGCGCCCGGTGCCGAACTGGCGGTCGCCGGCATCCCCCAGGCCAGGCATGATGTAGCCCTTCTCGTTGAGCTGGCGGTCCAAGGCGGCGCAGTGGATGGGCACGTCAGGGTGGGCCGAAGAGACGGCCTGCACCCCCTCCGGCGCGGCGATGAGGTTGATGAGCTTGATGCGCCGGGCGCCCCACTGCTTCAGCACCTCGATGGCCGCCGTAGCCGAGCCGCCCGTGGCCAGCATGGGGTCGAGGATCAGGCAGAGGTCGACCGTCGCGGTGTCGGGCAGCTTGTTGTAGTACTCCACCGGCCGCAGGGTGCGCTCGTCGCGGAAGAGGCCCAGGTGCCAGACCTCGGCCGTGGGCATCAGCTCGAGCATGGCGTCGACCATGCCCAAGCCGGCCCGGAGGATGGGGATGAGCCCGATCCGGTCGGCCAGGCGCGCCCCGTCCGTCTCCTCGATGGGGGTCCGCACCCGGACCGGCTCCACGCGGGCGTCGGCCAGGGCCTCGTAGCCCACCAGCCAGCTGATCTCCCGGACGAGCTCGCGGAACTTCTTGGGTTCCGTGCTGTCGTCGCGCAGGAGGGCCAGCTTGTGGAGGATGGCCGGATGGCGAGAGACGTGGAGGTCGGCCTTCGACAGGTCCGGCGCGGAGGCGATCATCGACACGGCGGCACTCCTCGAAACGTGGCCGGATTGTAGTCGTCGGGCCGGAGCGATGGCGGGCCTCGCGCTACCATCGACCTGTGCCCACACCCACCGTCCCCTCACCGTCGCGACGCACCGTCCGAGCACGGCCCCCGGCGCCGCGGACCAATGGCCTCCTGCCCCGCTGGCCCCGCAACGCGGCCGACCCCGTCCTCGTCGAGATGCGGCGCGGGGGGATCGTCGAAAGCCGGCATCGAGGGGCGGTCGTCCAGGTGGGCCCCGACCTGGCCGTGGAGCGTGCCCTGGGCGACCCCGAGCTCGTCGTCACCCTGCGCAGCGCGGTCAAACCGTTCGGCGCCCTGGCCGTCGTCGAGTCGGGCGCGGCGGAGGCCTTCCACCTCACCCCGCCGGAGCTAGCCATCCTGGCCGCCTCGCACTCGGGCGAGGACCTCCATGTGCGCACCCTGCAGTCGATCTTCCGTCGCGCTCGGCTCAGCCAGGACCTCCTGGGCTGTGGCACGACCGGGGCGCCGCTCGACGCGCTGACCGCCGTCCGCCTGGCTCGCGACGGGGAGCAGCCGGGGCCCATCCGGCATCAATGCTCCGGCTTCCACGCGGCGAGCATCCTGCTGAGCCGCCACGCCGGCTGGCCGCTGGATGAGTACTGGCTGCCGGAGCATCCCAGCCAGACGCTGGTCCGGGCGGCCGTGGCGCGCGTCTTCGGGGTCCGTCCTCAGCAGCTCGTACGGGCCACCGATGCCTGCGGGGTCGAGACCTTCGCCTTCCCCCTGGTGGCCGTCGCCCAGGCCTACGCCTACCTGGCCGACCCGGCTGGGGTGGCGTCCGACCCGGCCCGCTCCGCGCTGGCGCCGGCCATGACCCGCATCCGCGATGCCATGCTGGCGGCGCCGGAGTTGGTGGCCGGGACGCGGGATCGGCTCGACACGGCCCTCATGCACGTGGGTGCCGGTCGCATCGTCTCCAAAGGCGGTGCGGAAGGCTTGCGCGGCGTCGGCCTGCTGGCCGGGGCGCGGGGTCCGGATCGCGGCCCGGCGGGTTTGGCCATCACCATCGACGACGGCAACGAGGTGCGGGCTGGCCGCGCAGCCACGGTGGAAGCGGTGCGCCAGCTCGGGGCCCTCGACGAGCGCGCCCTGCAGCAGCTGCGGGGCTTCCATCGGCCGCTAGCCGTCGATCCCCGTGGCACCGTGGTGGGCGAAGCCGTCGCCGCCTTCGAGCTGGCCCCCATCTCCGAGCTGGCCTGAGGGTCACCGATGGCCATCCCTCGCCCCGTCGACCCCTATCGCGTGCTGGGCGTGCGCGCCGATGCCACGCTGGCCGAGATCAAGGACGCCCATCGCCGTCTGGCCAAGCGCTTCCATCCTGACGCCGGCGGGGGGGACGCCGAGCGGTTCGTGGCCGTCCAGGATGCCTACCAGGTCCTGGCCGATCCGCTGCGGCGGAAGGAGTGGGACCTCCACCACGCACCCGGGCCGGTCCGCGCCGGCCAGCGGGCCGGTCAGCGCCCCGCCTCGCGCACGGCCCAGCGCGGCGAGCCGGCGGCAGCCAGGGACCGGCCGCGCGCGGCACGAGCGCCGGGCCGGCAGGCCGGTGGCCAGGCGGATGGCGGGTCCAGGCAGGCGACGGACCGGGGCGCCGGCCCAGGTGCGGGTCAGGACACGGGCCGGCGGGCCCCGGACGCCCGGACCGACCCCTACGCCGACGCGTACACCTGGTCGGCCCAGGGCGTCCCTTGGTGGGAGCAGGACGCTCCGCCTGGAGCGGGCCGGCGACAACCCGGCCGTCAGCGACCCGCCGCCGGCAGCTCCGGGCGGCCCGACGACGTCCCGGAAGCGAAGGCCGACTTCGAGGTCTTCAACCGCTCCTCGGGGGCGGCCTGGTCATCGGCCGCGAGGGCCCACTTCCGTCGGTCGACCTCCGACCTGGCCCGTGGGGCGGCCGAGCCGTACGCCACCCGCTGGACGACGCCCGACCCGGGCGCTCACCCCCGACGGAGGCCCCGACCCGACGGAACGGACCCCGCCATGGGTGCGACCGCCCGCCCGGCCCCGGATCAGCGCTCGGCGTCGAACCAGCGGTCAGGGTCGGCGGGCGCGGCATCGGCCCAGAGGCCGTCCTCGGCCCGCAGGCCGTCCTCGGCATCCGCTCGAGCATCGTCTTCGGCCCGGCGCCCAGGGTCGGCCCAGGCGTCAGCGTCGGCCCAGGCGTCAGCATCGGCTCCGGCGTCAGCGTCGGCCCAGGGTCCGTTCTCAGCTTCCCCCTCTTCGGCTCCTTCCGGGGCGCCGGCGGCGCAGCGTCCGACCCCGGCCTGGAGGGCCCCTTTCGCCCAGGGCACGACCATCGGGCGCCCCTCGTCGCGGCCGCGGGGCTTCGCCGGACCGTCGCGCACACCCTGGCCCGCCCTTCCGCAGCGGCTCCTCCTGGCCGGTCTGGCCTGGGTGCCGCTGGCCCTCCTGGTGGCCTTCGGCGGTGGGGCCGTGAGCGGCTGTGCCGACGCCTCCGTCGCCTGCCCGTCGCTCGTCCCGCCGGCCCAGGCGGTCCTGCTCGTCCTCCTGGCCGTGGCCCTCGTGGCCTTCCCGCGGGCGGCCTACCTGGCCGCCGGGGCGGGGGTGGGGATGCTCGTCGCGGGCCTCGTCGTCGCGGCCGTCTCCGCCCTGGCGGACCTGCTGGCCGGCGTCGTCGGCCCCGCCTCGTTCGGGGCCGGAGCCGGTGGTGGCGCCGGCCCGGGGGTCGGTCCGGCGCAGGGCGCTCCCTCGGCCACGGCCCTGGTGGTGGTCGCCGTGCTGGTGCTGGCCTACCTCGTGGCCGGCCTGGTCGTATGGCGCGATCGACCCGTCCGCCGCCCCTGGCTGGGGCGCCCCCGCGCCAGCCTGTGGCCCAGCAACTGAGGCGATCGCGATGGTGACCGTTCGCTGCCGCATCGCCCCTAGCCCCACCGGCCCGCTCCACATCGGCACGGCCCGCACCGCGCTCTTCAACTACCTCTTCGCCCGGCGCCAGGGGGGCACGTTCGTGCTCCGCCTGGAGGACACCGACGTGGCCCGCAACAGCCTGGCCTACGAACGCGACATCCTCGACGGCCTCCACCGCCTGGGCCTCGACTGGGACGAGGGGCCGGAGGTGGCCGGCCTGCCGGCCCGGGGACCGTACGGACCCTACCGCCAGATGGAGCGCCTGTCGCTGTACGCCGCGGCCTCCGCGCGGCTCCTGGCCGCGGACCTCGCCTACCCCTGCTACTGCAGCCCGGAGGAGCTGGCGGCCGATCGGGCGGCCCAGGAAGCGGCCCGGGAGCCGCCCCACTACCTCGGGCGGTGTGCCCACCTGAGCGCCGCCGAGCGCCGGAGCCTGGAGGCCGAGGGCCGCCGCCCGGCCATCCGCTTCCGCATCCCGCCCGACGAGACCATCGCCTTCGACGACCTCGTCCGGGGCCGGGTCGAGATCGCCACCTCCGCCCTGGGCGGCGACCTCGTGATCGTCCGCCGCGACGGCAGCCCCCTCTACCACTTCAGCGTCTGCGTCGACGACGCCGAGATGGCCATGAGCCACATCATCCGGGGCGAGGATCACCTCTCCAACACCCCCAAGCACATCCTCCTCTTCCGGGCCCTGGGCGCCCCCGTGCCGACCTTCGCCCACCTGCCCCTCATCCTCAATCCCGACCGGACGAAGATGAGCAAGCGCAAGACGCAGACCGCGGTCTCCGACTACCTGGCCCAGGGCTACGTGCCGGAGGCCATCGTCAACCACCTCGCCCTCCTGGGCTGGTCTAGTGGCGGCACGGACGAGCTCTTCACCCTCGACGAGCTGACCGCCGCTTTCGAGCTGGAGCGGGTCCATCAGGCCGGCGCCATCTTCGATCGCGAGCGCCTCGACTGGCTCGACGGGCAATGGATCCGCCGCCTGGCCCCCGACGACCTGGCCCGCCGCCTGCTGCCGTTCCTGGAGGCCGACCTGGCGGCCAAGGCGTCTCTGGGCCTGGAGGTCGTCGAGCCGACCGAAGCCGACCTCATCCCCCTCGTGCACCTGGTCCAGGAACGGCTGCCGACCCTGGCCGCCATCGGCGATCTCGTCGACTTCCTCTTCATCCGCGAGCTGGCCGTCGAGCCGGCGACGCTCGTGCCCCGCCACTGGGACCGGGGGACGACGCTGGCCGGCTTGCGCGCGGCCCGGCAGGCCATCGCCGCCCTGGGCGAGGTCAGCTTCGATACGGAGGGCCTCGAGCCGGCCCTCCGCGATCTGGCCGCCGAGCACGGCTGGAAGGCCGGTGACCTGTTCATGGCCATCCGCGTCGCGGCGACCGGTCGCACGGCCACGCCGCCCCTCTTCGAGACCCTCGTGGCCCTGGGCTACGGGCGGACCCTGGAGCGGCTCGATCGGGCGCGGGAGCTCCTGGAGAGCCTGCCGGCCGTCTGGGGCGGCTAGGATGGCCGCTCGTGGAGGTGCGACGATGACCCGTGACGATGTCCAGGCCTGGTTGGATCGCTATGCCGCGGCCTGGGAGAGCTACGACCCCGAGGCGATCGGCGATCTGTTCAGCCGCGAGGCCACCTACCGATACCACCCCTGGGAGCCGCCCGTCACGGGTCGCGAGGCCATCGTCCGTTCATGGGTGGAACCGGAGGGGGCGGGCAGCAGTCGCGACGACCCCGGGACGTACGAGGGTGCCTATCAGGTCTACGCCGTGGACGGTGATCGGGCCGTGGCCGTCGGCACCAGCACCTACTGGAAGGATGCGCGCCGGGCCACCCTTGACCGGCTCTACCACAACGTGTTCCTGCTGGAGTTCGACGCGGACGGTCGCTGCCGCTCCTACACCGAGATCTACGAGGCCCAACCCTCGGGCTGAGGCCTAGCCGACCAGGACGTGGAGGACGAACCAGGCGCCCGCGGCGGCCGCGGCTGAGAGGGGGATGGTCAGGATCCAGGCCCACACGATGTTGCCGACGATCCCCCAGCGCACAGCGCTGAAGCCTTCCGTCGAGCCGACCCCCATGATGGCCGTCGAGACGACGTGGGTCGTGGAGACTGGCATGCCCAGGTGCGAGGCGCCCAGGATGATGGCCGCCGAGGTGGCCTCCGCCGCCACGCCGTGCACCGGATCCAGCTTGACCACCTTCTGGCCGACCGTCCTGATGATCCGCCAGCCGCCCCCGGCGGTGCCCAGGGCGATGGCGCTGGCGGCCAGGACGATGACCCACAGGGGCACCTCGAAGCTCGGCAGCAGGCCGGCCGAGACCAGGGCCAAGGTCATGATGCCCATCGTCTTCTGGGCGTCGTTGGAGCCGTGGCTGAAGGCCATGAAGGCCGCCGAAAGGAGCTGGACCCGGCGAAAGCGCTCGTTGAGGCGGTGGGGGTCGGCGCCCCGGAAGATGTTGAGGAGGGCGACCATGAGGAGGAAGCCGATGCTCAGGCCCAGGAGTGGGGAGACGATGAGCGGCAGGAGCACCTTGCCCACGATGCCTCCGATATCGAGCGCCCCGGTGCCGACGGCCACGAAGGTGGCCCCGATGAGGCCGCCGATGAGGGCGTGGCTGGAGGAGCTGGGGATCGCCGCCCGCCAGGTGACGAGGTTCCAGATGATGGCCCCCACCAGCGCCGCGGCCACGATCAGCTGGCCGGCTTGCCCGGCCGGCGTGGCCACGATGCCCGACCCCACGGTGGCGGCGACCTCGGTCCCGGTCAGAGCGCCGATGAAGTTCGCGGCGGCCGAGAGGGCGATGGCGTACTCGGGGCGCAGGGCCCGGGTCGAGACGGAGGTCGCGATCGCGTTGGCCGTGTCATGAAAGCCGTTGATGTAGTCGAAGAGCACGGCCAGGCCGAAGACGACCAGGAGGGTGGCGGTGATCCCCCCGAGCATCAGGCCCGCGCCGCAGGTCGTCGAAGGTGATGAGCGGCCGGCACCTCGCTAGCGTAGCCGAGACGAGCGCAGGATGGCGCTTGCGCGAGGGCGGCCCGTGGCCCACCATGGATGCCGCCATCCGGCCGTCTCGAACCGTGGCCCCGCCCAGGGAGCACGTCCGGCGACCGGCGAGACCCGAGCGTGGAGATTGCATGGCCGTTCCCACCGCCTCGAGCCCTTCTCGCACCGACGCCTGGGGTCGGGCGCTCATGTGGGCCGCGGCCAGCCTTGTGGCCTACGTCGCTGCCGGGCTGGTGGTGAACCTCCTCGGCGCCGTGACCGAGCAGGCCGCCGCGCCCTGGGACGACGCCCTGACCGAAGGCGCCACGCCGATCCTGTGGGGGCTTCTGCTGGTCGTCGCCCTGCCCCGCATCGGGCGGGCCATCCTGGGGCCGCTGCGCCCCGCGGCCAGGCTGACCTGGGCGCTCGTCATCGGTGGGCTGATCGTGGCGGCCGGCGTGCAGATCGCACTGTATGGCTGGGCCGTGGCCCGCTACAGCGCCTACGACATCGGGGCCCTGGGCGCCTCCAGCCTCCTGCCCGCCGCCCTCATCGCGACGAGCCTGGCCTTCCTGGCCGCCCGCATGGCGCGGGCCGAGGCTCGCACCCTGGCCCGGGTGGCCCTGGCCATCGCCCTGAGCGTGAGCGGTCTCATCCTCCTGCTCAACGTGCCCGGCGTCCACGACGGCGTGCGGCCCGAGGGCCTGGCCCTGGCCGGGGCCATGGTCGTAGCCACGGCCTTCGTCATCTGCGTCGGCCTGGTCGCCTTCGCCGTGCCTCGCCCTGACCGCCATGCCTGATCGGCGGCCGTCGGTCGGCTGCCTCAGGTGTGCTTGACGACGATCTTCTCGATGATGTTGGCGACATCCTCGCACTTGTCGACGCCGTCCTCGAGCAGCGAGTGGATGTCCTTCCACTTGATGATGTCGGTAGCCTTCGTCTTCTCCCGGAAGAGGGCGGCGATGGCCGCCCGGGCGATGCGGTCGCCCTCGTTCTCCAGCCGATGGACCTCGATCCAGTGCTTCGCCAGGTCGTCGCCGAAGGAGCGCAGCGTGGTCAGGGCCTCGTGGAGCTCCTCGCACTGCTTGACGATGATCTCGGCCTGCTGGATGGAGGCCGGCGTGGGCGCATCGATGTTGTAGAGGACGAACGTGTCGGCGACCTCTTCGATGATGTCCAGGACATCGTCGAGGCCGCTGATGAGGGCCACGATATCCTCGCGATCGAAGGGCGTGACGAAGGTCGTGTTGAGCTTCCGGCCGATGGCATGGCTCAGCTCGTCGCCGTGGTGCTCCATGGCGAAGAGCTCCTTGGCCCGCTGCTCGATATCGTCGTAGACGCGCAGCATCTGCTCGAGCTGCCGAGCTCCGGCCAGGACGTTGGCGGCATCCTCGACGAACATCTCGAAGAACGCTTCGTCGCGCGGGATGAGCTTCAGGCGCATGCAGGCTCCCTGATCGACCGGCCGTCGGACGCAGCCTTCGTGGTCCCCCGCGGCCTGGGTCGTCTCCTTCAAGCGTAGCCGCTCCCCGCTCGGCAGTCACCCGGCGGCTGCGCTCTGCGCTCGTCGAGCGCGCTCGGGCCCGCTCGGTCCCCCGTTCAGTCCGTGCGCAGTCGTCCTATGACTGCTGCCAGCACAAGCTCTCGCCGTTCTGCGGGATCTCGGCCGCCCAGGCCACCTTGTCGCTCGTTCCAGTCGCCCGATGACTCGGCGCCAGGGGAGGGACGTGCCTAGGTGGTCGTGCAAGCATGGAGTTCCAGCCTTGTCGCCCCAGGGCCACCTTGACGATCATGGTGCGCATGAGCGACGGGCAAGAGGTGACCCGCGCGAGAAGGGACCCCACGCGAGCCCCGCTGCCCGCGGAGGCATGCATCAGGCGACTAGCCCGACGCCCGACGGCCGACGCCCGACGCCCGACGCCCGACGCGGCTACGGCTTGCGGCGCACCTTGAGCGAGTCGGGCGGGATGAGCCAGCGGAGGGTGCCGCCCCCTGCGACGAGCGGCCGCGGCGCGTCGATGCGGACGAGGGTGCCCTTGGGCACGGGGACGTCGCCGTCACACAGTTCAGCCACGAGCCGGCTCATGTCGGGCTCGTGGCCCACGAGGACCGGCCGCTGCGGGTCGCCCAGGTCCCGAAGCAGCCCTTCCATCTCAGCGGCGGCGATCCCGCCGGCCAGGCGGTCGTCGACGACGATCTCCATGCCCAGGGCGTCGGCCAGACTCTGGGCCGTCTGGGCCGCGCGCAGCAAGGGGCTGCTGACGATCAGGTCAGGGCGGAAGCGGGCCGCGAGGAGCAGCCCGGCAAGTCGGCCGACCTGCCGCCAGCCGCGGCGCGAGAGCGGCCGTTCGGCATCCGGGCCGGCCCAGGCCAGGGCGTCGCCAGCGTCGGCGTGGCGCAAGAGATACAGCTCCACCATCGAGACCTCGCGCTCCACCATGCGGCCCTCAGAGGCTACTGACGGCCCGGCCGAGGGCCCGTCGGAAGGCCGGTGCCACGATCGGCCGCCAGGTCGCCGGCAGCTGGCGGCGGAGTCGAGCCACCTCACGCTCCTGCGAGCCCAGGTAGTGGCCCACGGCCTCGATCGACGCCGACGACGAGGCCGCAGCGTTCGCGGTCAGGAAGGCTCGCGCCGCGCCCGCCGCCACGTCGGCGTCGTGCAGGGCGCCCAGGAGGTCCTGGAGGGCCACGACGCGCTCGATGAGGCCGCTCGTCTCGGGGCCCAGGACCTCGCGGAAGGCCTCCAGCGCGTAGCGCAGCCGCTTGGCCGCCATGCGCATCGCGTGGAGCGTCTCCAGATCGGCCCAGCGAAGAGACCCGTCATACGCCCGCAACGCTTCGTAGGCCGACCAGATGCGGCTGGCCGCGGTGTCACGGACGCGGGCAGGGCTGGTCGCTGGCAGGTCACGAGCTCCGGCCCCGGCGGTCTCGACGAAGGCCAGGTGGTCGGCCCGGAAGCGTCGGTAGGCCGGTCCGTCGAGGGTCGCCAGGAGCGCTCTGCGGGCGGCCGCACGGCGTGCCTGCCAGGACTCGCGCAACGAACCGATGGCCTCCCGGTCGACCGGGCGGGCCGCGGCGGAGAACGCCTCCAGCCCGGCCAGTAGGACGTCGAGGTCCCGCACCGCTCCCAAGCGAGCGGCCACGCGGCGCAGCTCCCGGACGTGACGGCGGCGGGCACGGTTCGTGAAGCCATCCCCGAAGACGCGCCAGATGGCCCGTAGCCGGCGGGTCGCGACGCGAGCCTGATGGACGATCTCCGGGTCCTCGTCGGTCCGCAGCTCGGCCTCGCGGTCGAGGAGCTTGGCCAGCTGGAAGCGGAGTGCCTTGCGGCCGGCCTCGGCCAGGGTATCGTCGGGCCGGATGCCGGGCGAACGCCCGACCACCAGGCGCACGGGAGCGTCGGACCCAGCTTCGGCTCCGGCACCGGCTTCGACTCCGGCACCGGCTTCGCCCCCGCCAGCCGCTCCGACCTCGACCTCCGAGGGCTCGGCCGCCGCTTCGAGGTTGGCGTCCGATCCCGGCTCGACGCCCGAACGATCGGCCCCAGCGTGGTGCGGGGCGTCCGAGGTTCCTTCGGCGCCGGTGTCGTGCTCGGGACCCCGACCATCGGCCCCGCCGTCCTCGTCGCCCGCCAGACCGGCCTGCCGGAGCAGCAGATCGGCCCAGGCGGCCTTGGTCCGGGGCTCCGGCGTCACGGCGTGGCAGTCGGCCAGCTCCCGGGCCACCGGCTCGAGGATCGAATCCTGGCCGCCCTTGGCCTCGACCTCCAGCATCTCCAGGTCGCCCAGGTGGTGGCCGTCGGCGTCGACCGAGACCTCGTCGAGGCTCAGTAGGGCCCAGCCGTCGATGCCTCGCAACTCGCGCTCGTGGCGGGTCTGGCGGAGGGTGAAGCGGACCCTGAGCGGCGCGTCCCCGATCATGGCTAGGAGCCGGTCGCGGGCCTCGGAGGCCGGCCAGGCCGTGGGGTCCAGCGCCTCCGAGGCGGGCCCCTCGATCTCCGCTCGGCGATGGAGCGCCCCGCCGTCGGCCGCGTCCCGTGCCTGTCGTGGAGCGACGTCCTCGAGCGCCGCGCCCTTCAAGGAGATGATCGTCTCCTGGCCGGTCCGCCGGAGCCGGGCCGCGAAACCCCGCCGGCGAACCGCCGCGCCGGCCGTGTCGAGGTGCCGGTCCAGCATCTCCACGGTCCGCCAGGGCCCCACCACCAGGCCGCCCAGCCGCTCGCCGCTGAGCGCCGCCTCGAGGGCCGCCCGATCGCGCACCGCGTACTTGAGCTCGACCTCGAGCGGATCCGCCACGCCCGCCGCCTCGCCCGCCTCAGCCGGCGGCCGGTTCGACGGAGGCCCGGGCGCGAGCCATGAGCACCTCGAACGTGTCGACCCCGCGCGGGCCGGCCTCGAGGGTCTCGACCCGCCGCCAGCGGTCATCAGGACCCAGTGCCCAGGCCCGCCGGTCGTCGGCCAGCATCACGTCGATGATCTGCCGCAGACGGGCCCGGGCGGCGGCGTCGATGACCGGCGTGACGGCCTCCACGCGGCGATCGAGATTGCGCTCCATGATGTCGGCCGAGCCGATATAGAAGCGCTCGTCCTCGCCCTGCCCGAAGAGGAAGATCCGGGAGTGCTCGAGGTAGCGGCCCACGATCGAGCGCGCCCTGACGGTCTCCGTCTGGCCGTCGACCCCGGGCCGGAGCGAGCACATGCCCCGGACGATGATGTCGATCGGCACGCCGGCCTGGCTGGCGCGGCCGAGGGCGGCGATGAGTTCGGGGTCGACCAGGGCGTTGACCTTCAGCACGATCCGCCCGTCGCCGTGCTCGCGCTGGCGGGTGATCTGGCCGTCGATGAGCTCGGCCAGGCTGGACCGCAGGCTGCCCGGGGCGACCAGCAGGCGACGGTAGGTCCGCTGATGGGAGATGCCGGTCAGCGAGTTGAAGAGGTCGGTGACGTCCGCCCCCAGCTCGTGATCGCAGGTGAAGAGCCCCAGGTCGACATACAGGCGCGCCGTGCGCTGGTTGTAGTTGCCCGTGCCGATGTGGACGTAGCGGCGCAGGCCGCGACCCTCGCGGCGGACGACGAGCAGCGTCTTGCAGTGGGTCTTGAGGCCTACCAGGCCGTAGACGACATGGGCCCCGGCGCGCTCCAGGGCCCGGGCCCAGACGATGTTGGCCTGCTCGTCGAAGCGGGCCTTGATCTCCACGAGGACCACGACCTGCTTGCCCCGCTCGGCGGCGTGGATCAGCGAGCGGACGATGGGCGAGTCGCCGCTGGTGCGATAGAGGGTCATCTTGATGGTCAGGACGTCGGGGTCCTCGGCGGCCTGCTCGATGAAACGCTGGACGGACCCGATGAAGGTCTCGTAGGGGTGATGGACGAGCAGGTCGCCGGCCCGGATGGCAGCGAAGACGTCGGCCGCCTCATCCTCGTCGGGCGGCTGGAGGCGGAGCGGCGTGACCGGCTGCCAGGGGTGGGGCTGGAGGCTGGGCAGGTCGAGATCGGCGATGGCTGTGAGGGCCGTCAGGTCGAGCATGCCGGCGATCTCGTAGACATCGGTGGGCTGGACACCCAGGCCGCGCTCCAGCAGGGCTCGCGTGGCGGGCGGCATGGAGCGCTCCACCTCCAGCCGCACGGCCGCCCCGAATCTGCGCTTGCGGAGCTCCTCCTCGATGGCCAGGAGCAGGTCGTCAGCCTCGTCCTCCTCGATGTCGAGGTCCGCATTGCGGGTCACCCGGAAGAGGTGGTGGCCCAGGATCTCCATGCCCGGGAAGAGGGCGTCGAGGTTGGCGGCGATGACCTGCTCAAGGAGGATGTAGGTGTGGTGGGCGACCTCCACGAGGCGGGGCAGGACCGGCGGCACCTTGATGCGGGCGAAGCGCCGCTCGCCACTGTCCGGGTCGCGGACCGTGACCGCCAGGGAAAGGGAGAGGTCGCTGATGTAGGGGAACGGATGACCCGGGTCCACGGCCAGCGGCGTGAGGACCGGGAAGATCTCGTCGAGGAAGCGGCTGCGGAGCTCGTGGTGCCGCTCGCGGCGCTGGTCGTAGTCGACGATGCGGATGCCGTGCTCGGCCAGCTCGGCGTGGAGGGCCGCGAAGGTCGCCGAGTGGAGCGCCACCTGGGGCAGGACGCGGTCGCGCACGGCCTCCAGCGTCTGGCCGGCCGAGAGCCCGTCGGGGGCCGGCGAGCTGTGGCCTGCGGCCAGCTGCTGCTTCAGCCCGGCCACCCGGACCTGGAAGAACTCGTCGAGGTTGCTCGCGTAGATGGCCAGGAAACGGACCCGCTCGAGGAGCGTATTGCGCTCGTCGGTGGCCTCGTGCAGGACGCGGGCGTTGAAGTCGAGCCACGAGAGCTCGCGGTTGATGTAGGGGATGGGCGGCGCGCTACGGGAGCGGGAGGCGCGACGGACCGGGGCTGGGCGGACGGCGGTCATGGGGGGCTGGGCGAGATGGGCATGGGTCGACTTCCACTGGTCGGTCGGCGTCCACTGGTCGGTCGCCTTCGGGATCCGGGCGGCTCCCATCCTCGAGGCGGCGGCCGCTGTCCGATCCCCTGAGCAGCATTCTAGCCATGGCGCAGTCGCCATCCGGGCGCCGAGGCGCTGGACGTGGCACCATCCGGGCTTGCGCATGCTGCAGGGAAGCACCTCCGCGGGCCCTTCTCCGACCGCCTCCGGACACCTCGCCACCGGGGACGCAGTCATCCGTGTCCAGCACCTGACCAAGCACTACGGCCCCCTGGCGGCCGTCGACGGCATCAGCTTCGAGGTCGGCCGGGGCGAGGTCTTCGGGCTCCTCGGGCCCAACGGGGCGGGCAAGACGACGACGGTCGAGATGCTGGAGGGCATCCGCGAGGCCGACGGCGGGGAGCTGACGGTCCTGGGGCTCGACGCCCGCCGCGACCGGCAGCGCATCAAGGCCCGCATCGGGGTCCAGCTCCAGACGGTCTCGCTGTACCCCCACCTGACCGTCCGCGAGCTCATCGAGCTCTTCGGCACGTTCTTCCCCCGGCACCTGCCGGTGGGCGACCTCATCAAGGCCCTCGACCTGGAGGAGAAGCGCGAAGCTCAGACGCGCACCCTCTCCGGCGGGCAGCGACAGCGCCTCTCGGTCGCCCTGGCCCTGGTCAACGATCCCGAGCTGGTCTTCCTCGACGAGCCCACCACGGGCCTCGATCCAGCGGCCCGGCGCTCCCTGTGGGACCTCGTCAAGGGCCTCCAGGGCGAGGGCAAGTCGATCCTGCTCACGACCCACTACATGGACGAAGCCGAGATCCTCTGCGACCGCCTGGCGATCATGGATCACGGTCACATCCTGGACCTGGGCACGGTCGACGAGCTGGTCGGGCGCCGCTTCCACGAGCGGGCCGTGCGCTTCGACCGGGTCGACGGCCTCGACGACGCGCAGATGGCCGCCTTCCCCGGAGTCAGCCACATGGCCCATGAGGATGGGCTGGTGCTGCTCTACACGGCCGACGTGCCGGCTACGATCGGAGCTGTCCTGGCCGCCAGCGAGGCTCTGGGCGCCCAGCCCAACGACCTCACCGTGCGGCGGGCCACGCTCGAGGACGTCTTCCTCGACCTGACCGGCCGAGCCCTACGGGATTGAACCGATGAATGCCCTGCTGCGCCTCACCGAGGCCAACATCAAGAGCTTCGTCCGCGACCGGGCGGCCCTCTTCTGGACCATCGCCTTCCCCGTCATGTTCGTGGTCCTCTTCGGCACGCTCTTCGGCGGCTCCAACACGCCGGACTACCGGTTGGGCTGGGTCGACCTCGACGGCACGCCCGCCGCCCAGCAGCTCCACGACGCGTTCGCCTCCACCAAGGTCCTCAGCCTCAAGCCGCAGACCGGCGAGTCGGCCGCGCTCGATTCCATGCACGGCGGCCAGCTGGACGCGGTGGTCGTCGTGCCCAAGGGCTACGGCGGGGCCGTGGCTGCGGCACGGTCGGCGACCGGGGACCAGGCGGCCGCTCCCGGGTCGGTGGCCCTGGTCCTCTATACGGATCCCAGCCAGTCGACCACGGCCGGCGCGGTGAGCCAGATCGTGAACGGCGTGGCGACCGGCGTGAACCAGGCCCTGGCCGGGCGGCCGCCCGTCCTGACCGTGACCGGCAAGGCCCTCCAAGGCAGCTCCGGTGAGCTCGACGGCGCCTCCTACTTCGTGCCCAGCATCCTGGCCATGGCCCTCATGCAGCTCGGCGTCTTCGCCGCCATCCCCCTCGTCCAGGATCGCGAGAAGCTCATCCTCAAGCGGCTCGGGGCGACGCCCCTGCCGCGCTGGACGCTGGTCGGCAGCAACGTCCTGATGCGCCTGCTCATCGCCCTGGCCCAGACCGCGCTGATCCTGGGCATCGGCATCGTCGCTCTGGGGGTCGAGGTGACCGGCAGCTGGCCGCTCATCATCGGCATCGTCCTCCTGGGCGCCGTGACGTTCATCGCCCTGGGGTACGTCATCGCCTCGTTCGCCCGCACCGAGGAGGCGGCCAACGGCATCACCCAGGTCGTCCAGGTGCCGATGATGTTCCTGTCCGGCATCTTCTTCCCCATCGCCCTCATGCCGTCCTGGATGAAGGGCATCGCCACGATCCTGCCCCTGACCTACCTGGGCGACGCCCTGCGCCAGACGATGGTCGGGGGATCGCCCTTCGTGCCGCTGGCCGTGGGTCTGGCCATCCTGGCCGGCTGGCTCGTCGTCTGCCTCGCCATCTCGGCCCGCTTCTTCCGCTGGCAGTGAGGCCCGCGGCTCGAGGCTAGGCCGCCTCCGGCTCGAAGGGCAGCTGGACCTCGAACGTCGTGCCTCTGCCCGCCTCCGAGCGGACGGCGATCGCGCCCCCATGCGCCTCCGTCAGGCCCCGGGCGATGGCCAGCCCCAGGCCCGACCCACGCGACCGTTCGCCCTTCACGAAGCGATCGAAGACATAGGGCAGGAGGGTCGGGTCGATGCCCCGCCCCGTGTCGCTGACGGTCAGGCGGAGGCGATCCTGGGCCCGCGTCGCGCTGACCGTGACGGTGCCCGCGGCCGGTGTGTGGCGGATGGCGTTGGCCACGAGGTTGGCCAGCACCTCGCGGATCCGGACCGGGTCCACCTCGGCGCTGGGCAGGCCGCCCTCGACCTCCTCGGTCAGGTGCAGCCCGGCTGCCTGGGCCTGCGGCCCGAAGGAGCGGACGATGTCGCTCACCAGCGCCGCGGGCTCGGTGGGCTCGCGATGGAGGGGCAGGTTGCCGGCCTCGGAGAGGGCCAGCGTGCGGAGATCCTCGATCAGCCGTTCCATGACCCGCGTCTCATCGAGGATGGGCTGGAGATGCTGGGCATCGGCCGGGTGCACGCCGTCGAGGATGGCTTCGAGGTGCCCAGCGATGATGGTCAGCGGCGTGCGAAGCTCGTGGCTCACGTCGGCCAGGAGCAGGCGGCGCTGCTCCTCGTCCGCCTCCAGCCGGGCGGCCATCGTGTCGAAGCCGCGGCTCAGCTCGCGCACGACCCGCATCGTCTGGTGGGGGGTGCGCTGGATGCGGACCGAATAGTCGCCGGACTCGACGGCCCGAACGGCGGTCACCAGGCGATCCAGGGTCCAGGCCGCCCGGGCGAACCTCCGGCCCACGACGACCAGGGCCACCACCACCACGGCGGCCACGATGAGGGCGGGCAGCGGCCCGGCCGCCGAGAGGACGGCTACGCCGACCGTGACGACGGAGGCCACGAAGACCAGGAAGAGGAGCCCGAAGAGGCAGCCGAAGCCCCGCTCGGCGGTCCGCCGATACCAGGCCCGATGCTGGTGCGCCCGCTGCATCCGGTGGGCCGCGCGCAGGCGCTGCTGCATCTCCCGCCATTCCTGCCCCGAGAGCCGCTGGCGCCGCCGCCACTCCAGCCGCTGGGCCCGCCAGCGGCGCTGCTGGTCCTCCCAGGGGGTATTGGGGTCCCAGGGCCCCAGATCGGCCGGGCGCCCGATCGAGCCCCGGGGGCGAGGCGGTGCGGGCCGGCGCGGGCCGCGCATCGGACCCGGGTCGGGGTTCGGCTTCGGGGCCGGTGGCTCAGCCATTGGTCCCCCCTGACGTCGTCCCCGCTCCGCCGGGGCCGTCCCCGCCGGCATCACGGTCGTCGGTGAAGCGGTAGCCGACGCCGTAGACCGTCAGGACGTAGCGCGGCTCGCGGGGGTCCGGCTCGAGCTTGCGGCGGAGGTTCTTGATGTGCGAGTCGATGGCCCGCTCATACGACTCGAAGTCGATGCCCCGGACGGCGTCGAGGAGCTGGGCCCGGGTGAAGATGCGGCCCGGGCTGCCGGCCAGGGTGGCCAGGAGTCGGAACTCGGTGGCCGTGAGGTCGATCGGCCGGCCCGCCAGCTGGGTCCGCATGCGAGGCCGGTCGATGGTCAGCTTGCCGAAGCGGATGACGTCGCTGGGGCTGGCCGAGGGCTCGGCCCGACGCAGCACCGCCCGCACCCGGGCCACCAGCTCGCGGGGCGAGAACGGCTTGCTCAAGTAGTCGTCGGCCCCGACCTCGAGGCCCAGCAGCTTGTCGACCTCGTCGTCGCGGGCGGTGAGCATGATGATCGGCACGTTCGAGTCGCGGCGGAGGGTCCGGGTGACCTCCAGGCCGTCGAGGCCGGGCAGACCTAGGTCGAGGACGACGAGGTCGGGCGGCTGGCGGCGGGCCAGCTCGACCGCGGTCTCGCCGTCGCCTGCGGTCAGGACGCCGAACCCGGCGTGCTCGAGGTAGTCACGCACGAGTTCGACGATCCTGGTCTCGTCGTCGACGACGAGGATGGTGCTCACGGTGGGGATGCTAGCCCGCCTGATCGTCGGTCCGGGGGGCTGTCGCCTCAGCGGTCGATCCGCCGGTCGATCCCGCGGCGGGGCCGCCGCCCTCATGGGCCTGGCGATGCCACTCGGCGAAGCGGTCCGCGCCCGGGCCCCGGAAGGCGTTGCGAAGCGCGGCACGGGCCTCCGTCTCCGGACCCTCGGGACCGCCCCACGGACCGCCCCACGGGCCACCCGGCCCGCCCCAAGCGGCCGCCGGGCCGCCCCAGCCCCCGCGCCGCCCGCCGAAGCCGTGGCCGTGGTGGCCCCCGAAGGCGACGAACCGGATGAGGCCGACGATGAGGAAGACGAAGAGCAGGATGCCCAGGAGGCCGAAGAAGCCGAAGCCCAGGCCGAAGACGGGCCAGCCGAAGCCGCCCAGGCCCCACCAGCCCAGGCCGTGGACGGGCACGACCACGCTGCCCGGGGCGACCGAGGTCGTGGTCGCTGCCGAGCCGGCGGCCAGGCCGGCCTGATAGGCGCTGGCGGCGATCCAGCCGGCGGTCAAGACGACGACCGCGACGAGAAGGATCGCGGCCAGGATGCGACGCATCTGTTCACTCCTTGTGAGCTGAGCCGGCCGGTCATGGGCCGGCTCGACGGTGGGCGACGCCGGGCGGCGCGGCACGACCAACCATCGCCGCCACCTGTGGAGCCGCGATGGAGGTGGCATGGCGAACCTCCCGTCGGGGCTCCATCAGCGGTCCACCGCCCGCCCCGACGATGGCCTCGATACCACCGCCACGTCCGAGGAGCAGGGCCCATGGAACCCATCATCAGCGTCGAGCACCTGAGCAAGCGCTATAAGAAGTCCGATCACCCGGCCGTCGACGACGTCAGCTTCGCCGTCGGCCGGGGCGAGCTGTTCGCCTTCCTCGGCCCCAACGGGGCGGGCAAGACGACGACGATCTCCATCCTGACCACGATGCTGGCCCAGACCAGCGGCGCGGTCACCATCGCCGGCCACGACCTGGATCGCGAGGCCAAGGCCGTCCGCCGGAGCATCGGCATCATCTTCCAGAACCCGAGCGTGGACCTCCATCTCTCGGGCGAGGAGAACATCCGCCTCCATGTCGCCATCTACGGCCTGTACGCCTACCGGCCGCTCTACCGGGCCATGCCCCAGGGCTACCGCGACCGGATCGAGGAGCTGGCCCAACTGGTGGGCCTGGGTGACGACGTGTTCCGGCCCCTGAAGACGTTCTCCGGTGGCATGAAGCGCAAGCTCGAGGTCATCCGGAGCCTCATGCATCGGCCCGGGGTCCTCTTCCTCGACGAGCCCAGTTCGGGCCTCGACCCGCTCAGCCGGCGGGCCATGTGGGACTACCTGCGGGCGGTCCGCAACGCTGACGGGACGACGATCTTCCTCACCACCCACTACCTCGACGAGGCCGAGGAAGCCGACCGGGTGTGCGTCATCGACCATGGCCGCATCGCCGTCATCGGCACGCCCGACGAGCTGAAGGCGAAGCTGCTCGACCGCTCGGTCCTCCTCGACGCCGTCGATCGGCCGGCCCTCCTGGCCGACCTGGCTCGGTTGGGCCTGCGGCCCACCCAGGAACCGTCCGGCCGCCTCCGGGTGACCTATCCGGGGGCCACGGCCCAGGAGCTCATCGCCGACCTCCGCGTTCCCCTCACCGCCCTCCGCGTCGACGAACCCAGCCTGGAGGAGGCCTACCTGGCCCTCCTCAGCCAGCCCGAGGAGGCCCGCTCGTGACCACCGGACTCCAGCCCTCCGCCGCGGCCGTCTCGGCCGCCCCGCGCCCTCTCGCCGCCGGCGAGCCGGGCCTCGGCTCGACCCTGGCTCGGGAGCTCAACGCCACGTTCGCCATCGCCTGGCGCGAGATCCTGCGGGCCATCAAGAGCCCGGTCTCGATCGCCGTCACGATCATCTTCCCCATCATCTTCATCGGCATCATGGGCAACGGCATCAGCCAGGGCTTCGGCAACGCGCTGCCCTACAGCTACCTGCCCTGGATGCTCATCGGCATGATCGCCAACTCCATGTACCAGGGCACGATCGCGGGCGTGAACAACCTGGTCGAGGAGCGTGAGAGCGACTTCACGGCCGAGCTGTTCGTGGCCCCCATCTCGCGCTACGCTGTGCTCCTGGGCAAGCTCATCGGCTCGGCCGCGGCCACGATGGTCTCGCTCGTGGGCATCCTGGGCATGGTCGTCCTGATGCAGATCCCGATGCCGGCCG
>DASUKL010000005.1:0-27500 GCA_036278755.1 Candidatus Limnocylindrales bacterium | reverse complement strand
GCGGCAGACCGGCCGCTGCGGCGGCCGCCGGTCCGGGGACCGACGACGCGAGCCCGAAGGATACGGGCGCGCCGGCTCGGCTGTCAAACGCGCCCTCAGCGGGCCGTGCCTGGCGAGCCTGAGGCCGCCTCAGATGGGGCTTTCCTCGACCACGAGGACGAACGCGCACGCCGACAACCAACTGAGGAGGGCGAGTTCGACCGAGCCGGAAGCTCCGAGCGGCCCCACGGCCACGAGATAGATGATGGCCCCGAGGACCAGGCAGGCGGCGGCCTTCGCCAGACGCAGCAGCAGCTCGCCGATGAGGTTGCTCATCGACCGCTCCCGCCCACGACGTCGAGCGCCCGGCGGCCTTGGAGGGCCCGCACGAGGGTCACCTCGTCGGCGTACTCGATGTCGCCGCCGACGGGGATGCCGCGGGCGATGCGCGTGACCGACGGCACGCTGCCGTCCAGGCGCTCGGCCAGGTACATCGCCGTGGCCTCACCTTCGAGGGTCGGATTCGTGGCCAGGATGACCTCCTCCACGGGGCTGCCCGCCTCGGCCGCGGCCTCGATGCGGGCCAGCAGTTCGCCGATGCGGAGCCGTTCCGGGCCGATCCCATCGATGGGCGAGATGGCGCCCTGCAGGACGTGGTACAGGCCGCGATAGGCGCCGCTGCGTTCGAGGGCCAGGACGTCGAGGGGCTCCTCGACGACGCAGATGCGGCCCTGCTCCCGGGTGCCGTCGAGGCAGATCGGGCAGCGCGGGCCGGCGCTGATGTTGAAGCAGCGCTCGCAGAAGACGACCTCGTCACGGACCGCGACGAGGGCGGCGGCCAGGCCTCGTGCCTCGCCCTCCGGCGCTCGCAGGAGGTGATAGGTCAGGCGCTGCGCCGTCTTGGGCCCGATGCCCGGCAGCCGGGAGAAGGCGTCGATGAGCCGCGCGACCGGCTCGACCAGCGGCGGCACGCCGGCTCAGCCGAGGCCGGGGATGCGCATGCCCCCGGTGATGGCGGCCATCTTCTGCTCGCCCGCTTCGCGGGCCGCACGAAGGGCCTCGTTGACCGCGGCGGTGATGAGGTCCTGGAGCATCTCGACGTCGTCGGGGTCCACGACCTCGCGATCGATGGTCACGCGGACGAGCTCCTGCTTGCCGGTGGCCACGGCCCGCACGGCACCGCCGCCGGCCGTACCTTCCACGGTCATCTCGGCCAGCTCGGTCTGGGCGCGGGCCATCTGGGCCTGCATCTGCTGGGCCATCTTGGCCAGGTTCCCCAGGGACATGGTCGCTCCTCCGGTGGCGGGGTCGGGCGGTTCAGCCGATCTCGACGACGTCGGCCAGATCGCCGGCGAAGATCTCCTTGAACGAGGCCACGAGGTCGTCGTCGCCGGCCTCGGGCAGGGGTTCGAGGGCATCGAGATTGGCGATGACGCAGCGGACGCCGAAGCCGACCCCCAACACCTGGGTGACGCCCTCTTCGAGGGCCGGCTTCCTCCGCTCGGCGATGTCGCGCAGGAAGGCCTGCTCCTCGGGGAAGCCGAGGACCACGACACGACCGTCCACCTCGACGGGGCGACAGGCGGCGATCAGGGGCCGCAGGGCCGGGTTCTGGCCCAGGAGGCTGACCAGGGTGGGCCAACCGTGCCGCAGTCGGTCGAGGTCCGACCCCGAGGCGCCCGAGGCGAGGACCTCGGACGCAGGCGCTGTCGGGGCCGAAGGGCTCGGAGCCTGGGCCGCCGGGGCCGAAGGGCTCGGAGCCTTAGCCGTGGGGCTCGGAGCCGGAGGGATCGGAGCCGTGGCGGCCGGGACGAGGGCAGTCGGGGCCTTCGTCGGCGGTGGCTCGATCGTCGGGGCTGTGGCAGGCGCAGGGGCGGGGCGGGCTGGCACATCGGTCATCGGCGGCTGCGTCGCGGCCTCCTCGAGGAGCACCAGCTCCAGGGCGAAGCGGGCACCATCGGGTCCCCGGCTCGGTTCGAGGGTGGCCAGGCGGCGACCGAGTCGGGCCAGGGCTGCCGGAGGTGCGGCGGCGAGGCCCTCCGCCGTCGGGTCGAGCTCGGTCGTCGGGACAGGCTCCGCCGTCAGCCGCGCCACGATCGCCTCGTGGAGGCCGGCCACGAGCTGATCCACGAAGCCGCCGAGATCCCGCCCCGCGGCCGAACAGGAATCGAGGATGACCAGGCCGGCCAGCGTGTCGCCCCGGACCAGAGCCCCGAGGAAGCCCTGCACGGTGGACCGATCGGCGAGGCCCAGGTGATCCCGGACCGCGTCCGCCGTGAGGCGCTCGAGGCCCAGGCCCATGACCTGGTCGAGCATCGACTCCGCGTCGCGCATCCCGCCGGCCGCGAGCTGGGCCACCAGCTCCACGGCGTCGTCGTCGGCCGGCAGGCCCTCGGCCTCGAGGATGCGGCGCAGCTTGCCGCTGATCTGGGGCACGGTGAGGGGCCGGAAGGCGTAGCGCTGGAGGCGGGAGACGACGGCCGGGCGGACCTTCGCCGGCTCGGTCGTGCAGAGGATGAAGAGCAGGCCCGGGGGCGGCTCCTCGAGCGGCTTCAGGAGCATGTCCCAGCCTTCCCGGGAGATGCGCTGGACCTCGTCGATGATGAAGACCTTGCGGCGCAGGTCGGCGGCCGTGGTATAGACCCGGGGCAGCAGGTCGCGCATCGCGTCGATGCCGTTGTTGGACGCTGCGTCGAGCTCGACGACATCGAGGGCCCGCCCTTCGCGGATGGCCACGCAGGGCTCACAGGCATCGCAGGGATCGCCGTCCACGGGGGCCAGGCAGTTGACCGCCTTGGCCACGATACGGGCGGTAGAGGTCTTGCCCGTGCCGCGGGGGCCGACGAAGAGCAGCCCGTGGCCCAGCCGACCGAGGCGGATCCCGCCCTGCAGCGCCGCCACGACCGCCTCCTGGCCGACGATCTGGCTGAACGTCTGGGCGCGCCAGCGGCGATAGAGCGCCTGGTAGGGAACGGTCGCGGAGGGCATCGAGAGGCCATGATACCCCCCGACCCGGGGCCGGCCGAGCCGCGCCCAGAGGCCCGCCGAGCCACACCGAGCCAGCCTCGGAGCCAGCCGGCCGGAGCGAGCGCCGTGCACCCTCCGTCGACCGGGGCGCCCGCGTGCCCAGCGGTGCGACCGGCTCGGACCAGGCCGATCCGCGGCACCCGGCGAGCAGCGCTTATCGCTGCTTCCTTCCGGATCTGACGAGGTTCACGCGTCGCCGCTGCGCGGGACCCGATCCTCAACGTCGGTCGCTCCGACGGCATCCGCGAGCGCGGGCCTCGGGAGGGGATTCAGCCCTGCTGGAGCGGATTGCAGGTACAGGGCACCGCTAGTTCCCCGCCTAGCACGGCGAGGGCATGATAGCCGACGTGGTGGGCGACCCCACCGCGGGCGGGTCGGGGCGCGATGGTCGAAGAGACCGGCCGCTCGCGATGGTGGCGGAGAGGGCGGGATTCGAACCCGCGACGGGTTGCCCCGAACCGCATTTCCAGTGCGGCGCCATAGTCCACTAGGCGACCTCTCCGAGGCGCGGCGAGCGGGACACGGAAGCCGACCGGCGTCAGGCCGGCCGGCTGTTCCCTGGCGAGATGGCGGAGAGGGTGGGATTCGAACCCACGGTGCTCATCGCACACCGCTTTTCGAGAGCGGCACCATCAACCACTCGGACACCTCTCCGCGGCGCAGGATAGCAGAGGTCCCAGGCCGGGGCCGACCCTCAGGAGGGTCGCTCAGCGGGCCGAGACGGGCAGTTCGAGCAGTTCGCGGGCGTCCGTCTGGAGGATGCCGGAGACGACGTTGAGGCCCCGCCGCAGGCCGGGCCCACGGGTCAACGGCACGAGCGAGGCGGCCGCCCCGCCAGCCGGATCGGGCAGGGCGAAGACGAGCCCGTCGACGTCCGAGACGATCAGCGCCCCGACGCACATCCAGCACGGCTCGAGGACGCTGAAGACCGTCACGCCCGTGAGCGAGGTGCGGCCCAGACGGCGCGCGCCTTCGCGGAGGGTCACGATGACGGCGTGGGCCGTCGGGTCGCCACTTGCCGCCACCTGCTCCCGGCCACGAGCGACCATGGCCCCACCCAGCACGGCCACCGCACCATGGGGCCGCTCGCCGGCGGCCTGCGCGGCGCGGGCTTCGGCCAGGGCCGCGCCCATGAACAACTCGTAGTTCATGCCCCGATCTCGTCGCTCATGCGGCTCATCGTACAACCCGCCAGCGGCCCTTCCGCGGCCTGACCGGCCGGGGCGTTACCATCGGGTCGGAGGTGAGTGCGCCGATGGCACGCATCGGGATCCTGACCGGCGGCGGTGACGTGCCGGGGCTGAACTCGGTCATCAAGAGCGTCGTCTACCGCTCGGCGAACCTGGGCCACGAGGTGCTCGGCATCCGGCGCGGCTGGGAGGGGCTGACCCACGTCCGGCCCGGGCCGGAGCTCGACCCCACGTACCTGCGTCCGCTGGACCGGACCTCGACCCGGGCCATCGATCGGACCGGCGGGACGATCCTCCACACCTCGCGCACGAACCCCGCCCGCATGCCGCAGGCCGCCCTGCCGCCCGACCTGGCGCCCGAACGCGTCGCCGCCTGGACCACCGACGGCCGGACCTACGACCTGACGCCCCTCGTCCTCGAGCACCTCGAACAGCTGGGCATCGACCAGCTCGTGGTCATCGGCGGGGACGACACCTTGAGCTTCGCCGCGGTCCTCGATCAGCAGGGCTTCCCGCTCATGGCCATCCCCAAGACGATGGACAACGACGTGCCGGGGACCGAGTACTGCATCGGCTTCTCGACCGCCGTGACGCGGGCCAAGGAGCTCATCGACCGCCAGCGCACGACCCTGGGCTCGCACGAGCGGATCGGCGTCTTCCGCATCTTCGGCCGGGACTGCGGCTTCAGCGCTCTGGCCACGGCCTACGTCACGTCCGGCCGCTGCCTCATCCCCGAGGCGCCCTTCGGGCTGGATCGCCTCGTCGAGTTGCTCGTCGCGGATCGCGGCTCCAATCCGAGCCATTACGCCTTCGTGATCGCTGCCGAGGGCGCGATCTGGGAGGGCGGCCACATCGACGAGCTGGGCCCGGCCGACGCCTACGGCCACCGCCACAAGGCCAACATCGGCGAGATCCTGGCTGACGAGATCCGCGGCCGCAGCGGCGTCGAGACGACCTTCAGCGAGCTGACCTACGACCTGCGCTCGGGCAGCCCCGACATGCTCGACCAGATGGTGGCGAGCACCTACGCCAACGTGGCCATGGACCTCATCGCCGACGGGGTCCACGGTCGGATGGTCGCCATCCGCGATGGCAAGTACGCCGATGCGCCGGTCCCTTCGGGCAAGACCGGGGCGCGGCGGGTGGACGTGCCGACGATGTACCTCGCGGACCGGCTGCGGCCGCGCTACATGGGCAAGCTGGGCCACCCCCTCCTGCTGGGCGACACGATCGGGGCGGGATGACGGCGACCGAGCCGGCTTCGGCTTCGGCTTCGGCTTCGGCTTCGGCTTCGGCTTCGGCTTCGGCTTCGGCTTCGACATGGTCGGCCTGGCGAGGCGACAGCCGCGAGATCCTGCGTTCGATCCCGGACGCGTCGGTCGACCTTATCTGCACCGACCCGCCCTATAACCTGGGCCCCTACTCGACCGGCAACATCGCCATGTCGTGGCGCTCCGACTTCAACAACGACCTGGCGGCGTGGGACCACGAACCGTTCGATCCGGCCGAGTGGCTGGCCGAGTTCCGGCGGGTCCTCAAGCCCACAGGCAACCTCTTCGCCTTCACCAGCTACAACCTCCTGGGCCGCTGGCACGAGGTCTTCGATCCCGCCTTCGACACCTTTCAGATCGTCGTCTGGCACAAGACCAACCCGCCCCCCAAGCTGTATCGGGCCGGCTTCCTCAACAGCTGCGAGCTGATCGTCGCGGCCTGGGATCGGGGCCACGTGTGGAACTTCGGGCGGCAGCGCGAGATGCACAACTTCATCGAGGCGCCGATCTGTGGGGGGCGCGAGCGCGTCCGCTCGCCGAAGCATCCGACCCAGAAGCCGCTGGCCGTGATGCGCCGGCTGGTAGAGCTGGGCAGCCGGCCTGGCGACCTGGTCCTGGATCCGTTCATGGGCGTCGGCTCGACCGGGGTGGCCGCGCTCGAGCTGGGGCGGCGCTTCGCGGGCATCGAGATCGACGGCCCGTTCTTCGAGGCGGCAGTGGCGCGGGTCCGGGTTGCCGATGAGGCAGCACCTGACGCTGCTCGTTCGCTGCCAGCGAATGGATCAGGGCGTTAGCGGGCGCGGGGGGTCGGCATGGCTCCTGACGGCCGCGTTCGTTTGCGACTAGCGAATGGATCAGGGCGTTCGCGGGCCTCGGGCCGCGCCGGGACGCCCAAGCCGACAGTTCGTTTGCGACCAGCGAATGGATCGGGGCGTTCGCGGGCCGCGGGCCGCGCCGGGACGCCCAAGCCGGCAATTCGTTTGCGGCCAGCAAATGGATCAGGGCGTTCGCGGGCCTCGGGCCGCGCCGGGAAGCCGAAGCGGGCAATTCGTTTGCGGCCAGCGAATGATACTGGTGGACTGTGGCCTCGCGACCATGGCCGCGGGCGTAACGGCGCTTCCCATTAGCTGGGAGCGAACGGCGTGCCCGGATCGGGTGGCGTCGCCGGCACGATCCGTGGCACGACTGCCGTGCTCATTCGCTGCCGGCGAACGGTGCCGTCGTCGTGAAAACGGTGCTGCCGTCGTGAAGTGGATCCGCGGGCGCCCGGTGCCTACTACCGGCTAGAACGACACATGAAGCAGACTCGGATACGGCGTCGCGCCTACCGGCGCGACGGTCTCCCCCAGTGCCGACAGGAGCCACGCCCCACCTGACCCGTCAGGGAGCACGGCAGCTAACCGCGGGTCCGCCCACGGCACGCTCTGGGCACCACCGAAGCCGGTGACCGATGGAAGGGGCTCAAGGGGAAGTCTGTCCGAGGCGATAGTGCCATCGACCGTGACGCGACTGACGGTGGTCGTCCCATTCGCGGTCACAGTCGCGAAGGCATTCCCGAGGCCGTCGCAGGCAAAAGGAACGTTGGATGGAGGTCCGGAGACTAGGGGTTGGGGCGCCGAGGCCGAGCCGAGATCGCTGACATCGCCGCCGGCATCCAGCACTTCCACAGCGGTCGGCGTGGCGCAGACCGCCAGTACTGTCGAATGGATCATCGCCGCCACGCCGTCGATCGTCACGATCGCAGCCACGGGCCGAAATACTGTGACGCCACTCACGGCACCGGTCACGACGATCGATCCGTTGGATTCTCTAGCCAGCCGACTCACATAGCTGGTGGTGAGCGGAAGATCGGCGATGACGCTGTAGATGCCCGCCGCAGGGTCGAGGCCGTAAAGGCGGTGATCGCCGTTCCGCACAAAGGCGATGACGCGCCTACCGCTGTCCCAGAGGGCCGCCTCGCCCGCGCCAGCACCAGGGCCGGCCGCCGACACCACATCCGCCGACGGGTTCGGCAGAGGGTGATGCGAGAGGACGGTCAAACTCGGCGTCATCCGTTCGAACTCGCTACCGCTATCCACCCAGACCGTGCCATCACCGTCAACGGCTAGGCCGCCGCCGGTCAACGCGTTCGCCTTCAGGCCGATGTCGGCCGACGCACTGGCCCCGGATCCCATGTCGACTCTCGTCAGCGACAGCCGATCTGTCGCCTCCTCCCGGCTGAGGATCCAGCCGGTCTTACCGACGGCGATCGCAGCGAGGCGCTGGCCCGCTGCGATGGAACTCCCACCTGCCCAGGCTACGGACCAATCAGCCGACGGCGCGGCCGCTAGCGGTGCCGGGGGCCGCGCCGTCGAAGCCGGTGGGGCCGGTCGGCCGGCCGAGCAGGCAGCCAGCAGGGCCGCACAGCTCGCCGCAAGAGCCCGGCGGACCGTCGCTCGTGCAGGGCGACGAGCGATGAACTCCTGTACCTCAAGAATGGGACTCGCGCCGGCGTCAACCGGGCCCACCCCGCCGCGCTCCTGGCCGAGCGCGAGGGGCTCGAGGTGCCGGTCCGCACCCTGCGCCGGATCTTGGCCGGGGCCGGCCATCGTGGATGGCGGGGTGACGACCCAGAAGATCCCGACGGCCATGAGGCTCGCCTGGCGGGTCGGCCTGCTGCTCTTGACGATCGGGGCTGCCGCTGGCGGTATCACTGGGGTCCACTCCGGCCCATGCCCCACACGCTATCGCTGCAGTCAAGCCAGCGGAGATCTGGCGCGCCCGGCGAGACTCGAACTCACGGCCTTCAGGTCCGCAACCTGACGCTCTATCCACTGAGCTACGGGCGCATCGGGGATCGGGCTGGCGGAGAGGGAGGGATTCGAACCCTCGGAGCAGGTAACCCCACTCAACGGTTTAGCAAACCGCCGCACTAGGCCTCTATGCGACCTCTCCGGAGCGGCCGGCGGATGATAGCACGAGGCTCCGGCCCGACCGCCCGCGACCGGGCCGTCCGGCCCCGCTCGCGACCCGGCAGGCGCCGATGCCCGCGGCTCATGCCGGCGGCCGATTGACGGGCGACCCGCGCTCGGCTACCGTTCGGGGAGAGATGCACAGCTTCTGGTTTTACGACGACCCGGCACGCTGACCTGGTGGGCTGACCCGCCGGGCGGGCCGTGCCGGGAAGCAGAGGTCACGGACCTCTGCTTTTTTTGTTGGCACGAGCACGACCGGCCGGCCTGCCGATCGGCACTCATAGAAGGACACGCACGTGTTCATCATCATGTCGGCCAAGGCCACGGCCGAGGAGATCAACAGCATCAAGGCCCAGGTCCTGGCCGAGGGGCTGCAGCCCTTCGAGAGCCCGGGCCAGGAACGCGTCGTGATCGCCGTGGTGGGCGACGTGGGGCCGCGACGAGACCTCCTCGTGGGGCGCTTCGGGCAGGCCGCAGGGGTCGAGTCGGTGGCGCCCATCAGTCGGCCCTTCAAGCTCACCAGCCGCGAGTTCCACCCCCAGGACACGGTCATCCACGTCGGCGACGTGGCCATCGGTGACGGCACGCTGACGGTCATGGCCGGTCCCTGCTCCGTCGAGAGCCGGGAGGTGGCCATCGAGACGGCCAAGGCGGTCAAAGCGGCCGGAGCCAAGATCCTCCGCGGCGGGGCCTTCAAGCCGCGCACCAGCCCCTACTCCTTCCAGGGCCTGGGCGTCGAAGCCCTGCGCTACCTGGCCGAGGCCCGCGAGGAGACGGGCCTGCCGGTCATCACCGAGGTCATGGAGCCGGCCCAGGTCGAAGTCGTCAACCGCTACGCCGACATCCTCCAGATCGGCGCCCGCAACATGCAGAACTATTCGCTGTTGAACGCGGCCGGCCGGGTCGACACGCCGATCATGCTGAAGCGGAGCTTCGGGGCCACGATCGAGGAGTGGCTCATGTCGGCCGAGTACGTCGTCAGCGCCGGCAACCCCAACGTCATCCTCTGCGAGCGCGGCATCCGCACCTTCGAGACGTACACCCGCAACACGATGGACCTCTCCGCCGTGCCGCTGCTCCACCAACTGACCCACCTGCCGGTCATCGTCGACCCCAGCCATGCCACGGGCAAGGCCTGGCTAGTCAAGCCGCTGGCCATGGCCGGCGCGGCCATCGGTGCGGACGGGGTCATGGTCGAGGTCCATCCCCGGCCCGAGGAGGCGCTCTCCGACGGCGAGCAGTCGCTGACCTTCGATGGCTTCGCCGAGCTCATGGCCGCCCTGGGCCCGCTCCACGACGGCGCCGCGCTCCTGCGCCGCGACCCTCGCCTGGCCGACGCGGCCCTGGGCGTGGGCGGCACGTCGAAGCACTGAGGGCCCCGTGCCGACGCGCCAGGCCGATCCGGCCGCCGTCCCCGACGCCGCCGTGGTCGCCCAGGCCACACGCCTGCGGGGCCGCCTCCGCATGCCGCCCGACAAGTCGATCAGCCATCGCGCCCTCCTGCTGGCGGCCGTGGCCGCGGGCACCTCACGGATCAGTGGCGCATCCCGAGGGGCGGACGTGGAGGCCACGGCGAGCTGCCTGGCCGCGCTGGGGGTGCCGCTGGTCCGGAGCGCCGGGGCCGACGGGGCACGCTCGGACTGGACCGTCGAGTCGCCCGGCTGGGCCGGCTGGCGAGGGCCCCGGGGCGATCTCGACTGCGCGAACTCGGGCACGACCATGCGCCTCCTGGCGGGCCTGCTGGCCGGCAGCGCCCTCGCCACGCCCGTCCGGCTGACCGGTGACGCGTCCCTGCAGCGACGGCCGATGGAGCGCGTCGTCGCCCCCCTGGCGGCCATGGGCGCCGAGGCCCGGGCCGAAGGCGAGGGCGGCCGTCCACCCCTCACTCTCGCCGGCCGGCGTCCCCTGCGGGCCCTCGACTGGACGACCGCCGTGCCCAGTGCCCAGGTGAAGTCGTCGATCGTCCTGGCGGGCCTGGCTGGCGAGGGTCGGACGATCGTCCGCGAGGCCGTGGCCACTCGCGACCACACCGAGCGCATGCTGCGGGCCCGCGGCGTCCGTGTGGCGGCCGAGCAGGACGAGCGTACCGGCGGCTGGGCCGTGGCCCTCGACGGCGGACAGCCCGTCGCGTCGCGTGACGAGGAAGTGCCCGGCGACATCTCGGCCGCGGCCTTCTGGCTCGTGGCCGGGGCGGCGCATCCGGATGCCGTGCTGACCCTGGAGGGCGTCGGCGTGAATCCCAGCCGGGCGGCTGTGATCGAGCTGCTGACCGCCATGGGGGCGGCCATCGAGGTCGTTTCGAGCGCGGGGGCCGGAGAGCCCGATCCGAGCGACGGGGCCGGTGCGCAAGATCCGAGCGTTGCCGCCGGCGAGCCGACGGCCGACCTGATCGTCCGCTCAAGCCCCCTCGAGGGCATCGAGATCGGGCCCCGCGAGGTGGCCAGGGCCATCGACGAGATCCCGATCCTCTGCCTGGCGGCGGCCTGTGCCCGGGGCACGACGCGCATCCGCGGCGCGGGCGAGCTGCGCCACAAGGAGAGCGATCGACTGACGGCCATCGTCACCGGCCTGGCCGCCCTGGGCGCGCGCATCGAGGTCGAGGGTGACGACCTGACCATCGAGGGCCGTCGCGACCGGCTAGGCTGTGGGCTGGCGGGCGCGGAGGTTGCCAGCCTCGGCGACCACCGCTTGGCCATGGCCTTCGCCGTAGCCGGGCTCATCGCCGCGGGCAGGACGGTGATCGGCGGGGCGGGGTCGGTCGGCGTGTCGTATCCCGGCTTCTTCGACCATCTGGAAGGGGTGCGCGCATGAGCAAGCGAGTCGTCCTCATCGGCCACCCGGTCGCCCATTCGCTGTCCGGGGCGATGCAGCAGGCCGCCTTCGACGCGGCCGGGCTCGACGTCCGATACGAGCTGCTGGACCGCACCGTGATGGAGCTGCCCGACACGATCGCGGAGCTGCGGGGCGAGGACGTCCTGGGGGCCAACGTGACGATCCCCCACAAGGAGCGGGTCGTGCCGCTCATGGACCGCCTCACCGACGAGGCCCGCTCGACCGGGGCGGTCAACACGATCACCCGGGAAGGCACGAAGCTGGCCGGCCACAACACGGACGTGCCGGCCTTCCGGACCGCCCTGGATGCCCTCGTGGGACGCCAGAAGATGCCCAAGACGGCCCTCGTCCTGGGCGCTGGCGGCGGGGCTCGGGCGGTCGTCGACGGGCTCATCACCGAAGGCTTCCAGCGGGTCGTCGTGTTCAACCGCCACCTCCACCGAGCCGAGGGCCTGGTCCGCCACTTCGCCCGCAGCGCCCAGCACATGGAACTGAAGGCCATGCCTTGGCACGAGTCGGTCATCGAGGCGGAGCTGGCCAAGACCAAGGTCCTCGTCAATGCCAGCGCGGTGGGCCTCTCCAGCGACGACACGCCCATCCCGGGCGAGCTGCTGCCGCCGGAGTTGCTGGTCCTGGACCTCATCTACACGCCCCGCGAGACGCGGCTCCTGCGGGAGGCCAAGGCCGCCGGAGCGCAAGCCGTCCAGAACGGGGAGCTGATGCTCCTCCATCAGGGCGCCGCGGCCTTCGCTCTGTGGACGGGCCTGACGCCGCCCCTCGACCTCATGCGCGAGCGCCTGGAAGCGGCCTTCGCCACGTGAGCCGCAGCACGGCCCGATGACCTTCCGCTTCCTGACCGCGGGCGAGTCGCACGGCCCGGCCCTGGCGGCCACCCTGGAGGGCCTGCCGGCCGGCGTCCCCGTCTCGGCAGCCGTCGTCGACGCCGACCTGGCCCGCCGCCAGCGCGGGCACGGGCGCGGGGCGCGGATGCGGATCGAGCACGATCAGGTCGAGATCCTGGGCGGCGTCCGCCACGGGCGGACGCTGGGCTCACCCGTCTTCCTGCTCGTTCACAACCGCGACTGGGAGCACTGGACGCGGGTCATGCAGGTCGAGGCCCTCAGCGAAGACGAGGCCGCCGAGCTGGCTGCCGCGGCGGCCGGCGGGGAGAAGCGGGCCCAACCCGTGAGCCGGGTCCGGCCCGGCCACGCGGACCTTGCCGGGGCCCTCAAGTACGGCTTCAGCGACGTGCGCGACGTGCTCGAACGGGCCAGCGCCCGGGAGACCACGATGCGGGTCGCGGCGGGGGCCGTGTGCCGCTCCCTCCTGGCCCAGCTGGGCATCGAGGTCTGGAGCTACACCGCCTCGGTCGGCGAGGTGGCCATCGATCCCCAGCGGGCCACACGCAGCCGCGAGGAGTCCGAGGCCAGCCCCCTGCGCTGCCCCGACCCCGAGGCCGAGGCGCGCATGGTGGCGGCCATCGACGAGGCCCAGAAGGCGGGCGACACGCTGGGTGGCGTCTTCGAGGTGGTGGCCGGTGGGGTGCCGGTCGGCCTGGGCAGCCACGTCCATTGGGACCGCCGCCTGGACGGCGCCCTGGCCCAGGCCATCTGCTCGATCAACGCCGTCAAGGGGGTCGAATTCGGGCTCGGGTTCGAGCAGACCCGGCGCCCTGGCTCGGCGGTCCACGACGTCATCGAGGGCCTGGCACCCGAGGGCTGGGCCCACCGCACGAACAACGCCGGCGGCCTGACCGGCGGGATCAGCAACGGCCAGCCGATCGTGGTCCGCGGCGCGGTGAAGCCGATCTCCACCCTGGCTCATCCCCTCCCCTCGGCCGACCTGCTCACGGGGAAGCCGGTGGAGGTGGCCCACTACGAGCGCAGCGACGTCAGCGTCGTGCCCGCGGCGGGCGTCATCGGCGAGGCCATGGTCCTCCTCACCCTGACCCGCTTCGTCCTGGAGAAGTTCGGCGGCGATGCGCTGGCCGACATCCAGGCCGCTCTAGCCGCTTACCGCGAGCGGACGCTGCATGTGACCGGCGGGGACGGCGGACGGCTGGAGGTCGAAGCCGGCTCCGGCGGGGACGACTGAGCGGCCGCCGGGACCCGAGGCGATGGAACTGCTGCTGGTGGGCCTCTCGGGGGCGGGCAAGACGACGGTCGCCCGCCTCGTGGCCGAGCGGGCCGGGGCTGAGCTGATCGACCTCGACGCCGAGATCGAACGGCGGGCCGGCCGCCCCATCGCGGGGATCTTCGCGGCGGGGGGTGAGGCCGCCTTCCGAGCCCTCGAGGCTGATGTCGTGGCCGAGCTGGCCGGCGATCCGGCCGACGACGGTCCGGTCCTGCGGCGGGTGATCGCGGCCGGCGGGGGGGCGGTGGTCGACCCCCTCAACCGCTGGCGGCTCTACCGAGGTCGGCGAGTGGCCTGGCTCGATGCCCCGGTCGAGCTGCTGGCGGATCGCCTTGCCGGAGCGGGCGAGGGCGAGCGACCGCTGGTCCCCGGCAGTCGGGCGACCGAACGCTCGGTCGCCCTGGAGGCGCTCCTGCAGGCCCGCCGACGGTTCTACGCTGCTGGCGAACGCGTCCCGGCCGAGGACGGACCGGCCGAGGTGGCGGAACGGCTGGTAGCCCTGCTGGGGCCGGCTGATACGCGGACCAGCACACAGAACCGCACGCAGAGGGGCGCGCGCCTGCTGGATGCCGCGACCCCGCTGGGCCGCATCGTGATCGGGGCCGGCCTGGCTGCGACGGCCCTGAGGGAGATCCTGGAGGCCCGTGGGGCGCGACGGGTGGCCATCCTCTCGGAACCGGAGGCCTGGCGGCTCCACGGGGAGCGGCTGGCGGATGCGGTGCGGGCCCGCGGCCTGGACGTGAAGGTCGTCCTTCTGCCACGGGGCGAGCGGGCCAAGACGTTGCGCGTCCTGGAGGCCACGCTGCGCCAGCTGGCTGCCCGGCGGCTGGAGCGACAGGATCCCATCGTGGCCGTGGGCGGCGGGGCGCTGGGCGACGTGGTCGGCTTCGCGGCGGCCACATACCTGCGGGGCGTGCCGCTGATCCAGGTGCCGACGACCCTCCTGGCTCAGCTCGACGCCTCGATCGGGGGCAAGACGGCCGTCGATCTGCCCGAGGGCAAGAACCTCGTCGGCGCCTTCCGTCAGCCGGCGGCCGTGATCATCGACGTGGCCCTGCTGGCCACGCTCCCGCCGCGTCAGGTCCGCGCCGCCCTGGGCGAGGCCGTGAAGATGGGCGTCCTGGGCGACGAGCGCCTCCTCCAGTGCCTCGAGGCGTCCGGGCCGGCACTGGCCCGGACACCGGCGTCGGCCGTGGCGTCGGGGGCCCTGGCCGAGGTGGTCGAGCGGGCGGCCTGGGCCAAGGTCGAGGTCGTCTCCGCCGACGAGCGCGAGGCGCCCGGAGCGGAGGGCCGCATCCGGCTCAACCTGGGCCATTCGTTCGGCCATGCCATCGAGGCCGCAGCCGGCTACCGCCGCATCCTCCATGGCGAGGCCGTGGCCCATGGCCTGCGCGGCGCCCTGGCCGTGGGTCAGGCCATGGGGCTCACCCCGAACGGTCGGGCCGAGCGAATCAGCGCCCTCCTGGACCACCTGGACCTGGCCCGGACCCCGCCGGGCGTCGACCCGGAGCAGGTCATGGAGCTCCTGGCAGCCGATAAGAAGATGGCCGGCGGGCGGTTGCGCTGGGTCCTGCCCACGGCCGACGGGGTGACGGTCCGCGACGACGTGCCGCCGGAGGCCGTGGAGGCCGGCCTGGCCGCGGCCCTGGGCGGCGGCGCGACAGGGGGCCGTGCAGGCGGGGGCCGTGCGGCCAGCGGCGGGTTCGGCGACGCGAGACGCGGGGCCCGCCGATGACCCGCATCCTCGTCCTCCAGGGCCCCAACCTCGACCTCCTGGGCGAACGGGAGCCCGACCTCTACGGCCACGAGACGCTGGCCCGGATCCACGAACGGATCGCGGCCCGGGCGGCCGAACTGGGCCTGATGGTCGACTTCTTCCAGTCGAACCACGAAGGCGCTCTTATCGACCGCCTCCACGCTCGGGACTTCGAGGCCGTCATCGTCAACGCCGCCGGCCTGACCCATACCAGCGTCGCGCTCCGGGACGCGCTCCTGGGCGTCGGCCTGCCCTTCATCGAGGTCCACCTCACCGACCCGGACCAACGGGAGCCGTTCCGGCACGTGAACTTCCTGCGCGACATCGCCCTGGCCACGATCGCCGGCCACGGGTCCGACGGCTACCTCGAGGCCCTGGAGCTCCTGGCCAACAGGGACGTCGCATGACGGGCCTCGAGGACGAGACGCCAGAGATGCGGCGCCTGCGCCGGCGTATCGACAGCCTCGATCGGCGCATCGTGAGCCTCCTCAACGAGCGGGCCCGCCTGGGCCTGGCCATGGGCGAGGTCAAGGAAGCGGCCGGCCGGCGGGCCATCCGCGACCCCGAACGCGAGCGCGAGGTGCTCCTGCGGACGGCCACGGCCAACGAGGGTCCGCTCCCCCAACGGGACCTTCTGGCCCTCTACCGCCGGCTCATGGCCGCCACCCGCCGCCTCGAGGCCGACCAGCGACGGCGGCGATCGCGCCGGCCGGGGTGATCAGCCGGGCCGCTGACCGGGCCCTGAACCGCCGCGCCCGCGGCGCACCCTCGCTGCCCCTGGCCGTCGAGCCCGAGGTGGCCGCCTTCCATGCCTCGATCCCGGTCGTCGACCTCGTCGTCGGTAGCGCCCTCTTCCGGGCGGACCTCCTTGCGCCCCACGGACCCGGCCACGTGGATCTCGAGCGGGCCCGGGCTGGTGGCCTCGACCTCGTCGGCCTGACCATCGCCACCCGCTATCCCGACCTCCACGGCTGGCTCTCCGCGCCACACTTCCGCTCGCTGGGTATCCGGCCCGGCCGGCCCGGCGACCTGGCCATCGTGGCGGCCTTCGTGCGGCGCATCGAGGCCTGGGCGGCACGGTCCGGCGGCCGGCTCGTGCTGACTCGCGGCCCGGAGGACCTCGAGACGATCGGGGATGGGCTCGCTGCGGCTGCTGCACCCGCGGCTCCGGCCGATCCTCCGGCGCCCGACCGTTCGGCGGAGCTACCGGAGCCCCCGGCGCTGCGGGCCTTCATCGGCGTCCAGAGCGGCCAGGCCCTCGACGGCGATCCGCGCAACGTGGCCGCCCTGACCCGGCTCGGGGTGCGCATGCTGGGCCTGGCCCACACCATGGACTCGCCCCTGGCCGGCTCGAGCACCGGTCGGCGAGGCGGCGGCCTGACCGGCCTGGGACGGGAGGTCGTGGCCGAGCTCGAGGCGCAAGGTGTCCTGGTCGATCTGGCCCACGCCTCGATGGCCGCGATCCGGGAGACCGTGCCGCTGCTCAAGCGACCGTTCGTGGTCTCCCACACCGGCTTCACGGCCCTGGCCACAGGGGGACCGCGCTGGCGCCGGTTCCGTCCGGGCCGGCGCAACCTGGAGGACGCCGAGGCGAGGCTGGTGGGCCAGGCCGGCGGGCTCATCGGGGTGAGCCTGGCCAGCCCGCTCGTGGGCGCCTCCTCCCTCGAGGCCATCGTGCGGACCTTCGAGCACGCCGTGGACCTCGTGGGACCCGATCAGGTGGCCCTCGGCTCCGACTTCGACGGCGCCCTGCCCATGCCCTTCGACGTGACGGCCCTGCCCCACCTCACCGCCGCCCTCCTGGGGGCCGGGTTCGGCCGCGGTGTGGTGGCCGGCATCATGGGCCGGAACGCGCTGCGGGTGCTGCGGGGCGCTCCGGCGCGGCCGGCCTGACGGTCGCTGCCCGGAGGGCGGCCACGAGCCCGGCCATGGCCTCGACATCGGTGCCGTCGGGGCCCAGCGCATCGACCAGGGCGCTCGCCACGATGACGCCGTCGGCATGACCTGCCAGGCGACGCACGTGGGCCGGCCGCGAGATGCCGAAGCCGACACCCACCGGCAGGGGCGAGGTCCGGCGGACGTCGTCGAGGAAGCGGCCGACCTGCGCGGGCAGGGCGGCCCGCGCTCCGGTCAGGCCCACGAGCGAGACCGCGTAGAGGAAGCCTCGGCTGCGGGCCGCGATCCAGGCGCGTCGCTGGGGCGGGGTGGTGGGCGTCACGAGGTAGACCAGGCCCAGGCCGGCCCGCTCGGCCTCGGCTTCGAGCTCGGCACCCTCGTCGGGCGTCAGGTCGGCCAGGATGAGGCCGCTGGCTCCGGCTCCCGCGAGGCGCTCGAGCAGGGCCGCCGTGTGACCGCTGCCCAGGAGCTGGTTGAGGTAGGCCATGGGCACGAGGGGCGTGGCCGGCCGGGCGGCATGGATCTCGGACACCAGCTCGAGCGAGCGATCGAGCGTGGCGCCGGCGCCCAGGGCGAGGGCCGAGGCCCGCTGGAGCGTCGCCCCGTCGGCCAGGGGGTCCGAGTACGGCAGGCCCACCTCCAGCAGATCGGCCCCCGCGTCGATCGCGGCCAGGGCCGCTCGTCGGCTGACGCCGAGGCTGGGATAACCCGAGACGACGTAGGGCACGAGGGCTACGCGGCCTTCGTCCCGTGCCCGGCCGAAGGCCGAGGCGATGGCCGCCGGACCGTCCGTCACGCCTCGTCCGCCAGCACGGCCAGGTCCTTGTCGCCACGGCCGGAGAGGCCGAGCAGGATCACGGCCGGGACCCCCAGCGACGGCAGCAGCTCGGGCAGGGCGGCCAGGGCATGGGCCGACTCGAGGGCCGGCAGGATGCCCTCGCAGCGGGTCAGGCGGCGCAGCGCGTCGAGGGCCTGGGCATCGGTGGCCGAACGGATCTCGAGGCGTCCGGCGGCGTACAGGGCGGCCAGCTGCGGCCCGATGCCCGGGTAGTCGAGCCCGGCGCTCAGCGAGACCGCCTCGGTCACCTGGCCATCCTCGTCCTGGAGGAGGTACGAGCGTGCCCCATGGAGGATGCCCGGCCGCCCACCGGCCAGGGCCGCGGCATGGCGCCCCGTGGCCATCCCCTCCCCGGCCGCTTCGACCCCGATGAGCCGCACCTGGGGCTCGCCGATGAAGCGGCTGAAGAGGCCGATGCCGTTGGAGCCGCCGCCCAGGCAGGCCACCGCCGCGTCCGGCAGTCGGCCCTCGACGGCCAGAAGCTGGGCCGCCGCGTCATCGCCGATCGAGCGCTGCAGGTCGCGCACGATGGTCGGATAGGGATGCGGCCCCACGGCCGAGCCCAGGACGTAGTGGGTCGTGGCCACGTTCGTGACCCAATCGCGCATGGCCTCATTGACCGCGTCCTTGAGCGTGGCGGACCCGGAGCGGACCGCCCGGACCTCGGCCCCCAGGGCCCGCATGCGGTCGACGTTGGGCGCCTGGCGGCGGATGTCCTCGGCACCCATGTAGACGACGCAGGGCAGGTCGAGGAGGGCGCAGGCGGTGGCCGTGGCCACGCCATGCTGGCCAGCCCCGGTCTCGGCGATCACGCGGGTCTTGCCCAGGCGGCGGGTGAGCAGGGCCTGGCCCAGGGCGTTCGTGATCTTGTGGGCCCCGGTGTGGTTGAGGTCCTCGCGCTTCAGCCAGATGTGGAGGCCGCCTGGCCTCCGGCCGACCTGCCGTTCGAGGTCCGCCGCAAGTCGGTCCGCCCGGTAGAGCGGCGATGGAGCGCCGACGTACCGCAGGCGCAGCTCGCGCAGCTCGGTCCAGTAGCGTGGGTCGTGACGGAGGTCGGCCCAGGCCGCCTCCAGCCCCTGGAGCGCGGCCACGAGCGTCTCCGGCACGTAGCGACCACCGAAGGCGCGATCCGCCCCCCACCGACCGCCGGCATCGGCCTCCAGCTGGCCGGCCGGCACGGGCGTGGGCCGGCTGGGGGTCTGCGGTCGGTCGAGACGCGCGGCCCGGGCCCGCTTGACGAAGAGGCCCACCCGGAAGGGGTCCTTGCGCGGCTGGCCCTCCGGTGTCCGGAGAGCTCCGGGGTCGCCCGATGGCCGGGCCCCAGCGGACCGCGTCGCGGCGAACTCGACCCCCGAGGCGACGTCGACGCCGCGGGCCGGGACGGCCTGCAGGGCGGCCGCGACGTTGGCCGGCTCGAGGCCGCCGGCCAGGGTCACCGGCACCTCCCGGGCCACGGCCGCGGCGAGGGTCGGGTCGGCCCGCCGGCCCGTGCCGCCGGGGACGTGCGGATCGGCGGTGTCGAGGAGGAGGCGGACGAGGTTGGGTTGGGCAAGATAGATCCGGGCCCGAGCCACGATGGGCGCGACAGCGGCCGCCGGATCCCGGACGGCGTCCGGGGGCTCCTGGCCCGCGGCGGCCGGCAGGTGGAGGACCTTGAAGCAGGGCCGGCCGAGGGCCGCTACGGCCTCCGGCGGCTCCTCCCCGTTGAGCTGCACGACGTCGAGGTCGAGGGTCTCGGCGATGGCCCTCAGCTCGTCGGTCGGCCGATCGGCGAAGACGCCTACGAGGCGTGGTCGCTGCGGGCCGGCGGCCACGCCCACGGCGGCCACGATCGCCTGCGCCTGCTCGAGGCTCAAGGCCCGGCGCGTCCCGGGCACGAAGTTCAGGCCGATCGCATCCGCGCCAGCGCGGACCGCGGCCAGGGCCCCCGGCACGTCGGTCACGGCGCAGATCTTGACGAAGGGCGCCCGATCGGCCGCCGCCGGGTCCTCGCTCGGCGACGGCTCCCGGCCCGCGGCCACGAAGGCGCCGACCGTCGCCGCGATGGCCTCGGGCTCCGTCCCCGCGCGCATGAGCGACTCGCCGACCAGCGCGGCATCGAAGCCGAGCGCCCGCCAGGAGCGCAGCTCGGCCGGATCGGCGATGCCCGACTCGGCGACCATCAGGCGGTCGTCAGGCACCTCGGCCCGCAGGTCACGGCTCCGCTCGGGGTCCACCTCGAGGGTGCGCAGGTCGCGGCTGTTGAGGCCGACCAGGCGAGCCCCGCTGGCCAGGGCCCGGTCGAGGTCTCGCCGATCGTGGGCCTCGACCAGCGGCTCCAGGCCGAGGTCGAAGGCCCGCCGGACGAGGGCGGCCAGGCGAGCCCGGGGATGGAGCACGGCGATGAGCAACACCGCGTCGGCACCGGCGGCCCGGAGCAGGGGGAGCTGGCGCGGATCGACGACGAACTCCTTGGCCAGGACGGGCAGGCTGACGACGGCCCTCACGGCCCGCAGGTCGTCGACCGTGCCGCCGAACCAGTGGGGCTCGCAAAGGACCGAGACGGCCGCGGCCCCGCCGCGTTCGTAGGCTCGGGCGCGTCCTGGCAGGTCGGCCTCCGCGGGGGCCAGGCTGCCGGCCGACGGGGAGCGACGCTTGACCTCCGCGATGAGGTGCAGCCCGGGCCGAAGGAGCGGCCCGACCACGTCGCGCGGGGCCGGCACGCCCGGGCCCTCGGCCAGGCGGGTCAATTGGGCGGCGGTCCGGCCCTCGAGCTCGAGGGCCAGGTCGTGCGCCCGGCGGGCGGCGATCTCGTCGAGGACGCCGGCGCGGGATGACACCCCTCGGCGGGGTGAGGCGGTGCGACGAGGTGCAGCCGCGCGCCGGGGCGGCGCCACGGTGCTCACGAGGCTGCCTCGGCCGCGGCCTCAGCCCCCGAGCCGGACGCCGGCACGGCCTCCGCCGGGGCAGCCGCGCGGGCAGCCTGCTCCCGGGCCGCCTCGGTCTGCCGGCGCCAGGCTCGCGACCGCTCCAGGACCGCCAGCGCAGAGCCGTCGTCGAGCAACGCCCCGGCCAGGGCGACGCCCTCGGCCAGCGATCCGACCCGGCCGGCCAGCTCCAGGGCTGCTCCCGCGTTGAGGCGGACGACGTCGCGCCGGGGACCCGCCTGGCCAGCGAAGAGGGCCTCGATGGCCGCCGCGTTCTCGGCCGGTGACCCGCCGGCCAGGGCCTCCGTGGAGGTCAGCGGCAGACCCAGGGCCGCCAGGGCCGGAGCATCCACGAGGCGCTGCCGTACCGCGTCCCCCTCGACGTCCCAGATGACGCCGCTGCCGTCGAGGGGCAGCTCGTCGAGCCGCTCGCCGGCCACCACGAACGTCCGCTGCGTCCCGAGCTCGCGGGCCACGTAGGCGATGCGCTCCGCGACGGCCAGATCGGCCACGCCCAGGAGCTCGCGCTCCACCCCGGCCGGATTGGTCAAGGGACCGAGGAGGTTGAAAGCCGTCCGCACGCCGATCTCGCGACGGGTAGGCCCAGCGTGGCGCATGGCCGGGTGGTAGCTCTGGGCGGCGAGAAAGGCGAAGCCGGTCGCGGCCAGCGACGCCGCCGCCTCCGCCGGGGTCTGCTCGATGACGATGCCCAGGGCGTCGAGCACGTCGAGCGAGCCGGAGGCCGAGGTGATGGCCCGGTTGCCATGCTTGGCCACGGGCACCCCGGCGGCCACGACGACGAGGGCCGAGGCGGTCGAGATGTTGAACGTGCCCCGTCCGTCGCCGCCGGTGCCCACGACGTCGATGGCCCCCGCCGGGGCCTCCACCCGCAGGACGCGCTCGCGCATGGCCGTGGCGAAACCGGCCAGCTCGGGCACGGTCTCGCCGCGCATGCGGAGGGCCACGAGCAGGGCGGCCAGCTGGGCCGGCGTGGCTTCACCATCCATGACCGCGCCCATGGCCAGGCGGGCCTCGTCGCGCGACAGGGTCCGGCCCTCGACCACGGCGGCCAGGGCCGACCGCACCGCCTCGCTCATCGGACGGCTCCGGCACTCGCAGCCAGTGGATCGGCCACCGGGGCGGCCACCGGGGCGGGCAGGGCCGAGGTCCGCCAGGGAGGATCGTCGACCAGCCGGCCCGGGTCGCCATCGCCGGTCCGGCGCAGGAAATTGGCCAGGAGGCGTGGGCCTTCGGGGGTCAGGACGGACTCGGGATGGAACTGCACGCCCTCCAGCGGCAGGACGCGGTGGCGGATGGCCATGACCACGCCGTCGTCGCTGCGGGCCGTCACCTCAAGGTCAGGCGGCAGGGCGTCGGTCAGGCAGAGGGAGTGATAGCGGGCCGCCTCGAACGGCGAGGGCAGCCCCGCCAGGAGCCCCTGACCGTCGTGGCTCACGGCGCTGGCCTGGCCGTGGACGAGGCTGGGCGCCCGGACCACGTCCGCCCCGAAGGCCGCCCCCAGGCACTGGTGCCCGAGGCAGACCCCGAGCAGGGGCAGCTCGCGGCGGGCTGCCAACAGGACGGCCTCGATGGAGACACCGGCCGTCTCGGGGCGGCCCGGACCGGGCGAGATGAGGATGCCGCTGAGACCCTCAACGGTGAGGGCCTCGAGATCGTCGGGCCCCAGGACGTCGTTGCGTTCGACCCGCACGCCGGCCCCGGCCATCTCCAGGAGCTGGACGAGGTTGAAGGTGAAGCTGTCGTAGTTGTCGATGACCAGGATCACGGCCGCCCTCCGCTGCCCACGGCCGCGGTGGTCCCGGTGTCATCGAGGCCGGCCGGACCTTGCGGGGCTTCGGCGCGCCCCGGGACGTCAGTGGTCGGCGCGTCGGTCGCCCGCCGGCCCCCGCGTTCGGGCGTTGCGGCCAGCTCGATGGCCCGGCGGATGGCGGCAGCCTTGTGCTCGGTCTCCTCGAACTCCCGCTCCGGCTCCGAGCCGGCCACGATGCCCGCCCCGGCGTGGATGTGGGCCACGCCGTCGCGGAGGACGGCCGAGCGGATGGCGATGGCCGTGTCGAGGTTGCCGTCGTAGCCGAGGTAGCCGATGGCCCCGCCGTAGAGCCCCCGGCGCTCCCTTTCGAGGGCCGCGATGAGCTGCATGGCCCGCACCTTCGGCGCGCCCGAGAGGGTCCCGGCAGGGAAGACGCTGCGCAGCGCGTCGAGGCCGTCGAGGTCCGGCCGGAGGCGGCCCTCCACGTGGCTCACGAGATGGAGGACGTGGCTGTAGCGCTCGACCTCCATGTCCTTCGTCACGGCCACGCTGCCGGCCCGTGACACGCGGCCCAGGTCGTTGCGGCCCAGGTCGACGAGCATGACGTGCTCGGCCCGCTCCTTGGGGTCGCGGGCCAGCTCCTCGGCGCGCAGCTCGTCCTCGGCCTCGGTCGCGCCGCGCGGCCGGGTGCCGGCGATGGGGTGGGTGGTGAGGCCGTCGCCCTCGACCCGCAGGAGCAGCTCCGGGCTGGCCCCCACGACCTCGAAGCCGGCGCTACGGACGAAGAAGAGGTAAGGGCTGGGATTCACACGGCGCAGGGCCCGGTAGAGGTCCAGGGCCGCCAACGGAGCGCCGCCGTCCGTGCGTGGCAGGGCCAGGGAGATGCGCCGGGCGAGCACGATCTGGATGGCCTCGCCCGCGGCGATGGCGGACTTGGCCGCCCGCACCGCCGCTTCGTAGGCCTCGCGATCGAGGGAGGCCTCGGCCGCGTCGGCGCCTGCGACGGTGGCGGGACGGGGGGCGAGCTCGGCGGCCGAGGGCCGGGCCGTGCGCTCCAGGACCTCGAAGACAGCTCGCTCGGCGATCCGGTAGCGGCCCTCGAAGTCGGGCGCCTCGGTGTGCAGCGAGCCGATGGCGCTGAGGGTGTGACTGAGGTGGTCGAAGACGATGACGAGGTCCGTCTCGAGGTAGGCCGCCGTGGGCGCACCGACCGGATCGCGCTCCGGCACGGCCACGGGCTCGAAGGCGCTGACCGCATCGTAGGCCAGGGCCCCCACGGCCCCGCCCGTGAAGCGGGGCATGCCGACATCCGGCTGGACCCGGCGGCGGGGCACGAAGCGGCGCAGGGCGGCCAGGGGGTCGGGGGCGTCCTCGACCGTGACCGGCAGATCGGGGCTGAAGGCCTCGACGCCCACGGGCCGGCTGATGATGCGCGCCTGCCCATCGCGGACCTCGAGGGTCCGCCGCGGCCCGATGCCCAGGAAGCTGTAGCGGCCGACACGTTCGCCGCCCTCGACCGACTCGAGGAGATAGCAGGGCCCGCCGTCGTCGAGCCGCAGGAAAGCGCCCACGGGCGTCTCCAGGTCGGCGTCGCGCGTGGCGCGCAGGAGGACCGTATCCGCGTTCGGCGCGAGGCGCTTGGCCTCCAGCAGGCTGAGCGGGTCGGTGGTCGGCATGGTGGGTCCTCGTGGCGGGGCGGCGGCAGGGCTCCGAGCGGACCGGGCGAAGCGACCGGGCCGGAGAATCAAGAACGACCGTTCGTGTCGGGACGAAAGGTCGTTTCCTTCCGCGGTGCCACCCGCGTTCGAGGCCGGCTGGGCCGGACCATCGCGCTCTGGCCGACGGGCCCTCGAGAAGGCCGATCGGTGCTGCCCTGGTAACGCTGGCGCCCTGCGCCGGAGCCTACTGGCCGGGCCGGTCGTGGCCGGCGGGGCGTTCGGTCCGGGGCTCGCGGGTCCATTCACCGTCGTCCTCGGACCGGCTCGCAGCGAGCGCCGGCTCTCTGGGCCGAGGGACCGACGGGTACTCATCCCGTTCATCGCCCGTCTTCGGTTGTGGCCGAGACTCTAGGCCCGCCGGGCAAGGGCGTCAAGCGTCGCTCCCAGACCGCCGGCGAGGACCTCCGGCGACGCTTCCCCCCGGAGCCTCCGGGCCTGGATCCGGCCGGTGTCTCGAGGCTCCGGGCCCAGCTGGTGCGGTGAGGATAGGACCATCGTCAGGGTGGTGTGGTGCGGTGCGGTGGCGCACCGTAGGCGCCATGTCAGGCCCGTCACGCGCCCCGAACGCACTGCTTCGCTTCTCGGCCGGCCTGCTCGCCGGCGCCGTGCTAGCCGCGCTCCTGCCCCTCGAAGCCGCGGCCGCCAGTCCCGGCCTGCGGCCGCTGCGCTCCGGCCAGATCGCCAGCGGCCAGAGCAGCGAGGTGTACGGCTTCCTGCCTTACTGGCTGGCCACCTCGGCCACCGAACGCGACCTCCACTATGACCTCCTGTCCACCGTCTCCCTGTTCAGCGTGGGCATCGCCAGCAGCGGCTCGCTGGTCCGCAGCGGGCCCGGCTATGCCTTCCTCGACGGCTCGAACGGGGCCCACGTCATCACCGCCGCCCATGCCGCCGGGACCCGGGTCGACCTGACCTTCACGAGCTTTGGCATGGACCACAACCGGGCCTTCCTGCGCAGCGCCACGGCCCGCGCCCGAGGCATCAAGCAGGCCGTGAGCTTCATGGCCGCCCGCGGCGCGGACGGGGCGACGCTCGACTTCGAAGGCCTCTACCTCAAGGACCTGCCGCGCCTGACGACGTTCGTGCGGGCCTTCGTCAAGGCCGCCCGGACCCGGAACCCCCTGGCTCGGGTCTCGGTGACCGTGCAGGCCGGACAAGGCGGGGTCAGCATGGCCAAGGCCGCCCTGGCCGGCGGGGCCACCCGCATCGTCATCATGGGCTACGACTACCGCAGCGCGGGCTCGTCGACGACGGGCAGCTTGGCGCCCCTGGTCCGGCGCGATGGCGGGATGAGCCTGACCTGGACCCTCGACCTCTACAAGGCCGCCCGGGTCCCGGCGAACCGCCTCATCCTGGCCCTCCCCTACTACGGCTTCACCTGGCCGACGACGTCCAAGGCCCGCGGCGCCACGGCGGCCAAGAGCGCCTACGGACGAGCGCCCGCCTACCCCATCCGGGTCTCGCGCATCGACGTCCCCAAGGGCGCCCGCCAGGGCTACGACCCGCTCGAGGCCACGGCCTGGATGGCGGTCTACGACGCCCGGGCCCATGTCTGGCGCGAGACCTACTGGGACACGCCCCGGAGCCTGACGGCCAAGTTCGGGCTGGCCACTTCGCGCGGCCTGGCCGGGGTGGGTCTGTGGGCCCTGGGCGACGAGACGGGCCTCGCGGGCTACTGGAACGCTATCGCCAAGGCCTTCGGCCACAGCAGCGTCGAACCGCGGGCGGCAGCCGCCACGTCAAGCGCGTCAGCCACGACCCGGGCGGCCTCGATCGCCGCCAGCGGCCCGACCGTCACGCCGCTCGAGATCGGTTGGAACGCACGCCTGCGGCGCTGGATCGTGAGCTACGGGGCCGTCGACCGCTCGGCCTGGGTCATCGGCTACGAGGTCCGCTACCGGATCGCCGGGGGCGCCTGGCACATCGTCTTCTACCACACCCTGCTGCGTTCCCTGGGCCTGCCGGTCAGCCGCTCCGCTGACCTGACCGTCCAGGTCCGAGCGACCGACGCTGGGGGCCATGTCAGCGCCTGGGCCGCCGTCTCGAACTGATCGGGTCGGGGGGCTCGGCTCCTGCTAAGGTGAGCCGATGGCCAGCCTCGCGCCCGCCCCCTCGGACGCCCGCCGCCTGACCCGGGACGCCGAACGGATCCGCATCAGCTTCGCCGACGCCTGGGGGGCCATGGGCGCGGCCTGGGGCATCCCGCCGTCGGTCGCTCGGGTCCACGGCTACATCCTGTCCCACAGCCGGCCCCTGACCGAGCGCGAGATCCGCGAGGCCCTGGGGCTCAGTCACCGGGCGGCAAGTCTGGCCGTGGCCGAGTGCCAGGCGTGGGGACTCATCGAACGGGTGGCCGATCCGCTGCGCGTCGGCCGCCGCGGCCCGAGCGCCGTGGCCTACGCCAAGGTGGGCGATCACTGGGTCTGGTTCCAGCGCATCGCGGAGCAACGGAAGCAGCGTGAGACCGACCCGATCCTGCCCACGATCGAGGCGGCCATGGCCGAAGCCGAGAAGGTGGCCGCGGACGCGCCGCCGGGCAGCGAGGCGGACCGACTGCGGGAGTGGCTGGCCGAGTTCCTGGGCTTCGTCCGCCTCTTCGACCGAGCCGTGGGCCTGGTGGCCCGGGCCGAGACGCGGGAGCTGGCCCGCGGCTTCGCGGTCCTGGGGCGCCTCGACGACGCCACCCTGGATCGGCTGCTCCGACTGTTCGGGTCCCTGCCGGACGACGAGCTGGCCTCGACCCTGGAGGCCATCTCCCGCGTCTCGCCACGGGTCGCCCGGCGGGTCCTGGGCGCCGCGGGGGCCGCCGCGCGTCTGCGCCGCTGAGCGGCTCCGGTCGATCCTCGATCGGCTCGCCTCGGGTCGATCGCGGCTTCGGGCAGCTCGTCTTGCATCGGGCGAAAGGATCGACGACCGAGCGCCGGCGATGAACGCCCGACGGGGTCGGACGGGGTCTTTCCCCCGTCGATCGTTGCGAGAGATGCATCGGTCGGCGAAGGGACGGCCGTCCGCCGGGTCAGCCCGCCACCATCGCTCCGTCGATTCCGCCGCTCGATACAAAGGATCTTGGGAGCGCGGGTGGCGGAGGGGGTGGGATTCGAACCCACGGAGCTTGCGCTCGCCGCTTTTCAAGAGCGGAGCCTTCAACCACTCGGCCACCCCTCCGTGACAGAGGATAGCCGAGTGGCGTAGGCGTCCCTGGCCGACACGCTGCCGAAGCTGTAGGGTC
>DASUKL010000004.1:0-11492 GCA_036278755.1 Candidatus Limnocylindrales bacterium | reverse complement strand
TCTGGGCCGCAGCCAGGCGCAGAGCTTCGTCGCCATCGCCGGCCACGACCGTCGCCCAGCCCTCCCGCTCGAGCCACAGGACCAGCAGCTCGGCGAACTCGGGCTCGTCCTCGACGACGAGGATGCGGGCCGCCTCGCTCGGCGTCCCGGTCATGCTTCGGCCACGGTCATGCTTCGGCGACGGGCAGGCTGAAGGCGATCGAGGTCCCGCGCGGGACGTCGTCGAGCCAGATCCGACCTCCCTGGGCCTCGATGAGCCGGCGGCAGAGGTAGAGCCCCAGACCGCTGCCCGGCCGCGACGACTCGCGCACCCGGCGGCCCCGGTAGAAGCGCTCGAAGACGTGCTCGCGCTCCTCGTCGTCGATGCCCGGGCCGGCGTCGATGACCCGCACGACGACCTCGTCGCCGCCCCCTGGCCGCTCGGCCACGACCCGCACCGGCGCGTCGGGCGGGCCGTACTTGACGGCGTTGTCGATGAGGTTGATGAGGACCTGGGCGGCCCGCCCTTCGTCGGCCGTGACCGCCGGCAGATCCGCTTCCAGGCTGGCCCGGATGGTCGGCCGTCCGGGAGCCGCCCCGAGCTCGCGGGCCAGGCGCCGGATGAGCGCGGCCAGGGCCACCGGATGCAGGTCCAGGCTCAGCGAGTCGCTGTCGATGCGGGCGATCTCCATGATCTGGTCGACCAGGCCCCCCAGCCGCTCGGTCGTCCGCTCGATGCGCTGGACGTAGGTCCGCCGGGTCGTCTCGCTGAGCTCCAGCTGTTCGAGGCTCTGAGCGTAGCCGCGGATGAGGGCCAGGGGCGTGCGCAGCTCGTGGCTCACGGCGGCCACGAAGGAGGCCTTGAGCTGGTCGAGCTGGCGGGTGGGGCGCAGGTCGCGCAGGACGGAGACGGCCCCGCCCGGCCCGCCCGACATGCGGGCATAGGAACCGGCGACGGGGATCGGGGTGCGATCGGCCCCCAGCACCTCGACCTCCCGTTCGGCGACCGGGTCGCCACCCTCGAGGACCTCGGCGAAGGGGCAGCGGGCCCCGCACAGGAGCGTCCCGGCGGCCTGCCCGGCCGGCACCGCACAGCCCAGCAACTCCTGGCAGGTCCGACCGATGGCCGCCTCGCCGTCCTGCCCGGTGAGGCGGACGGTGGCGGCGTTGAGGCGGACCACGCGACGCTGGTCGTCGACGGCCACGATGGCGTCCCGGGCGCCGTCCAGGATGGCGCCCATGGTGGCCCGTTCGTGGACCAGCGCCTCACGCAGCTGGGCGGCACGGAAGGCGATGGCCAGCTCGTGGCGGACGAGGGCCAGGAAGCGGGCATGGTCGGCCGCCAGGGACCGCCCGGCCGGCGCCGCCAGGCCCACGAAGCCCACCGCCAGGGGCACCAATCCGCCTTCACCCAGGTCACGCTGTTCCTCGAGGGCCACGCCGTACCAGCCGTGGCCGGCGCACCAAGCCTCGGCGGCCGCCGCGTCGGCCAGCTGTCCCGGCACCGACGCCGACACCGGACCGTCCCCGCCGTCGCCCACGCCCGATGCGCCAGCCCCCGGCGCACCGGCCCCCACCTCTACGGCCACCCGGCGCATCGTCCGGGTGCCCGGAGCCGTCAGCCACAGGGCCGCCGCAGCCGCCCCAGTGCCGCGGGCCAGTTCCTCGAGGACCGCCTCGGCCATGTCGCGTAGCGAGTCGCCGGTGGCCAGCAGCTGGCTCAGCTGGTACTGGGCGAACATCGTGTCCGCCTCCTGCTGGGCGTCGCGTAGGATGTGCCACCGTTCGGCCTCCAGGGCCGCCACCCGGCGGGCCAGGTCGGCCCGGTCGGCGCCGGCCGGGCCGGGCCGGGGGGCAGCGATGGCCGCCGGGCGAGGCTGGTCGGCTGGGGCTCGGGCTTGGGCTGCCGCGCCCGCTCGGACCTCGGCTTCGGGGTCGGCTCCCCCAGCGGCTCGGATCCGGTCTCCATCGCGGTCCCGGGTGAGGCTCACGGGAGCATGGCCCGGATGAGGAGGAAGCAGGAGGTCGCGCCCGGATCCTGATGGCCGCGCGATCGGTCGCCCAGGCGGAGCGCCAGTCCGCGCCGCGCGACGAGAGGCACGGTGGCGCGCATCCCGACCCCCGACGCTCGCGCCGCCCCGGCGATCGCTGGACCGATGTCCGTCCCGGCCGCGGCCGCCTCGCGCATGGCCACCACGGCCGGGGCCAAGGCGTCGTAGATCGTCTTGTCGCCCAGGGCACAGCGGCCGCGCCGGCGGAGCCCGGCCGAGCCCGCCTCGAAGGCGATGAGGAGGCCTTCCAGGTCGATCCGCCGGATGCCGTCCAGGGCGATGCCGGCCTCGATCCAGGCTGTGCCGTAGAGCGGCCCGCTGGCCCCGCCCACGCTGGCCACGAGGGTGTGACCCACGAGCCGGGCCAGGGCACCCAGGTCGTCCGACGGCTCGCCGGCCAGGGCGGCCAGGACCTCGTGGCAGCCAGCCACCATGTTCTCCCCGTGGTCGCCGTCGCCGAGGGCGGCGTCGAGCCGGTTCAGGTAGCGGGCGTGGCGTTCGATCGCTCGGGTGGCGCGCTCGAGGTAGGCCCGCAGGTCGGCGGCCTCGATCGCCTCGCCGGCGACGCTCGGGGCTCCTATGCTCATGCCAGGGCGCAGTCTACCGGCCGCCGAGGGGGCCGCGGATGCGTTCCCTGCACCCGGGAGGGCAGCCATGGTCGGCCTCGTGCTCGTGGCCCATAGCCAGCGACTCCTCGACGGCCTGGCAGCCATGGTCGTCCAGGCCGCCCCAGGCATCGTCGTCTCCACCGCCGGCGGGGCCGAGGGTGGGTCGCTCGGCACCAGCGCGCCGGCCGTCGAAGCCTCGCTGCGGGCCGTGCTGGCCGCAGACGGTGGCGACGGCGTGCTCTGCCTGCTCGACCTGGGCAGCGCGGCCATGGCCCTCGAGATCGCCCTCGAGGCGCTGGCGCCGGAGGATCGGGCGCGCGTCGCTCTCACCGAGGCGCCCCTCGTCGAAGGGGCCATCCTGGCCGCGGTCGAGGCCGCGAGCGGGGCGCCGCTGGCCCTTGTGCGGGCTCGGGCCGAGGAGGCCTGCCGCGAGCCCAAGCTGCCGGCCGACCTCCTGTGACGGGCCGACCTGCCGGGACGGGATGAGCGATCGGCGCCGCCGCCTCATCGCTGCCTGGCTGCGCCGCTCGGCGGAGGTGCTCCACGAGCGTCGGACCTGGCTGACCGACCTCGACGCAGCCATCGGCGATGGCGATCACGGCATCAACCTGGATCGCGGCTTCGGCCTCGTCGTGGCCCGGCTCGAGGCCGGGGAGCTCGAGGCAGCCGACGGCGCTCGCCTCCTCGAGGCCGCCGGTCGGACCATCCTGGGCACGGTCGGCGGGGCCAGCGGGGCGCTCTATGGGCGGGCCCTCGCGCGTGCTGGGGCCAGCCTGGCGGATCATCCACCCGGCCCCCATGCCAGACCCGCCGCCCGGGCCGCCACCGCCCTGGCCGCCGCGGCCCAGAGCGTCGTCGCCCTGGGCCGCTCCGCCGCTGGCGACAAGACGATGCTCGACGCCCTCCTGCCGGCCGTCGCCGCGGCCCAGGCCGCCGCGGAGAAGGGGCGCTCCCTGGAGGCCGCCCTGGCCGCGGCCGCCGCGGCCGCCGCTGCGGGGGCCCAGGCGACCGTGCCGCTCATCGCCCGCCGCGGTCGGGCCAGCTACCTGGGCGAACGCTCGATCGGCCACCTCGATCCCGGGGCCGCCTCGACGGCCCTCCTCCTGGCCGCCCTGGCCGAGGTCGCCAGCACCCGCCGTCCGGAACTTTGATGACTCTTTGATGCGCTGGCCCTTGAGCGGGCCCCGAGCCCGACCTAGGCTGGGATTCCACTCTCCGGGGGCCGCCGAGCAGCGCCCCCGCGAGGGTCGGGAAGGAGGGCAGGAGACCGGACCGGAGCACAGCACGAGCAGATCCAGCGGACGGCGTGCCAGCGCGGCCGAGGGGCTGATCCGGGAGAGGACCGGGTCGGGGCAGGCGCGGACGCCTCCCTCAGGTGAGCGGCGTTAGGAGGATCGAGTGTGACCGTACAATCCGGAGCGTTCTCCAAGAAGGGCTGGGGCGACAACATCTGGGGGGAGTCCCTGGCCGAGTTCTTGGGAACGTTCGTCCTGATCGCCTTCGGCGACGGCGTCGTGGCCATGGCCGTGGCGGCCCTCGACAGCTCGGGACGGGCCGCCACGTCGACGACCATCTTCCAGGCCAGCGGCGACTGGTTGCTGATCACCTGGGGTTGGGCCTTCGCCGTGGCCATGGGCGTCTACGTTGCCGGTGGCGTCACCGGAGCCCACATCAACCCGGCAGTGACCCTGGCCTTCGCGGTCAAGGGTGACTTCCCCTGGAACAAGGTCATCCCGTACTGGATCGCCCAGTTCCTGGGCGCCTTCGCCGGCGCCTGGCTCGTCTACATCAACTACAGCGACGCCATCTCGGCCTACGAGAAGGCGGCCGGCATCGTCCGGGGCACGCTCGGTGGTGCGGCAGACAGCACGGCGACCTACTCGATCTTCGCGACCTTCCCGGCGGGCTATTACAACGGCTCGGTGGTGGGTCCCTTCATCGACCAGGTCATCGGCACGTTCTTCCTGCTCCTCTTCGTCTTCGCCATCGTCGACAAGCTCAACCTGCCACCGGCCGCCAACCTTGCCCCCTTCATGATCGGCATCGCCGTGGCGGCGATCGGCATGAGCTTCGGGGCGAACGCCGGATATGCGATCAACCCGGCTCGTGACTTCGGGCCGCGCTTGTTCGCCTTCTTTGCCGGCTGGGGCCAGGTGGCCCTGCCGGGCGTCGACAACTACTTCTGGGTGCCGATCATCGGACCGTTAGTCGGCGCGGTGATCGCCGCCTTCGTGTACCACCACGGCATCCATCGAGTCCTGATCGCCAGGAGCGAGGCTAACGAGCCACCGCCCGAAGCGGGCCGGGTGCCCGAGGGCTGAGCCTGGACCACCCCTCAGGCTGACTCGCACGCAACGGACGCGGCCGGCCGTCGCCGCCGGCCGGCCGCGCATCCACTCCGGAGGAGACCGATGAAGAAGCTCATCAACGACCCGGCCAACGTGGTCGACGAGGCCCTGGCCGGCATGGCTGCCGCGCACCCGGACCTCATCCGCATCGAGGCCCCGAACATCGTCGTCCGGGCCGACGCGCCCCGTAAGGGCAAGGTCGGGGTCATCTCCGGCGGCGGTTCCGGCCACGAGCCGATGCATGGCGGCTTCGTCGGGATGGGCATGCTCGACGCGGCCTGCCCGGGGGCGGTCTTCACCTCGCCGGTGCCGGAGCAGATGCAGGCCGCCACGAAGGCCGTCGACGGCGGCGCGGGCGTCCTCCACATCGTCAAGAACTACACCGGCGACATCATGAACTTCGAGATCGCCGCGGAGCTGGCCCAAGCCGAGGGCATCGAGGTCACCTCCGTCGTCATCGCCGATGACGTGGCGGTCAAGGACTCCCTCTACACGGCCGGCCGGCGGGGCGTGGGCGGCACGGTCCTGGCCGAGAAGATCGTGGGCGCCGCAGCCGAGGCGGGGGCCGACCTGAAGACGGTCACGGCCCTTTGCCAGAAGGTCCAGGACAACGTCCGCTCGATGGGTATGGCTCTCACCTCGTGCACGGTGCCCGCGGCCGGCAAGCCAACCTTCGACATCGGCGATGACGAGATGGAGATCGGCGTGGGTATCCACGGCGAGCCGGGCCGGCAGCGCGTCAAGCTCGCCCCGGCCGACGAGATCGTCGAGATGCTGAGCGGGCCCATCCTCGACGACGGCGTGTTCGGCAGCGGGGACACCGTGCTGGCCTTCGTCAACGGCCTCGGTGGGACGCCGCTCATCGAGCTGTACGTCGTCTACCGCAAGCTGAGCGAGATCCTCAAGGGTCGCGGCATCACCATCGGCCGCAACCTCATCGGCGACTACATCACCTCGTTGGAGATGGCCGGGACCTCGATCACCCTGCTCAAGCTCGACGACGAGCTGACCCGATTCTGGGATGCGCCGGTCCACACCCCGGCCCTGCGCTGGGGGGTCTAACGACCGTGGCCGCCTCGTCGGACGAGCTGGCCCGCTTCGTCGAGACCTACGCCCAGCGGGTACATGAGGCGCGGGACGAGCTGACCGACCTGGACTCGGCCATCGGCGATGCCGACCACGGCATCAACATGGACCGGGGCTTCCAGGCCGTCGTGACGATCCTGCCCGACCTGCGTACCGGGCCGCCGGGCGCGCTCTTCAAGCAGGTCGGCATGAAGCTCATCTCCACCGTCGGCGGCGCCAGCGGGCCGCTGTACGGGACGTTCTTCCTGCGCCTGGGGACCTCGCTGGGCGACGTCCCCACGGCCGACCCCGCGGCCCTCACGGCCGCCCTCCGGTCGGGCCTGGAAGGCGTCGTCGCGCGCGGCAAGGCCGAACTCGACGACAAGACGATGGTCGACGCCCTCAGCCCGGCTGTGGCCGCCCTCGAAGCGGATGCGGAGGCGGACTGGGGGGCGGCCCTCGATGCTGCCGCGGCCGCCGCGGCGGCGGGCCGGGATCGGATCACCCCGCTCGTGGCCCGCAAGGGCCGGGCGAGCTATCTCGGTGAGCGCTCCGCCGGCCACCAGGATCCCGGCGCCACGAGCATGACGATGTTGATCGAAACCTTCCGCGACACGTTGCGCGACATCTAGGCGCAGCGGAGCGGACGCACGAAGGAGGCCGCGATGGCGCAATACGTCGGCGCGCTCGACCAGGGCACGACGAGCACGAGATTCATGATCTTCGATCACGGCGGCAACGTCGTGGCCATCGACCAGAAGGAACACGAGCAGATCTACCCCAAGCCGGGCTGGGTCGAGCACGATCCGATGGAGATCTGGACCCGCTGCCAGGAAGTCATCAAGGGCTGCCTGGCCAAGGCCGGCCTCAGCGCCTCCGACCTGGCTGCGGTGGGCATCACCAACCAGCGCGAGACCGCCCTGGTGTGGGACAAGACCACCGGCAAGCCCGTCCACAACGCCATCGTCTGGCAGGACACGCGGACCGACCAGATCTGCAACGAGCTGGCCAAGGACGGCGGCCAGGACCGCCTCCGGGCCAAGACCGGCCTGCCCCTGGCGACCTACTTCTCGGGTCCCAAGGTCAAGTGGATCCTCGACAACGTCGATGGCGCCCGGGCCAAGGCCGAGGCCGGGGACCTGCTCTTCGGCAACGTCGACAGCTGGTGCATCTGGAACCTCACCGGCGGCGTGAACGGCGGCGTCCACGTGACCGATGTCACGAACGCCAGCCGGACATTGCTGATGAACCTCGAGACCCTCGACTGGGACGAGGACAACATCCGCCTCCTGGGCATCCCGCGCTCCATGCTGCCGAAGATCCAGGCCTCCAGCCAGGTCTACGGTCAGGCCGTGGGCGACCTCGCCGGCATCGCCGTGGCCGGTGACCTGGGCGACCAGCAGGCGGCCCTCTTCGGGCAGACCTGCTTCGACGTCGGCAACGCCAAGAACACCTATGGCACCGGCTGCTTCATGGTCCTCAACACGGGCACGACGCTCGTGCCCTCCAAGAGCGGCCTGCTGACGACGATGAGCTACAAGATCGGCGACCAGCCGGCCGTGTACGCCCTCGAGGGCTCCATCGCCATCACCGGCGCCCTGGTCCAGTGGCTGCGCGACAACCTGGGCCTCATCGCCAAGTCAGAGGACGTCGAGGCCCTGGCCAAGACGGTCGACGACAACGGCGGGGTGTACTTCGTGCCGGCCTTCTCCGGCCTGTTCGCTCCGTACTGGAAGAGCGACGCCCGAGGCGTCATCGCCGGCCTGACCCGTTACGTCAACAAGGGCCATATCGCGCGCGCCGTGCTGGAGGCCACGGCCTGGCAGACGCGCGAGGTGCTCGACGCCATGAACGCCGACTCCGGCGTGGCCCTGACCTCGCTCAAGGTCGACGGCGGCATGGTCTACGACGAGCTGCTCATGCAGTTCCAGGCCGACGTCCTGGGCGTGCCGGTCATCCGGCCCAAGGTAGCCGAGACGACGGCCCTCGGGGCGGCCTATGCGGCCGGCCTGGCGGTCGGCTTCTGGGCGGCCGTGGAAGACCTTCGCTCCAACTGGGTCCAGGACAAGCGCTGGGAGCCCAACATGAGCGAGGCCGATCGGGAGCACGGCTACCGCTTCTGGAAGAAGGCCGTGACCCGCACCTTCGACTGGGTCGAACAGGGCTGAGCCCGGGCCCGCATCGGCGGGCACATCTCGCTGGCCGCTCGGGGCCGTCCGGCTGCCGGGCACCCCGGGCGGCCATCGCCTACCCTTCAACCTGCCGGCCGGTCGCCCCGGCTGCCGGCGATCTCGATCCCTCGCTTCAGGTACGGCCATGCTCGCCTCCGCCGCTCCCGTCGGCATCGTCGTCGTCTCCCACTCACGCCGCCTGGCGGAAGGGGTGGCCGAGCTGGCCGCCCAGATGGCCGATCCGAGCGTCCGCATCGTGGCCGTGGGCGGCGCGGCAGACGGCTCCCTGGGCACCGACCCCGACGGCATCGTGGCCGGCCTGCAAGCGGCCGACGCGGGGGCCGGGGTGATCGTCGTGGCCGACATCGGCTCGGCCGTCCTGGCCGCCGAGACGGCCCTCGAGCTGCTCGGCGACGGCCTGGCCGAGCGGGTCCGCATCAGCCGCGGCCCGGTGGTCGAGGCGGCTGTCGTGGCCGCCGTTCAGGCCAGCATCGGGCAGAGCCTCGAGGAGGTCCTGGCCGCGGCCGACGAGGCGGCCACGATGGACAAGGGGGTGGCCCGCTAGGGCCGACCATGGCGAGCACGAGCCTCACGGTCCGCAACCCCTCCGGGCTCCACGCCCGTCCGCTGGCCCTCTTCGTGCGCACCGCCGGACCGTTCGGAGCCAGCATCCGGGTCCGTAACCTCGATCGCGATCCCGAGCGCCAGGCCGATGCCAAGAGCATCCTGGCCCTCATGACCCTCGGCGTCTCCAACGGCCACCGCATCGAGGTCACCGCCGAGGGACCTGACGCGGAAGCCGCCGTGGCGGCCCTCCGCGCGGCCGTCGAGGCCGGGCTGGGCGAGACGCTGAGCGAGGCCCCCTCCGAGAGTCGACACGAGCCGCGGAGCGAGACCCCCGCCGCGAGTCGAGACGAGCCGCCGAGCGGCGGGTCCAGCTGAGGCATGACGGCCACCTTCGACGTGCTGGTCATCGGCGGCGGCGCCACCGGCGCCGGCTTGCTGCGCGACCTGTCCCGGCGCGGCCTGCACTGCCTGCTCGTCGAGAAGGGCGACCTGGGCAGCGGCACCAGCGGCCGCTACCACGGCCTCCTCCACTCCGGTGGCCGGTACGTGGCCAAGGACCCCTCGGCGGCCCGGGAGTGCATCGCCGAGAACCGCATCCTGCGGCGCATCGCCCCGGCCTGCATCGAGGACACCGGCGGCTGGTTCGTGGCCACGCCCCATGACCCCGACGACTACGTGGACGGATTCGCCGCGGCCTGTGCCGCCACCGGGGTGGACTGCGAGGAGCGCCCTGCGGCCGAGCTCTTGCGCCGCGAGCCGGCCCTCCACCCCGGCATCAGGCGCGCCTTCCGGGTGCCCGACGCGACCCTCGAGCCGTGGCAGCTCATCGAGGCCAACCTGGCCGACGCCCGGGCCCATGGCGCCGAGGCCTGGCCCTACCGCCGCCTGGTCGGCTTCGACCGCCGCGGCGACCGGTTGCTGGCCGCCCGCATCGCCGACGCCCAGGGCGGGGAGGAGCAGGTCAGCGCGGCCTGCTTCGTCTCGGCCACTGGGGCCTGGGCCGGCGGGGTCGCGGCCCTGGCCGGGGCGGAGGTGAAGATGTCACCGGGCAAGGGCACGATGCTCGTCTTCAACGAGCGCATGACCGACACCGTCGTCAACCGCTGCCACCGGCCCGGCGACGGCGACATCATGTGCCCCGTCCATACCGTGGCCATCCTGGGCACGACCGACATCCTGGTCGACGACCCCGACCACTTCGAGATCACCTCGGCCGAGGTCGTCGAGTTGCTGGCCGAAGGCGAGAAGCTCTTCCCCGGCCTCTCCCGGCGCCGGCTCCTGAGGGCCTATGGCGGCGTCCGGCCGCTGTACAAGCCGCCCGAGCCGCCGGAGCCGTCCGAGGCCGCCGGGTCGGTCGGCGCCGGAGGTGCCGCCGGGGCGGGTAGCGGCGGGGGCGACCGGGCTATCAGCCGCTCGCACTACGTCATCGACCACGCCGCGGCCGACGGCATCGCTGGCTTCGTCTCGATCGTCGGCGGCAAGCTGACGACCTACCGCCTCATGGCCGAGCAGACGGCCGACCTGGTGTGCCGCAAGCTGGGCCTGGCCGAAGCTTCCACCACGGCCCGTGAGGTGCTGCCCGACCAGGGCGACCGGCGCCACTACTGGCTGGGCGACCGGCTGGCCGAGCACGAGGCCGACGGGGGCGGCGACGCGGATCTCATCTGCGAGTGCGAGTTCGTCACCCGGGCGGGCCTGGAGCGCTTCCTCGACCAGCGCTGGCCGTGCAGCCTCGACGACGTGCGCCGTGGGACGCGCCTGGGGATGGGCCCCTGCCAGGGCGGCTTCTGCACGTTCCGGGCGGCGGGCATCGTCGCCCAGCGGCTGGCCACGGGCCGCGACGCCGCCGGGTCAGGAGAGGGTGGCATCGCCGCGGCCGCAGACGCCGCCACGGTCGGCTTCCTCCGCGAGCGGTACAAGGGCGGCCGGCCCATCGCCTGGGGCCGCCAGCTCCAGGAGCTGTGGATGACCAGCGGCCTCTACTGGGGCACGTTGGGGGTCGCCGGGATCCCGGGGCCGAGCCGAACGAGCCCGGACGGGAGGGGCACCCGTGCCGCGCGCTGACGTCGTCGTCGTGGGGGCCGGCCTGGCCGGCCTGACCTGCGCCCTGCGCCTGGCCGAAGGCGGCGTCCGGGTCCACGTCGTGGCCGCCGGCCAGGCCACCAGCCTCTGGGCCTCCGGGCCGCTGGACGTGGCCGCGCCCTCCGGCTGTGCCACGTCCCGTGAGGGGCTGACGGCGCTGCGCGCCGTGGCGGGCCATCCCTACGCCGCCCTGGCCGACGAGCTCGAGCCGGCCCTGGCCTGGCTCCGCGAGCGACTGGCCGCCGAGGGCCTGGCCTACGAAGGCGACCTCGACACGCCGTTCCGGCCGCTGCCCACGGCCCTGGGCCTGACCCGGCCCGCGGCCATCGCCCCCGCGGCCATGGCCGCCGCCCTCGAGCCCTGGCGCGCCGGGGAGCGGCTGATCGTCGTCGGCTTCGCCGGCTTCAAGGACCTCTGGCCGGCGGCCGTGGCGGCCAGCCTGCGCCGGGCCGCGGTCTGGGACGGGGCGACCCAGCCCGGCTCGGTGAGCGCCGTGGTCGTCGATCTGCCCGACCTGGCCGGTCGGCGCAACCTCAACGCCCTCCACTTGGCCGGCCTGCTCGACGACCCCCAGGGTCGGCTGCGGGTCCTGGACGCCGTGGCTCGGGCCGTCGATCGCCT
>DASUKL010000003.1:0-15686 GCA_036278755.1 Candidatus Limnocylindrales bacterium | reverse complement strand
CACGGGGCTCCGCCAGACCCCCGAGATGATCGCTACCGCGGCGCTCCAGGAGGACGTCGACGTGGTCGGCCTGTCGATCCTCTCGGGGGCCCACATGACCCTCGTGCCGCGGGTCACCGCGCTCCTCCACGAGCAGGACCTCGACGACGTCCTGGTCACGGTGGGCGGGATCATCCCCGACGACGACGTGCCGGCCCTCAAGGAAGCCGGGGTCGCGGCGGTCTTCGGGCCGGGCACGACCATCGGCGCCGTGGCCGAGTTCCTGCGGGCCAACGTCCGCCGGCGTCAGGAAGCGTGAGCCGGCTGCGGCTCGACCCTGCACCGGCGCGCGCGAGCGCCGCAACGCCGAGCGCCGAGACGCCGAGCGCCGAGCCGCCGAACCCCCAGCGGCCGACCACCCAGCCGCATCGGTCCGGGTCCCTGGATGGCCGCGAGCTGGCCGATCGCGCCCGACAGGGCGATCGACGGGCCCTGGCCCGCCTCCTGACCGAGATCGAGGCCCGTTCGACGGCCGGCGAGGCCGGGCTGCGGGCGCTCTATCCGCGGGCCGGGGCGGCCCACCTGGTGGGGGTCACGGGCGCCCCGGGGGCCGGCAAGTCGACCCTCGTGGCCGCCCTCGTGGGGGAGGCCCGACGCCAGGGTCGAGCCGTGGCCGTCGTGGCCATCGACCCCTCCAGCCCCATCACCGGCGGGGCCCTCCTGGGCGATCGCGTCAGGATGCAGGCCCACGCCGGCGACCGCGACGTGTTCATCCGCTCCATGGCCTCGCGCGGCCAGGCCGGGGGACTGGCTCCGGCCGCGGCGGACGCGGCGGCCGTCCTCGATGCCGTGGGCTTCCCCCTGGTCTTCATCGAGACCGTGGGCAGCGGCCAGTCGGAAGTGGCCATCGCCTCGGCCGCGGACACGACGGTCGTCGTCGAGGCGCCCGAGATGGGCGACGAGGTCCAGGCCATCAAGGCCGGTCTCCTGGAGGTCGCCGACGTGGTGGTGGTGAGCAAGGGCGATCGGCCCGGAGCGCAGCGCGCGGCGGCCCAGCTGCGGGCCATGCTGACCGTGGGGGCGCAGCACGATCGGGCCGCGGCCGCCGCCGGCCGGCGGCGGCCCAAGCGCCCCGAGGTCCTCCTCGTCACGGCCCCCGAGGGCACGGGCGTGCCGGAGCTCCTGGCCGCGCTCGACCGTCGGCAGGCGGCCCGCGCCACGGCCGACGGACCGGCCGAGGCTCGTCTGGCTCGGGCCCGCACCCAGCTCGAGGGCATCCTGGCGGAACGCCTGCGGGCCCGCCTCCAGGAGCCTGGAGCGTCGGCCGATGCGGCGGCCGCCGTGGCCGCCATCGCGGCCCACGAGATCGATCCCTACGCCGCCGCCGACGCCCTGCTCGATGCCCTCTCTCAGGGCCGGAAGGAGGACCGATGAGCGGCACGGTCCTCGTCTGCGGGGCGGGCCTGATGGGCCACGGCATCGGCCAGGTCTGCGCCGCCGCGGGCTGGCAGGTCCGCCTCTACGAGCCCGAGGTCGGCCGGGCCCACGGCGGCCGCGATCGGATCGCCGGCAACCTCGAGCGGGCCGTGGCCAAGGGTCGCCTCGAGGCCGCCGAACGGGAGCGGGCCCTCGACCGGATCACCGTCGCCGAAGGGTTGGCTGGAGGCGCCGCGGGGGTCGACCTGGTCATCGAGGCCGTCTTCGAGGACGAGGCCGTCAAGCGGACGCTGTGGACCGAGCTCGACCGCCTGGCGCCTGCAGCCGCCATCTTCGCCTCCAACACCAGCTCGATCTCGATCACCCGCCTGGCCACCGCCGTGGCCCCCGAGCGCCGGGCCCGATTCGTGGGCCTCCACTTCTTCAGCCCCGTACCGGTCATGCCGCTCATCGAGCTGACCCGCGGCCTGGAGACCGACGACGCTACGGAGGCCGCTTGCCGGGCGCTCGCGGCCGAGCTGGGGAAGTCCGTCATCGTGAGCCGCGACCGGCCGGGCTTCATCGTCAACCGCATCCTCATGCCGTTCCTGGGCGAGGCCATGCAGGCCTACGAGGAGGGCGTGGGGACGGCCGAGGACATCGACACCGGGGCCAAGCTGGGTCTCCACCACCCCATGGGCCCCCTGGAGCTGGCCGATTTCATCGGCCTCGACGTCTGCCTCCACGTCTTCGAGGTCCTCCACGAGGCCTTCGGCCACGCGTACCTGACCCCGCCCGCGGTCCTGCGCCAGCTCGTGGAGGCGGGCCACCTGGGGCAGAAGACGGGTCGCGGCTTCTACACCTACCCGCGCGGGGACTGAGCGCCGAGGCCGGCGGGTCGGCCGTCAAGGGCCTGCCTGATCGTCGTCTCGACCGTGTCGAGGTCGAAGGGCTTGGCCAGCAGATGCAGACCGTTGGCCTCGGCGAAGGAGCGCAGCGCGCCGTCGAAGACGTCGCCGCTCATGAGGATCGTCCGTCGGGCGAGGCGTGGCCGCAGCCGCCGCAGCCGCTCGAAGGCCTCCAGGCCGTCCATGCCCACGAGCCGGTGGTCGAGGAGGACCGCGTCCACGCGACGCCCCCGGATCTGCTCCAGGGCCTCCGCCCCGCTGGCCGCGGCGATGACCCCGTGGCCCGCCTCCAGCAGCGTCCGGGCCAGGAAGGCGCGGATGGCCGGCTCGTCATCGATGACGAGGACCGTGCCCCCGGCCGTGGGCCGTGAGCGGCGCCGGCGGCCCCGGCCCGCGCCCGGATCGGAGGCCCGTCGGACCGCCGCCGGCAGCTCGACATGGAAGTCGCTGCCGCCGCCCGCCCGGGGCTCGAACCACAGCCGCCCGCCATGGGCGGCCACGATGCCGAAGCTGACCGGCAGGCCCAGGCCAGTGCCCTGGCCCACGGGCTTGGTGGTGAAGAACGGGGTGAAGATGTCGGCCCGCTGGGCCTCCGGCACGCCCAGCCCGTCGTCGCCGACCGTGATGCGGACCAGCTCGTGACCGGGCTCCGAGGCCGGCACCCGGGTGGCCGTGACGAAGAGGCGGCCGGGGCCGCCCCGTTCGGCCAGGGCCTGGATGGCGTTGAGGGTCAGGTTCAGCAGCACCTGCTGGGCCTGGTTGGGATCCACGTCGATGGGCGGCAGGCTCGTCGGCACGTCGAGCTCGACGGCGATGCGGTTCGCGCCCAGGGCGAAGGAGTGCAACTGGAGCGTCCGCTCGACGAGGTCGTGGACGTCGGTTGCCCGTCGTTCGGGGGGTCGCTGGCGGGCGAAGTCGAGGAGGTTCTGGACGATGCGGCGGGTCCGGTCCGCCTCCTGGACGAGCATGTCGGCGTCGTGGCGGAGGTCCTCGGCCAGGCCCTGGTTGCGGCGGATGAGCTGGCTGAAGGCGACGATGGCGCTGAGCGGGTTGTTCAGCTCATGGGCCACGCCCGAGACCAGGTGGCCCAAGGCCTCCATCTTCTGGGCCTGGAGGAGCTCCGCCTGGAGGCGCTGCTCCTCCGACAGGTCACGGACCTGGACCAGGTAGTGGTCCTGGCCGGCCAGCTGGGTGAGAGCCACCTCCAGCTCCTCGGGGTAGGTGGACCCGTCGGCCCGCATGCCCACCCCGCGGAAGACGCCCCGGCCGTTGGCCGCCACGACCTCCGCCCGGCGCTGGCGCTGCTCGGCGGTCATCAGCGTCAACTGGTCCACGGACATGCCCAGGAGCTGGTCGCGAGGGTGGCCGTAGAGCCGCTCCGCGGCCCGGTTGGCGTCCACCACGTGCCCATCAGGGGTCTCGAAGAGGAGGGCTTCGGGGGCCTCGTAGAAGAGCGTCCGGTAGCGAGCTTCGGATTCGTCGAGGGCCTTGGAGCGAGCCAGCAGCGTGTCGCGCAGCATCGTATTGGCAAGGGCCATGCCGACCAGCCGGCCGACGGTCTCGAGGACCATCTTGTTGCGCACCAGCTCGGGCGGCTCATGCGACCACAGGAGGGTCAGGGCCCCGGTCAGGTCGTCCCCGGCCTTGACCGGGATGAAGGCGTAGGCCACCGTGCCGAGAGACTCCATGAACTCGCGATGGGGGCCGGGCCGGAACTCGGGCAGCCGCCGATCGACGAACACCGGCCGGCCGTCGGCCAAGGCCCCGGCCACGGCCGGGATGGCCTCCAGGTCGCGACGGTGGTTGATGGCCGACTCCATGGCCTCCATGCCGTGCTGGGCCAGCCAATCGAGATGCCCATCGCGGCGCACCCGGCCCACGGCTCCCTGGTCCGCCCCCAGGGCCCGTCGGGAGATGCCCACCGCCTCGCGGGCCACCTGGCGCAGGTCGCGGCCGGCCTCGTGGAGGCGGGCCAGGCCGGAGAGCCGCACGATGTCGGCGTTCAACCGGTAGGGCGCGCTCATGTCGCGGACGAGGCAGAAGATCACGTCCCGCCCGCCGATGGTGCCGAAGGTCAGGGTCGTCTCGAGGGGGAACGTGGTCCCGTCCGCCCGCAGGCCGGTGAAGGGCGTGGTGAACCAACCGCGAGATCCGATGATCTCGCCGATGCGCTCCTCGTCGAGCCGGGCCGCGTCGGTGGACAGGGCCCGCGCGTTCATCCCCAGGAGGGCCTCCCGGGAGTGGCCGAACAGGGCGCTGCCGGCCGGGTTGATGTCCAGGATCCGGCCTTCGGTGTCGAGCACGGCCAGGGCTTCGGGCAGGTTGTCGAAGAGGGTCCGCAGCCGCGCCTCGTCAAGCAGGTTAGGGGCGATCGCGGTGTCCGGCACGGCCGTATCCTACCCGTGTGATCGCGGCCGACGGTTCGCTCGACGCCGAAGAACGCCTCCTCCAGGAGACTGCCGCCGACTTCGCCCGGCGCGAGGTCGCGCCGGGGGCCGTGGCCCGGGACGAGGCGGCCTCCTTCGATCGGTCCCTCTTCGCCCGCCTGGGCGAGCTCGGCTTCACCGCCGCGGCGGTGCCCGAGGCGGCGGGCGGGGCCGGCCTCAGCTATCGGGCCTGGACGGTGGTCCTGGAGGAGATCGCCGCGGCCGACATGGCCCTGGCCGTCAGCCTCAGCGTCCACGTCCTCTCCCAACTGCCCGTGGCGGCCTTCGGCACGGCCGAGCAGCAGCAGCGCTGGCTGCCGGCCATGCTGAGCGGGGAGGCCCTGGGTGCCTTCGCCTTGACCGAGCCCCACGCCGGCTCCGACGCGGCGGCCCTGCGCACCCGAGCCGAGCGGATCGGGCCGGCTGACGCACCCGAGGCCTACCGCCTCCAGGGCTCGAAGATCTGGATCTCGAACGCCCCCGAAGCCGAGCGCTACCTCGTCTTCGCGACCCTCGACCCGGAGCTGGGCAAGGCCGGCATCACGGCCTTCCTCGTCGAGCGCGACACGCCGGGCTTCCGCTTCGGCCGGCGCGAGCACAAGATGGGCATCCGGGCCTGCCCGGCCGCGGAGCTCATCTTCGATGGCGCCGAGGTGCCGGCCGCCGACCGATTGGGTGCGGAAGGGGAGGGCTATCGCATCGCGCTCTCGGCCCTGGGCGAGGGCCGCATCTCCATCGCCGCCGCCTGCACCGGTCTGGCCCGAGCCGGATTGGATGCCGCGGCCCGCTATATGACCGAGCGTCAGGCCTTCGGGCAGCCCCTGACGGCCCACGGCGGCCTGCGCTTCATGCTAGCCGAGATGGCCCAGCGGGTCGCCGCAGCCCGGGCCCTGACCAGGCGCGCCGCGGAGGCGCGGGACCAGGGTGAACCGATCGCCGAGGCCTCGTCGCTGGCCAAGTGGACGGCCTCGGACGCGGCCATGGCCGTGGCCACGGACGCCGTACAGCTGTTCGGGGCCAGCGGCTACGCCGTGGACACCGGGGTGGAGCGGCTCATGCGCGACGCCAAGGGGGCCCAGATCTACGAGGGCACGAACCAGATCCACCGCGAGATCGTGGCCCAGCAGGTCCTGGCCCGGGCCCGTGACTGAGCCGCGGGACTCGGAGACGGGACCACCGGACCGGGCCGCCGAGCCGCCGGACCGGGCCGCCGAGCGGCGAGACCCGGCTCCCGCGCCGCTGGCGCCGACACACGATGCCGCATCCTGGGACGCCGTGTACCGGAGCGGGCAAGCGCCCTGGGACACCGGCCGGCCCTCGACCGAGCTGATCCGCGTCCTGCGCGAGCAGCACGTCCGGCCCGGGGCGGCCATCGAGCTCGGCTGCGGCAGCGGCACGAACGCCGTCTGGCTGGCCGCGGCCGGCTTCCGGGTCACCGGCCTCGACATCGCCCCGAGCGCGGTGGCCATGGCCCGGGCGCGGGCGGCCGAGGCGGGGGCCTCGGTCCGCTTCGTGCTGGCCGACCTGCTCGATCCGCCGGCCGAGCTTGGTGGTCCCTACGACTTCGTCTTCGACCGGGGCTGCTACCACGCCGCCCGTCAGTTCGACGTGGATCGCTTCCTGGCCACGGTCGAAGGCCTCCTCCGACCGGGGACCGAGGGCCTCTTCCTGACCGGCAACGCGCGCGAGCCGAGGAGCGGCCCGCCGGTGGTCAGCGAGGCCGAGCTCCGCGGTGAGCTGGGACGGATCTTCGAGATCGTCCGCCTGCGCGAGTTCCGCATGGACCTCCGGCCGGAGAGCGGCATCGGTCGGCCGCTGGGCTGGTCCTGCTTCGTGCGCCGCTCGCCGCGAGCCACTCCCGCAGCCGGAGGGTAGATTGGAGGCATGAACGCTTCTCACGGCGATGTCTTCCTCGTCAGCGCGGCTCGGACGCCGATCGGCAAGTTCGGCGGCAGCCTGGCCGACGTGCCGGCCACGGCCCTGGGCGGTATCGCCATCCGTGCCGCCGTCGAGCGGGCTGGCGTGCCCAGGGACGGCGTCGACGACGTCCTCATGGGCCAGGTCATCCAGGCCGGGGCCGGGCAGGCGCCGGCCCGCCAGGCCGCGCTGGCCGCCGGGCTCGCCCCGACCACGAGCGCCACGACCATCAATCGCGTCTGTGGCTCCGGCCTGAAGGCCATCATGCTGGGGGCCAGCGAGATCCGGGCCGGCGACGCCGAGGTCGTCGTAGCCGGGGGCATGGAGAACATGGATCAGGGCCCCTACCTCCTGCCGCGGGCCCGCTTCGGCTACCGCCTGGGCAACGGGGAGCTGGTGGACAGCACGGTCGAGGACGGCCTGTGGTGCGCCATCGAGGACTGCCACATGGGCACTCACGCCGAGCGCGTGGCGGCCCGAGCCGGGGTCAGCCGAGGGGACCAGGACGCCTTCGCCGTGGAGAGCCAGCGACGGGCCGTGGCGGCCATCGATGCCGGCCGCTTCGCCGACGAGATCGTGCCCGTCCCGATCCGGCGGGGCAAGGAAGAGGTCCTCTTCACGACCGACGAGGCGCCTCGCCGCGACACGAGCCCCGAAGCGCTGGCCCGCCTGAAGCCGGCCTTCGCCCTGCCCGCCGAGGCCGACGAGCGGCCGGCTGATGGCCAGGGCTCGGTGACCGCCGGCAACGCCCCGGGCATCACCGATGGGGCCGCGGCCACGGTCGTGGCCAGCGAGCGGACGGTGGAGCGCCTGGGCCTCAAGCCCCTGGCTCGCATCGTGGGCTACGCCCAGGCCGAGGTCGAGCCGAAGTGGCTCTTCCTGGCCCCCGTGGCCGGCGTGCGCAAGCTGCTGGATCGGATCGAGCTGCCGCTCGAGGCCTTCGACCTCATCGAGATCAACGAGGCCTTCGCTGCTCAGACCCTGGCCGACGGGCGCGAGCTCGGCTTCGACTGGTCGAAGGTCAACGTCAACGGCGGGGCCATCGCCCTCGGCCACCCCATCGGCGCCAGCGGGGCGCGGATCGTGGCCACCCTGCTGTACGAGCTGCGCCGGCGTGAGGGCCGGTACGGGCTGGCGACCCTCTGCCTGGGCGGCGGGGGCTCGGTGGCCATGGCCTTCGAGCGTATCTGAGGAGGTTCCCCCCGAGATGACCACCGAGCAGGCACCCGCGTCGCTCAATCCCTGGCACATCGCCCAGCAGCAGTTCGACCTGGCGGCCGACCGGCTCAACCTGGACCAGGGCTTGCGGCAGGTGCTGCGGGAGCCGCGGCGGGAGCTGACCGTCCATTTCCCGGTCCACATGGACGACGGGTCCGTGCAGGTCTTCACCGGGTATCGCGTCCAGCACAACCTGGGCCGCGGTCCGGCCAAGGGCGGCATCCGCTACCACCAGAACGTGAGCCTGGACGAGGTCAAGGCCCTGGCCATGTGGATGACCTGGAAGTGCGCCGTGGTGGGCATCCCCTACGGCGGCGGCAAGGGCGGGGTCATCGTCGACCCGACCCAGTTGAGCCCGCGGGAGGTCGAAGGCCTGACCCGCCGCTTCACGACCGAGATCAGCATCCTCATCGGCCCCGACCGCGACATCCCGGCGCCGGACGTGAACACCAACGCCCAGACCATGGCCTGGATCATGGACACCTACTCGATGCACGTCGGCTACACCGTGCCCGGCGTGGTCACCGGCAAGCCCATCGCCCTGGGCGGCTCCGAGGGCCGGCGCGAGGCCACCGGCCGGGGGGTGACGTTCTGCCTGGAGGCCGCCGCGGCCGCCCGAAACGAGCGGCTGGAGGGCAAGCGGGTCATCCTCCAGGGCTTCGGCAATGTGGGCTCGTTCTTCGCCGACTCGATCCGCCACCATGGGGTCAAGCTGATCGCCATCGGTGACGCCTTCGGGGCCGTGGCCAGCGAGTCCGGGATCGATGTCGAGCGGGCCCTGGCCTGGGCCGGCGAGCACGGCACGATCAAGGATCTGCCGGGGACGAAGGCGGTGGATCCGGCCGGCCTCCTGGAGATGGACTGCGACATCCTCGTCCCGGCCGCCCTGGAGAACCAGATCACCGACCGCAATGCGCACCGCATCCAGGCCGCCATCGTGGCCGAAGCGGCCAACGGGCCCACGACCCCCGAGGCCGACCGCATCCTGGCCGACAAGGGGGTCTTCCTCATCCCCGACGTGCTGTGCAACGCCGGCGGCGTGACGGTCAGCTACTTCGAGTGGGTCCAGGACCTCAACCGCGACCACTGGGACGAGGCCACCATCAACGGCAAGCTCAAGAGCATCATGTACCACTCCTTCGAGGAGGTCTACGCCATGCACCGCAAGGCCAGCGTGGACATGCGCACGGCGGCCTATCTGCTGGCCGTGGATCGGGTGGCCGAAGCGACGGCCATGCGTGGCCTGTACCCCTAGGCGGGGCGTATAGTCGGCGCCGCCGACTCCGGGCCGCTGACCGCCGTCCACGTCTTCCGGCAGGGTCCCGAAGTTCGGGCCATCGACCTCGTGCGCACGCAGGCGGAGGACCGAACCCCATGGCCACACAGCCACTGACCACGACCGCACCGAATCCCTGGCAGGTCGCGCAGCACCAGTTCGACCTGGCAGCTGACCGTCTGGGTCTCGACCCAGGGCTGCGGGCCGTGCTGCGGGAGCCGCGGCGGGAGCTGACCGTCCACTTCCCGGTCCACATGGACGACGGGTCCGTGCAGGTCTTCACGGGCTTTCGGGTCCAACACAACCTGGGCCGCGGACCGTCGAAGGGCGGCATCCGCTACCACCAGAACGTCTCCCTCGACGAGGTGAAGGCGCTGGCCATGTGGATGACCTGGAAGTGCGCCGTGGTGGGCATCCCCTTCGGCGGTGGCAAGGGCGGGGTCATCGTCGATCCCAAGCGCCTCAGCCAGCGCGAGCTGGAGGGCCTGACCCGTCGCTATGCGACGGAGATCAGCATCCTCATCGGGCCGGAGCGGGACATCCCCGCCCCTGACGTCAACACCAACGCCCAGACCATGGCCTGGATCATGGACACCTACTCGATGCACGTCGGCTACACGGTGCCTGGGGTCGTGACCGGCAAGCCCATCAGCCTGGGTGGCTCGGAGGGCCGCAATGAGGCCACGGCCCGCGGCACGCTCTTCTGCATCGAGCGTGCGGCGGACCGCCTGGGCCTCGACCTGCGCCGGACCCGGGTGGCCATCCAGGGCTTCGGCAACGCCGGCTCGATCGCCGCCCGGCTCATGGCCGGCGTCGGGGCCACGGTCGTGGCCGTCTCGGACTCGGGCGGCGGCATCCACGCGCCCGACGGCCTCGACCTCGAGGCGGTCCTGGCCTGGAAGGGGCGGACCGGGGCCCTGGCCGGATTCGAAGGCGCTCGGCCCATCAGCAACGCCGAGCTGCTGGAGACCGACTGCGACATCCTCATCCCCGCGGCCCTGGAGGGGCAGATCACGGCCGCCAACGTCGACCGCATCAAGGCCCGCATGGTGGCCGAGGCGGCCAACGGGCCGACCACGCCCGAAGCCGACACCCGCCTCCACGAGCGCGGCGTGTTCCTCATCCCCGACGTGCTGTGCAACGCCGGCGGCGTGACGGTCAGCTACTTCGAGTGGGTCCAGGACCTCAACCGCGACCACTGGAGCGAGGAGGTCGTGAACAGCAAGCTGGGCGAGATCATGCACCGCGCCTTCGACGAGACCTACGAGCTGGCCACCTCCAACGAGACCGACATGCGCACGGGGGCCTACCTCCTGGCGGTCGATCGGGTCGCCTCCGCCACCGCCCTCCGCGGCCTCTACCCTTAGGCTCCACCGGCCGGCGGGCCAGCTATGGACCGAGGACGGGGTAGATCGCCAGCCGCGGCGGCGCCTGGGTGTCCTGGGACTCGCCGCCCGCGCCCCGCCCGTCGGACCCGTCGGACCCGTCGGACGTGTCGGACGTGTCGGCCCCATCGGCCGCTGAGGCAGCCGGGACGCTGAAGACCGCCGGCCCCAGCCAGCTCGGCCGCGTGTCGGCCCGCAGGACCGGCTGCAGGGCCGCGACCACGGAATCGGACTGCAGGACGAGATAGCGCACGCCGTAGGCCTCGGCTGCGCGCTCGATCGTCGGCAGGGGCGACGCGGGCGTCTGGACGCCGGGCCAGCCGCCGGCCAGGTAGAGGGCCCCCGGATCGACGCTCATGACCCGCGTCCCCGGTGCGGCATGGACCTCCAGCCAGGTCGAGGCCTGGCGGGCCAGGGCGTGGCTGGCGTTCCAGCCCACGGCCTGGTCGAGCGTCGAGACCAAGGCCGCCACGAAGGTCAGCAGGACCAGCGCCCGACCCCAGAAGCGGGTCCGTCCGGGCAGGCTGCCGACCGACCAGCTCCGCCGCGCACCCAGCCAGCGCACCAGGTCCTCGATGCCCAGGGCGGCGCAGAGGCAGGCCAGCGGCAGCAGGACGAGGGCCGAATGCATGAAGTTGCCGGTGGTGATGAAGGGCGCCGGCACGACGAGGATCGACCACAGGGCGAAGAGGAGGCCCCACCAGGCGAAGGGCGCCAGCTGGGCCCGCCGCCGCAGCGACCAGGCCCCAGCGAGGGCCGGTGGCAGCTGGACCGCGGCCAGCAGCCCGGCCACGGCCATGGCGGCGAACGAGGCCAGGGCCACGACCCGCGACCAGAGGAGGGCCGGCAGGCCCCGCGAGAGGAGATGGTCGATGGTCAGCCGACCGTCCGCCCCGAAGTGCTCGGCGAAGTCGCGGATGAAGAGGACCCGGCCTGAGGCGGCCGACTCGGAGAACGTCCCGAAGACGGCCAGGTTGCGAGACTCCCAGGGCACCACGAGGACGAGGCAGCCGATGGCCGCGGCGAGCAGCCCGCCCAGCCCCCGGGCCCGCCTCCGCGTGCTGATGACGCTCAACCCGATCGCGCCCGCGAGGAGGAAGCCGTCCGTCCGAGCGAGGAACCCCAGGCCCGCGAGCAGGCCCGCGACGAACAGGGCCCCGACCGGCCGACCCGAGCGCCCGCTGATGGCCCGCGCCGTGAGCCACAAGGCGCCGGCGCCGAGGAGCCCGTAGAGGGCGTAGTTGTCCGGCTGGGAGAGGTAGCCGCTGGCGGCCGGGACGACGGCCAGGGCGCCGGCCAGGCCGGTGGCCGGATGGTCGGGCAGGAGGTCGCGGCCCAGGAGGTAGGTGAACGGCGCCAGGAGGGCCGAGAGGAGCAGGAAGGGGAGGGCGGCCGCCAGGTCGGTGGGCCCCAGGAGCCAGAGGAAGGGGACCTGGACGAACGAGGCCAGGGGCATCCAGTGGCCGAAGGCGGGGATGGGCAGGGAGGCCGCAGCGGGCACCGCCCCGCCCACGTCGACGAAGGCCCAGACGTAGGGCACCACGGCGCCCTGGCCGGCGGCGATCTGGCGGGCCACGGAGGTGTAGTACTCGGCGTCCGGATAGGCCGGGAAGGGGGTCAGGGCGAAGACGACGAGCCGGACGGCGAGGGAGGCCAGGAACAGCGCCAGCACCACGCGCGCCGGGTGCGCCGGGCGCGCCGAACCGAGCCGGGCTGCCATCGGCCGGATGCTACCATCCGCCCGCATGCTCGATCACGAAGAGAAGTTCCTGTTCAAGGAGGAGATCCTCCAGCTCTCCAACGCCCTCACCGAGGCCGGCGTGCTGGACAACGTCGAGGATCTCCTGACCGACGTCATCACCAGCCCCCGCTTCGATTCCGAGGTCTTCACCCTCGAGCGAAGCCTGCAGGTCATGCTCGGGGCCCGGCCCGGCTCGACCCTCATCGGACTCCTCACGGTCGCCCCCGACGTCTTCGACGAGGTGGCCGAGGTCCGCATCCCGGCCGAGGTGCACGAGCGCCTGGTGGCCTGGCGGGCGCGGTTCGGGCTGGCCATCGACAACGCCCTCAACTTCCTCAACAACCCCGACGGCATCCAGGGCCACAACTTCGCCACCCAGGTGGCCCACGTCGACGATCGGCGGGTCCTCCAGGGCCGCCTCACGCTGGTCCGCTACAACAACGAGCCGCAGTTCTTCCAGGCCGACGCGCCGGTCTTCTTCGGCCTCATCGCCGACCTCCTGGAGCGCCTCGGGCCGCACACCGACGGCGATGCGATCGATCCCGAGACCCTCACCCGTCTCAAGGACGCCGTAGCCCTCATCGAACGCAAGGCCGCACCGCGCGCCGAACGGGCCTGAGCGGGTCTCACGATGCCTGAGGTCCGGGCCGCCGGGCTGGAGGCCCTGACCCTCACCACGCGCCTCCTCCAGCGCGTCCGCCTGGCCGACCCCGAGGCCGGCCAATGGGAAGCGGCCGACCTCCAGTGGTGGTGGCGGCTGCCCCGCCGCTCCGACACGCTGGAGCAGTGCTTCTGGCTCGACGATGAGGGGCCGGTCGCGGCCGTCATCCTGACCGACTGGTCGGGGACCTGGTCCTGCGATCCGATCGTCCTGCCACGGCCGGCGGGCTCGAGCGCGGCCGGGGACGACGTCCGCCTGGCCGATGTCTGGCGCCGAGCCCAGGAGCTCATGGCCGAGCTGCCGCCCGAGCCGATCGAGGTCCTGGCCCGTGACGATGACGTGGCGCTCGCGGCGCTGCTGGCCGCATCCGGATCCGCGAACACCGGGGCAGGGGACCGGACGTACTGGCTCGCGGCCGCGGACCGGGCGCCGGTCGCGGCCGTGGCCGAGGGGTTCCGGCTCGTGGACCGCGTCGCGGACGCCGCCCGTCCGCATCCCCTGCGGGTCCGGAACGGCGAGGGCGTGGCCGACCGCCTGGCCCAGTGCTCGCTCTACGACCCGCGGCTCGACCTGGCCATGCTCGCCCCCGACGGCGCCGTGGCCGGTTACGCCCTCTTCTGGGCCGACCGGCGCACGGGCGTCGGGCTGGTGGAGCCGGTGCGGGTGGAGGAGGCCCATCTGCGGCGCGGCCTGGGCCTGGCCCTGGTGACTGAAGGGCTCGAGCGGTTGGCAGGGCGCGGAATCGGACGCATCAAGGTCAGCTGCCGGAGCGAGGCGGCCTGCGGCCTCTACGAGCGGGCCGGCTTCCGCCTGGCGGGCACGAGCACGACCTGGCGCCGCGAGCCGAGGGGCTGACCAGCCGCCTCCCGCCAAAGGTCGGGGCTCGTCTCGGGTAGCGTAGGCCCGTGCGTCAGCTGTACCTCGCCGCGACCGGCATGAACCGGGGCAAGACCACCGTCTCCCTGGGACTGCTCTCCGGGCTCTTCGAGCGCGGCCTGCCGACCGGCTTCATCAAGCCCGTCGGCCAGCGCTACGCCGTCGTGGACGGCGTGCCGGCCGACGAGGACGCCATCCTCATGAAGAGCGTCTTCGGCCTGCCCGACCCGCTGTCCGCGATCAGCCCCGTCCACATCCCCCGAGGTTTCACCAAGGCCTACATCAACGGCGAGGTCGTCGAGGACCTCGCCGCCCAGGTCCGCGAGGCCCACACCGGGATCTCGGCCGGCCGGGACTGGGTCCTCGTCGAGGGCACGGGGCACGCCGGGGTCGGCTCGGTGATCGACCTCTCGAACGCCCAGGTGGCCCGCATGCTGGGGGCGCCGGTGCTCATCGTCAGCGAGGCGGGGGTCGGTCGTCCGATCGATGAGATCGTGCTCAATCGGGCCCTCTTCGAGCGCGAGGGGGTGCCGGTCGTGGGGGCGGTGGTCAACAAGGTCGACAGCGACGCCCACCCCAGCCTGGCCACCATCCTGGAGCGCGGGCTGGCCAGCCACGGCATCGAGCTGCTGGGCGTCCTGCCCTATCGGCCGCTCCTCTCCAACCCGACCCTGGGCATGCTGGCCGACCAGATGGCGGGCGAGGTCCTCCATCCCGGGCCCGATCTCGGCCGAGTCATCGAGCATGTGGCCATCGGGGCCATGCAGCCGGCCCACGTCCTCGACTGGGTCACGCCCGGATCCCTGCTGATCGTGGCCGGCGACCGTGACGACATCATCCAGGCCACGGTCACGGTGACGCTCGTGGGTCGGGCCTCGGGAGGTCGACAGGCCGCGCCCGCCGACCCGAGCCGCCTGGCCGGCATCGTCCTGACCGGCGGCTACCGCCCGCCGGCCCGGGTCCTCGACGCCATCCGCCTGGCCGATCTCTTCGTCTTCGCCGTCGAGGACGACACGTACGCGGCCGCCTCGCGGGTCCACGACCTGCTGGTCAAGACGCATCCGGCCGACCACGACAAGATCGAGCTCATCCGCAGCCTCGTCCGGGAGCACCTGGACACGGACCGTATCCTGGAGCGGTTCGGCTCGGCCGCCTAGGGCCGGGCCCGGGAGGACGCGATGGCGACGTCGGTTCGGGCGCACGGGACGGAGGGCGCTAGGGTCGTGGTACGGATCGCGGCGCTGGCGGTCGTCGAGGGGCCGTGCTCGGCTGGTGGTTCGTCATGCGGCCACAGCCCGGAGCGACGGCGTCCATGTTGGCCATGGGGGTCTTCTTCGCCGCCCTGGTGGCGCTCAGCGTGGCGGTCGTGGCCGCCCTCGTCCTCGTCGCTGCTCGCCGCCTGGACGGGCCGGGCCAGAGGTCCGTCCAGCTGGCCTACGCCGCCGGGGCGCTGGCCGGCCTCATCGCCGGCTACCTCATCCAGCCCGTCGGCGGTCCTGTCTGAGCGTGACGGGCGGGCCCCTTCCTAGCGGGCGTCGAGCAGGGTGGCGACCCGGTCCAGGAGGCGATCGGCGACCTGGCGCTTGGTGAGGAGCGGCCAGGGCTCGGGATCGTGACCGGGGACGATCAGCGTGACCTGGTTGGTCTCCGAGCCGAAGCCGGAGCCCTCGGCGGCGACGTCGTTGGCGACGAGGAGGTCGACCCGCTTGCGAGCGGCCTTCTCCGTCGCCCGCTCCAGCGAGCCGGTCTCGGCCGCGAAGCCGACGATGACCGGTCGCGGGTGCAGACCCTCATGGGCCACGGCCGAGGCCTCGGCCAGGATGTCCTCCGTGGGCTCGAGGTCCAGGGTGAGGCCGGCGCCCGAGCGGCCGATCTTGCCCTCG
>DASUKL010000002.1:0-5872 GCA_036278755.1 Candidatus Limnocylindrales bacterium | reverse complement strand
TTCGTCGCCGTGGCCGCCCGCTGATGGCCGTGGCTCGTTCTTCGTCCGGGGCTCGTTCTTCGTCCGTGGCCGCTTCCGCGTCCGTGGCCGCTTCCGCGTCCGTGGCCGCTCCCGCGTCCGTGGCCCGCTCGTCGTCCGTGGCTCGCTCCTCGTCCGTGGCTCGCTCCTCGTCCGTAGCCGCTTCCGCGTCCGTCGCTCGTTCTTTGCCCGTGGCTTCTTCCGCGTCCGTGGCCCGCTCCGCGTCCGTCGCCCGTTCTTTGCCCGTGGCTTCTTCCGCGTCCGTGGCCTGCTCCTCGTCCGTAGCCGCTTCCTCGCCCGTCGCCCGTTCTTCGCCCGTGGCTCGTTCTTCCCCGTCCCATTTGCTGCCCGCAAACACGACGGCGCGATCCGCCTCGCGGCACCCGGGCCGGTCCGTTTACGGGCCGTCCTATTCGCTGCTAGCAAACAGGACCGTCTCGAACGCCGCCCCAGGTCCCTCGGCGCCGGCGATCGCCCGAGTCCATTTGCTGTCCGCAAACAGGACCGTCTCGAACGGCATCGCCGCGGATCCGAGGGGGCATCAGTCGCCTGAACCCGGATCCGGGGCCCCAGGAGCCCCAGAGGCCCGGGGAGCCCCCAGAGCCCCAGGATCCGGAGCCACAGGATCCGGAGCCACAGGAGCCCCGGATGACTGATACGTCTGCCTCAGGGTCCCCGATCGTGCACACCACGGCCGAGATCGCCGCGCTCATCCCGCATCGGTGGCCCTTCCTGCTGGTCGATCGGATCGTGGCCTACGACCCCGAAGCCCAGCGTATCGTGGGCCAGAAGGCCGTCACCGCCACGGAGTGGTTCTTCCACGGCCACTTCCCGGACCTGCCGGTGATGCCCGGCGTGCTCCAGGTCGAGGCCCTGGCCCAGACCATGGCCATCTACGTGGCCAAGCAGCCCGGCTTCGGCGATCGGATCGGGCTGTTCGCGGGCATCGAGGACTGCCGCTTCAAGCGCCTCGTCACGCCCGGCGACACGCTGCGGCTCGAGATCACGATGGAGAAGCTGGGCCGCCGGTTCGGCAAGGGCCGTGGGGTCGCCAGCGTCGATGGCGAGACGGCCTGCGAGGCGCTGCTCAGCTTCATCATCCCGCCCGAAGGCACCCTGCGATGACCCACCACAAAAGGCACCCTGCGATGACCCACCACAAAGTCACCCTGCGATGACCCACCACAAAAGGCACCCTGCGATGACCGACAAGGAGCACTGACGACCCATGAGCCCGACCCGAGCCCGGGGAGCCCGAGCAGCCCGAGCCGTCAGCGGCAAGGAACCCGCCGGCCGCTTCAAGATCGCCGTCCTCGGCGACATCCACGGCAACGTAGCCGCCCTCGATGCCGCCCTCACGGCCATCGAGAAGGCCAAGCCTGACGCCATAGCCGTCCTCGGCGACCTCGTCATGAACGGGCCCCGGCCGACCGAGGTCGTCGCCCGCATCCGGACCCTCGACGCCGCCGGCGCCTATGTCATCCAGGGCAACACCGACATCGCGGTGGCCGACCTCGACTTCGGGGCCGCTTTCCCCTGGCTCGACGTCGTGCCCGGCCACCAGATCGCGGCCGCGGAGTGGGCCCACGAGCAGCTCTCGCCGGCCGACCTCGACTACCTGCGCAAGCTGCCCGCCGAGCGCCGCATCCGGGTCGGCGACCAGCTCGTGCTGGCCTGTCACGGCTCGCCCGGCAGCCAGACCGACGGCCTCCCGGCGGACCTCGACCCATCGGTCACGATCCAGCGCATCACCCGCACCGACGCTCGGGTCATCGTCTGCGGCCACACCCACGTCGCGGAGTGGCGCGAGTTCGGCCGCCGGCTGGTCTGTAACCCGGGCAGCTGCGGCTACGCCTTCGACGGCGACGCAGGCGCTGCCTGGGCCCTGCTGACGATCGAGCTTCCGGCGCCCGAACCCACCGAGACCCCGGGTGACGCGGGCGCCACAGCCGAAGCCGACGCCCCAGCCGAAGCCGACGCGCCAGCCGAAGCCGACGCCCCAGCCGAAGCCGACGCCCCAGCCGAGACCGACGCCATGGTCGGAGCCAGGCCCGAGGTCGGGGTCGCCGCGACCGAACACACCGAAGACGCGGACGCCTACGCCGACGCCTACGACGCCGACGCCGGCGCCGACGCCTACGCCGACGCCGACGCCGACGCCGACGTCGTGACGGCACCCCAGCCGGCCGGGCCCGCCATCACCGTGGAGCTGCGGCGGGCCGCCTACGACCCCCTGCCCGTGGCCGACGAGGTCAGTGCCCGCGGGCTGCCCGGCGACGTCTACCGCGCGGCCACCATCCGCACGGGGCGCTACGTCCGGTGAGCGGCCCCACCCCGGTGGGTCGGCGTCGCGTCGTCGTCACCGGCGCAGGCGCCGTGACCCCCCTGGGCAACGACGTCGAGACCTTCTGGTCGGGGCTCGTCGCCGGGCGCTGCGGCATCGACACCATCGCCAGCTTCGACCCCTCGCGGCTCTCCAGCCGGATGGCCGGTCAGGTCCGCGACCTCGACGTTTCGGTGGTCCTCGATCGCAAGGAGGCCAAACGGACCGACCGCTTCGTCCACCTCACCCTCGTGGCCACCCGCGAGGCCCTCGAGCGGGCCGGCCTGCCGGAACGGGCCGAAGGCGCCGCCGCGGAGGAGACCGGCGCGATCATCGCCTCCGGCATGGGCGGCTGCGGCATGCTCTTCGAGGAGATCCGGACCTACGTCGAGCGTGGCCCCGCCCGCCTCAGCCCCTTCTTCATCCCCATGACCATCGCCAACATGGCCGCCGGCCACGTCTCCATCGCCTTCGGCGCCCAGGGTCCGTCGTACGCCACGGTCAGCGCCTGCGCCAGCGGCGGTAACGCCATCGGCGAGGCAGCCGAGACCATCCGCCGCGGCGACGCCGAGGTCATGATCGCCGGCGGCACCGAAGCGCCCATCGTCGAGGGCATCGTCGGCGGCTTCGCGGCCATGCGGGCCCTCTCGACCCGCAACGACGACCCGGCCGGGGCGAGCCGGCCCTTCGATCGCGGCCGGGACGGCTTCGTCATCGCCGAGGGCGCGGCCACGCTGATCCTCGAAGAAGCCGGCCATGCCGTCCGCCGCGGGGCGCCCATCCTGGCCGAGCTGGTCGGCTACGGCGCCACGGCCGACGCCTCCCACGTGACGCTCCCCGCCCCGGGCGGGAGTGGCGCCCGGCGGGCCGCCGCACGGGCCCTGCAGAAGGCCGCCCTGCGCCCCGACGAGGTGGACCACGTCAGCGCCCACGCCACCTCCACCGGCGAGGGCGACGCGGCCGAGCTGGTGGCCCTCCGGGACCTTTTCGGCGAGGCCGCACCGCGGGTCAGCATCACCGCCAGCAAGGGGGCCATCGGCCACACCCTGGGTGCCGCCGGGGCCATCGGCACGGTGGCCGTGCTGCTGGCCATGCGCGACGGCTGCGTGCCGCCCACCATCAACCTGACCGACCCGGACCCCCTGGCCCAGGGGCTCGATTGCACGCCCCTCACGGCCCGCGAACGGCGGATCGACGTGGGCCTGGTCAGCGCCTTCGGCTTCGGCGGCCACAACAGCGCCCTCGTCCTGCGGCGCTGGGACGCTTGAGCGGCCGGCAGGGACCCGGGACAGACGAGGGACGGACGCGATGGCTGACGACGAGCTGCTGACCCTCATCGACCGCCTGGAGGCCGTCCTGGCCGGCTCGGAGCTGGACGAGCTGGAGGTCGAGGTCGGGGCCACCTCGCTCCGCCTGCGACGGCTGGGCGCGCCCGACCCTCAGGCGGCCGCCCCGGGGCCGAACGCCGACGCAGCAGGCTCCTCGGGCGCTGGCTCCTCGGGCGCTCCAGGCTCCTCGGGCCCTGGCGCCTCGGGCGCTCGAGGCTCCTCGGGCGCTGGCTCCTCGGGCGCTGATGCATCGGGCGCTTCGGGTGCCGCGGACCCCGCGAGCGACAGGACCGGCGAGGCGGAGGCGCCCACGTCCCACCAGGTCCTGGCCCCGCTGACCGGCATCTATTACGGCTCGCCCTCGCCCGACGCCGCGGCCTACGTCGAGGTCGGGACCGAGATCCAGGCCGGCCAGGTCATCGGCCTCATCGAGGCCATGAAGCTCTTCAACGAGATCAAGAGCGACGTCCGCGGCCGCGTGGTCCGGATCGTGGCCGAGAACGGCCAGCTCATCAAGGCCAGGCAGCCCCTCATCGAGGTGGCCCCAGCGTGAAGGAAGGGAGGCGACCATGAGGGGAAGCACCGGAGGCGGCAGCGTTCGGGTCGAGGGCTGGGGCATGTACGTGCCGCCGCGCATCCTGACCAACGACGACATGGCCCGCCTCGTCGACACCAGCGACGACTGGATCAGGAGCCGGACGGGCATCCGCGAGCGCCGCGTGGCCGGACCCCAGGAGACGACCGCCTCGCTGGCCGCCAGCGCGGGACGGCGGGCCCTGGCCGTGGCCGGGCTCGACCCGGCCGATCTCGACGTCATCGTCGTGGGCACCTGCACGCCCGACTACGCCCTGCCCGCCACGGCCGTCTTCGTCAAGGAGGCCCTCGGGGCAGCCGGTGCGGCGGCCATGGACGTGGCGGCCGTCTGTTCGGGCTTCGTCTACGCCTACAGCGCGGGCCACGCCTACGTGGCCAGCGGGATGTACCGCAACGCCCTGGTCATCGGGGCCGAGACGCTCACCCGGGTCATGGACTACCACGACCGGGGCACCTGCATCCTCTTCGGCGACGGGGCCGGAGCGGTGCTCCTCCAGCGTTCCGACGAGCCGGAGGGCGGCCTCCTGGGCCTGGAGCTCACGGCCGACCCGGCCGGGGCCTACAACATCTACCAACCGGCCGGCGGGGCCGCCTCCCCGGCCTCCGACTCGACCGTGGAACGGCGCGGCCACTTCGTCCGCATGGACGGCCGCGAGACCTACCGCTACGCCACCCGGACGATGGCCTCCACCGTATCCACGGCCCTCGAGCGGGCCGGCGTCGCGCCCGACGAGGTGGCCCTCTTCGTGCCCCACCAGGCCAACGTGCGGATCATCGAGTCGGTGGCCAAGGGCCTGGGCATCGGCATGGAGCGGGTCTACGTCAACGTCGACCGCTACGGCAACACCTCGGCCGCCTCGGTGCCCATGGCCCTCGTCGAGGCCGTCGAGGCGGGCCGCGTCAAGCCCGGCGACGTGATCGTCTTCGTTGCCTTCGGGGCGGGCTACACGAGCGGTGCCTGCGTCGTGCGCTGGACGGCCGACCCGGCCCACGGCGCCCGAGCCCGAGGCATCGAGCCGATCGTGGGCCTCCGACGCCCGAACGACTGGACGGCCGACGATCCGACACCCCCGGAGCTGCGGGCCATCTTCGCCGCCAAGGAGGCCGACGGGGCCAAGGCGGCCGACGGGGCCGCGGCGACCGACGAGTCCAAGGCGGCCGACGGGGCGGAGGCGGCTCCGACCCAGGGCGTCGAGGTGGTCGCATGATCGACCTCAGCGGCAAGCCCGCCGTCGTCACCGGCGGGTCGCGGGGCATCGGCCGGGCCATCTGCCTCCACCTCGCCCGTCAGGGCGCGGACATCTGCCTCAGCTACCGGGGCCGGAAGGACGCAGCCGAGGCCACCGTGGCCGACATCCAGGCCCTGGGCCGGCAGGCCATCGCCGTCCAGAGTGAGGCCACCGACCCGGCCGCCGCGGAGGCCCTCGTCAAGGCCGCCCTGGAGGCCTTCGGCAGCGTCGACATCCTTGTCAACAACGCCGGCATCACCCGCGACGACCTCATCATGCGCATGACTCCGGAGGCCTGGCGCGAGGTGCTGGAGACCAACCTCTTCGGCGCCTTCTGGGCCATCAAGGCCGTGACCCGGCCGATGCTCAAGGCCCGCGCC
>DASUKL010000001.1:0-3191 GCA_036278755.1 Candidatus Limnocylindrales bacterium | reverse complement strand
CTGGCCAAATGGATCCGAAATCGGACCCTTATGCCTCGCGGTCCGGATCTTGGCCAGCCTCAGGGCCTCGATCGTGGCCAAATGGGCCGGAATCAAGTCATATGGCCGCTATATAGGTGGTTTCAGCGGCTCGAAACATCTGTAGCGGGGTTCATCGAGCGCGGGGCCGGGCATAACAGCGCGTTTTCGCTATGGTTTGGCCCGGACACTGCCGATCGGGGACCGGTGGCCACGCCACGGCTGCGCCGCTCACGCCACGGCCGATCGGGGCAGGCCGCTGCGCCACGGCCGCGCCGCTGGGCGCCGCTCACGCCACGGCCGATCGGGGCAGGCCGCTGCGCCACGGGCGCGCCGCTGGGCGCCGCTCACGCCACTGCCGTGGCGCTCTTGATTCCGGTGGGCGCCGGTGTCAGCATGGATGGGCGTACCCAGTGGACGCGGACCGAGCGCGACGCTCACCTTACCCCGGCGCCGCGCGCAAGGGCTGGAGGTGTCCGCATATGGCTGAGCAGGTCGCACTCGTCGTCAACGGCACGGCGCACACCGTGGAGGTGGAGCCCAGACGGCTGCTCGTCGAGCTCCTGCGGGACGACCTGGGCCTGACCGGCACCCACGTCGGTTGCGACACCAGCCAGTGCGGGGCCTGCACGGTCCTCGTCGACGGCCAGGCCATGAAGTCGTGCACGATGCTGGCCGTCCAGGCCGACGGGTCCAGCGTCGCGACCATCGAGGGCTTGGCCACGGACGGCCAGCTTCACCCCCTCCAGAACGCCTTCTGGGAGAACCATGGCCTCCAGTGCGGCTACTGCACCCCGGGGATGATCATGACCGCGGTCGACCTCCTGGCCCAGACGCCGGACCCCAGCGATGAGCAGATCCGCGCCGGCCTCGAGGGCAACTACTGCCGCTGCACGGGGTACCACAACATCGTGGCCGCCATCCGGGCCGCCGCGCCCGAGCTCCGGGCCGCAGCCACTGCCGGCGACGGAGCCGCCTCTGGCGCCACCTCCGCCGCCTCGGACAACGCCGCCTCCGGCGGCGAGGGGAGGTAGGGGACCATGGTCGTCGACACCCTGGGGACCCGTCTCAAGCGGACCGAGGACGCCCGCTTCATCACCGGCACCGGCACCTACCTCGACGACGTCCGCCTGCCCGGCATGCTGGAGGCCGCCGTCCTGCGCAGCCCCTACGCCCACGCTCGCATCAGGGCCATCGACACGAGCAAGGCCCAGGCCATGCCCGGGGTCGTGGCCGTCTTCACCGGCCAGGACTTCAAGGACCTCCCGGCCCTGCCCTGCGCCTGGCCGGCCGGGGGGGCCAACGGGCCCATCAAGAACAACCTCGACACGCCCCGCATCCTGGCCCTCGACGACGTCAAGTGGACCGGGGAGGGCGTGGCCTGCGTGGTGGCCGAGACCCGTGCCCAGGCCATGGATGCCCTGGAGGCCATCGAGGTGGATTGGGAGCCGCTGCCGGCCGTCGTCGATACCGAGGGTGCGACCCAGGACGGCGCCCCCCAGCTCCATGAGAACGCCCCCCACAACATCTGCTTCGAGTGGGCCGTGGGCGACAAGGAGGGCACCGAGGCGGCCATCTCGGCGGCCGAGGTCGTCGTCCGCCAGCGCATCGTCAACCAGCGCCTCATCCCCAACCCCATGGACGTCCGGGGCGCCATCGGCCGGTACGAGTCGGGCACGGACGAGTACACGGTGTGGCTGACGAGCCAGACGCCGCACATCATGCGGCTGCTCATGGCGGCCTTCGTCCTGGGCGTGCCGGAGAACCACATCCGGGTCATCAGCCCCGACATCGGCGGGGCCTTCGGGACGAAGATCTACCTCTACCCCGAGTGGCTCCTGGTGGCCGTCGTCTCCAAGCGGCTCGGCGGCAAGCCGGTCAAGTTCATCGAGTCGCGGCGGGAGAACTACCAGGCCACGACCCACGGCCGCGACCACGTCAGCTACCTCGAGATCGCCTCCGGGCGCGACGGCGTGGTGACCGGCCTCAAGGTCAAGACCTACGCCAACCTCGGCGGCCGCCTCTCGACCATCGGCCCGGGCGTGCCCACGACCCTCTACGGCCGCGTCCTGGGCGGGCCGTACAAGTTCCCCAACATCTACTGCGAGGTCGTCGGCGTCTACACCAACACGGTCTTCGTCGACGCCTACCGCGGCGCCGGCCGGCCGGAGGCCACCTACCTCCTCGAACGGGCCATGGACCTCCTGGCCGACGAGCTGGGCATGGACCCCGCCGAGCTGCGGCGACGGAACTTCCTGGCCCCCGACGCATTTCCCTACCGCAACCCCAGCGGCCTGATGAGGAGCTGGAATGGGGCCGAGATCGCCATCGACTCGGGCGATTACGAGCCGGCCCTGGACAAGGCCCTGGCCGCCGTCGGCTACGCCGACCTGGCCGCGGCCAAGCAGGAGGCCGCGGCTCGGGGCAAGTACCTGGGCCTGGGGCTCTCGACGTATATCGAGGTCTGCGGCGTGGCTCCCTCCAAGTGGATCGGGGCCGTCGGCGAGGGCTGGGGCGCGGCCATGTGGGAGTCGGCCAACATCAAGGTCCACCTCACCGGGAAGGTCGTCGTGACCACCGGCAGCCAGACCCAGGGCCAGGGCCACGAGACGACGTATGCCCAGATCGTGGCCCACGAGCTGGGGGTGCCGGTGGAGGACGTCATCGTCCAGCACTCCGACACCCAGGGCACGCCGTTCGGCTACGGCTCCTACGGCAGTCGCACGGCGGCCGTCGGGGGGACCGCGGCGGTCAAGGCGGCAGAGAAGATCCGCGCCAAGGCCCGGCGTCTCGCGGCCCATCTCCTCGAAGCTTCGCCGGACGACATCGAGGTCGAGGCCGACCGCTACTTCGTCCGCGGTTCGCCCGACACGGCCAAGACCATCCAGGAGCTGGCCTTCGCCGCCGACCTGGGCTTCGACCTGCCCGAGGGCATGGAGCCCTTCTTCGACGAGACGGCCTACTTCGATACCCCCAACTGCACGTGGCCCTTCGGTACCCACGTGGCGGTGGTGGAGGTCGACCAGGAGACGGGCCAGGTGGACCTCGTCCGCTACCTGGCCGTGGACGACGTGGGCAAGAAGATCAACCCCATGATCGTCGACGGCCAGCTCCACGGCGGCATCGCCCAGGGCGTCGGGCAGGCCCTCTGGGAGGGGGCCGTCTACGACGAG